>JAPLUT010000004.1 GCA_026397475.1 candidate division SR1 bacterium | reverse complement strand
AACGCCTACACAGAAAGTTTCAACAATCAATGTAAAGTTGCTAAGAGAGTTTCACATGGATTCAGAAATAGACAGAATTATTTAAGAAAATTATCAGCAAGATTTACTAACCCAAATTCCCGAACTTGGAAATAGACCCATATTCGGGTACTTTTTTAGGAACATTAAATTTGAACGTATAAATAATAAACGCTCCGCTGGGGTCACTTTTTCCCTTGATGGAAAAACTGACGAAAAAGATCAAGCCAGATGCAAACATAACGAACGGTCGTTTCACAAGGAAAAACTTGATATCTCACCTCCAACCCCGCCTAGGCGGGGACCCCATTTCGGTTCGTTGGGATTGACTGCTACGAGTTTAGAAAGTGTCTTGTCATGCATCTGGCGGTGTAATAAAGTTACTTATTTTTTTCTACTATACCAAAATTTGTTTACAAATTTCTCTTCGAAGAATCTATTTGTATCTTCTTCTTAAAAATTATTCGAAGATAAATTTGCATTTTTTTTAATTCTGCCTATAATTGACATATGTTTATATTATTATTAAACCAATATGCATATTATTAAAAAGTTCTTTAATGAATTTATCGCAGAACATACGGTGCTTTTTTTCATTATCATCATTCTTATCGTTATTCTTTGTTGAACAATTGCATTTTACTATATAGAATGATGGGATCTTTTTAATTCATTGTATTTTACATCCGTAACAATGTCTACGATTGGGTATGGAGACATGGCTCCCGTCACTCATGCTGGAAAATTAGTTGCTATGTTCTATGGATTTATGGGAGCACCCTTATTTGTAGGTTTCACATGACTTGTATTTCAATCGAAATTTCAAACAATGCTTAAATCTAGTATCCATGCTTATCATAGAGAAGCAAAGGAAGCGGAAAAAATGGCACTTCAAATGGAAAAAGAGAACAAAAGACAAAACAAACAAATCAAAAAAATAGAGGAAGAAGTAGAAGAAAACAATAAATAGACATATTTTCGGGAGCAGGGAGCATGTTGCAAGGGATAAGAAGACAACCCGTAACCTGTAACTTTCAATCTGTAATTATTTAGTTTTCAATCCTATATAAGCTAATGCTAAAGCGTCAGCCGCATCATTAAATTCTGGAAATTCCTTGAGACCATAAAGTTTCATAATACATTTTTGTACCAACATCTTTTCCGCTCTCCCATTTCCTGTGATAAATTTTTTGAGTTCAATTGGCGTATATTCTTTTATTTTTATGTTATTTTTTAGACATAAGGTGATCAATATTGCTCTGATGCCGTAAACGAACTCAGCGTTATTCTGGTTAAATTTCGTGAAAAAAAGTTTTTCCATACTCATGGTCTGTATTTTATATTTTTTACATATCTTTGTAAAGTACTCCTCTATTTCTCTCATTCTTTCAAACTGATCCATTCTTGTAGGAGATTTTATTTCTGATAATAAAATTCCAGAATCTACGACACTAAGATCCTTATTTATTAAGGCATATCACAACTTTCTTACTCATGGATCTATTCCTAATATCATATAAATTTGAAACTTATAATTTAAAATCATACTCTAGGCATGATACATTTGAAATTTAAAAAACTATTAGAAAAGGTCTTCCGTAATTCATGACAATATTTCGTATCCGTCTTCTGTAATTAGAATTGTATATTCTCGTTGAGCTCAAAGATCTCTTCCTTTACAGTAAAGATTCCAATCATTTCCTGGTCTCGCTACGAAGTCTGTAGAAGTGACTGCTGTTATTGGTTCTAAAGCCAAAACCATGCCAGGTTTAAAAAAAATATGTTTCATTTCTGGATTTGGGGTATTGAAAATATGTGGATGTTCATGGACCTTATTCCCTACTCCATGTCAGGTAAGTTTTGATAACATTGTAAATCATTCATTAGTAATGATTTTATATACATGGCTAGAATACTCATACATAGCCTTTCCTGGTCAAATGTTTTTGATTGACTCATCAAGTCATTTTTTAGTAGCTTTTGCTAATGCATATCCTAAAGGATTAGCCGCCTCTCATCAAATCGGTATTGTAATTGCCGAATCAGTAATTCATCATTTGTACGTTATTCAACAATCAATTTTGAGAAGATCGCCATTTTTTAATATATATCCATCAGGAATTCCATGAACCACACAATCATTTACTGACAAACAAAGATTTGCAGGAAAGCCTTCATAACCCTTGAATGCTCATTTGAGATTATGTGTTTTTATATAATGTTCTGCAACAAATTCCAATTCCATCAAAGTAATGCCAGCCTTTGCTTTACTGTACAATAGATACAAAAGCGCTGTCAAATGCTTCCCAGATTCTCTAATATTCTCAATTTGTTGTTTAGTTTTTATAATTGCGTCTGATTTTTTGGCCATATGTTTTTAATTAAAATATTTAAATACCTGAAAATTTATTTGGTTCAAGTTGATCATCGTGCTCATTCGCCTCTTTGACTTTCTGGAAGCTCGCTTACCTCTTTCCATTCTACATAATGACATTTTTCTATGATAAATTGAGCTATTTTATCTCCTTCATTTACAGAAAAATCTTCTGTTCAAAAATTGATAAGTATGACTCCAATATCTCCTCTATATCCAGAATCTATCACTCCTGCCAATACATCTATTCCATATTTATAGGCTAATCCTGAGCGGGGCGCTACTCTTCCATAGTAGCCATGAGGAATAGCCGTAGCGATATTTGTTTTACATAATTTTCTTTCTCCTGCCTTGATAATGCAATTTTCTGTAGCATACAAATCATATCCAGCGTCAGAAAATGTGGCCTGTGAAGGTACTTTTGCCTTGTCTGAAAGTTTCTGAAAAGGAATAACTATTTCTGACATTTATATGAAACAAAAAATAAAACTTACGTTTAAGCTATACTAAACTCTTCTATTTTTTCAATACGATTACAGCATTGATTCTCAAATATAGAAAAACTCTTCGGGAAACCGAAGAGCGTAATATTTTTTAAGTTGAGAATTAATCCTTACCCAAATCTATGAATTCCTCCGTATCCTTGGAGCAGTCCATTAAAACTGTTTTTTGAAGTAAGCTGTCTAAAACAGGTTTAAGCAGGATGAGATCATCTAAGGATTGCTCATCCTCATCTAAAGTCTCATGAGACAACTTTAAGATGCCTCCATTCGTAACTCCTAGTTCTACATAGCTGCATACCAGCGGATAAAATGCTGCTATTGTGCCACGATAAAACGTAGACTCTATATATGCTGTGTAAAAAAATGCAGAATCATCACAAAACGATACTTCCATATTTTTTACACAAATACCGCCATTTACGGTATCTATTTTGCAAAATATTACCTCCGCCTTTCTAAAAAGAGTGGCAAGATATGCTTCATCAACACCATACAGCGTTGAATCAGAATCAATAAATGTTTGTGCTCCCACTGTAGGAGTCATAAATGGCATACATGCCAGTAATACAATAATTATTTTTTTTGCCATGGCTTTTATTCTTTTTTTGTTTGTCCTTTGATTATATATATTTCCCTATGGAAGTCAATCCTTATGCGAAACATAAGAACTACTTACTCGAAATAGTCCAATCTTGATAAAATTGATCAGAAAATGTCTTTATAATTCCTGCATCTAGAAGGATGATTCAAATCTCTCTATTTTTATCCAAAGAAGTAGAAGAGAGGTTCATGCTTCCCAACAATAACGTTTTGTGATCTACGAGAATCATTTTGGTGTGATTATAGTACTCTTTAAATTTCCTCGCATAAGTAGTTGTAAAGTAACGAATGAGCTCGTCATTATCGCTGGTATCAGCAACGAGAAGCTTGAATTCGGGTAGAGATTTTTTGGATTTAAGAATTTTCCGTAAAGCATCATCGGTAATGTATTGCGTTTGAATGATGATGGACTTCTTTGCTGAACTGAGCAATTGCTCAATCACTCCCCTACAGTTAATGTTACATACCACGAGATTGGGATGAATATCTCTCATGGTAATCCTAGTTCCTATCCAGTCCTTCTCAAATATTGTATGAAGACTCGTTCGTACTCATGAATCGGTACTTTGGAAAAAATGTTCACGATTGCTAGCAAATGAGGTATTTGTAAGGTTTGCTGTTTGGATAATAAACCCACTATCTATAAGATTAACTTTGGCATGTGTGTATTCTGTTCCCATTTGTTTATCAGACTTGAGCTCAATGTTTTTATATCCACTAAAATACTGACTTAAGACTTTAAGGGTATTTTGAAATTGTTGGAATTTATTATCTTCAACGATTATCCTGACATTCACTCCACTTGCACCTAATGCGCTTAATGTGCTTTTAAATTGTTTATGAGTAAAATCATAGGTTCGTAGGTCTAGATTATGTTGGGTGCTTTTGAACACGGACACCTCTCTGTCTAAACTTTCTCAGGGCGAACGAAAAAAAAGTCAGCTAATGTTTTGTATTTTAGTCAGTTGTGTATGAATCGTTTTTGTGTTTGCCTGAAAGGAGTATCCATTTCCAAGCTTAATTTGTGCGTCTCCAAGAACAAATCAGATAACGAGAAGAACAATAATTAATAATCGAATTATTAATTGCTTTTTCATACAGCTCAGATTTTGACAAATAAAGCTTTTTGCTTATAATCTATTATACTAATTTGCTTTAATTTTTCAATAACTATCTATGGCATTGAATGACCATAAGGCGAATTCTACCCAAGAATCCTCCGAGCATATAAATAAAAAAAATAGTACTTCTCAGTCAATGAAAATTTTTTTGCAGAAAAAACGTATTCAATTGGCATTATTTCTTGCATTGGCATGAGTTTGAGGTTCTGCCATTTATCAAATAACACAAGAGCAAAAACAAGAAAAGATAGAAAAAATTGAAAAAACAAACGATCTCAAATGATATCCTTTTGAGCACCGCCATCTTCCTTTTCGAGATGACAATAAAATTTTTTTTACAGATAATTTAGAATTAAAAAAAGAAACTATTGCTCCTGGCGTCAACATCATCCGTGATGCCTGATTGATATTTTATGTTGTCCAAAAAGAAGATATCAAAGAGATAAAAGACACAATATATATATCTAAAGACATAAAAGTTAAGAAGTGAAAAAAGTCTCTTATAAAAAAAACAAGAGTACCCAAAATTACCATTAGTCAGAAATGAGATTTTGAAAAAATGCGTAATAAATTGAGTGCTATCCCAGAATTTTCTTATCTTAAAGATAATCAGTATGATCGTTCAAAATCTGGCAATAAAACAAAATCTTTTAACATCCCAAGTGGAAGTGTAAAGGCAGGAATGTATATTCCTATCCCTATGGATCATAGAGTAAGAGAAGTTTCTCCTCAAGATTTTGCTAACTATTGTTATGATGCTATTGAAGAAATGGGAGCTAGTAACAACAATTACTCAAAAGACATCAAGCAACTCCTTGCACATACGCCAAAAAAAGAACTTATTGTGAGTATGCTTGCTTTTGCAAGAAGTGAAACTGCAGAAGAATATACTAATTTCATCCAACCCCTTGGTGATGTAGAGCTTAATCGTCGAGAGCCTGGATTTAAAGCATTTTCCTTCACTTATTTTCACATCTTGATGGAAAAAAACTCTGATAGAAAAACTGCCGGACCATGACTTAAGGCTAGATTAAAACTTGGACTTACGGAAGGACAATGTTATCACCCCAAAAATGCAGCGAAACTTTTCCTCGCATATTGGATAGAAAAAACCAATGGACACCTCAACAATATTTTACCCCTTACTCCAAGCAACCTCAAAACTGTATGAACAAAATATAATTGATCCCCTACATATGCAGATAAGTTAGAACCAAACTTTATCTATGCTAAGAAGCTTGTTCACTGAGAAATAATAAATTATGATAATAGAAACCTTGAGCAAGCCTGATTTGCTTATCGCTGATTGAATTCAAGATATCAACATATCTACAAACTAAAAACGCCTAAATCAATAACAAGTAACGATGCACTTAAAAAATTTGCTATAGAACAATTCAACAGGAACAAATCAACAAAATGCCCCACTATCTCTGAGGACAATATTTTTTCTCAATCTAGAAAGCATGTTAATGGAAATATAATTCCGGATACTATTTGTATCTTTGTCTCATCTAAATAATTAGTTTTTTATACCTACAACAAACTCTCCCTTAATAGGGAGTTTTTTTTCTTTGACGAGAAGCACGGCCTCCTCTACCGTTCATGTGAAGTGTTGTTCGAACATTTTAGTCAATTCTCTCGCGATAGAAATTTTTCCTGTGAATCCTGCCTGAGATAATTCTTTTAATAACTTTTCTATCCTATGGACAGATTCATAGACGAAGACAGGTATTTTTGATTGTAAGATCTCTTTAATTTTGGTTTGTCTTCCTTTTTTGGTAGGGAGAAATCAGAGATAGATAAATTCTGAAGTATCAAATCCTGATGCAACAACCGCTGGTACAAGGGCATTCGCTCCTGGCAAGATCGTATAGGGAATATCGTACTCGTTACAAAGCTGAATCATTGATTTGCCTGGATCTGAGAGTCATGGCGTTCCCGCTTCAGATACAAGACCGATATCGCTTGCTTTGAGAATATCTACGTAACGGGCTAGCTGATTGTCAGAAGTAAAACTTGTGAGAGAGAAAAAAGTTTTATCTTTGTAGGGAATATCGTACATTTTCATAAGCTTCATTGTCGTTCTTGTGTCTTCACATACAAAAAAATCAAGCGATTGGAAAAGCTTGATTGCGCGGAGCGTTATATCGTCTTTGTTTCAAATAGGCGTCGGAATGAAGTAGAGCATCAAAACAAGTTAATAAGTAAGAAATATGATTACATAGTAATTACTTATTTTCCCAATACAATCAATTATTCTTTTTTGAATTATAAAATTAAGTTTTATTGACATTATTGTTGTAATGTATATTAATTTGCTATGAAATATGAAGATTTACAACAAATAGATCGTGCGGTTTCTAATAAATTGGACCATAACGCATTTCCTGACTATCAAAGCATGGTAGTCTTTTTGTATAAACAAGTTTTATCTTCAACTCTGAATGCTACAGAAAAAGAGAGCCTTATCAGTATAACAAAGAATACTATCAAAAAATTTCCTCTCCCTGTTTTCCTCTCAGGCGATAAGTATTATGAATTTCTTATTCAAACGATTCAAAATATAGGAGAAGAACTATCATTTGCATTATGAGAGCAATTAGAACGAGAAAATTTTCGTACTAGAATGATCCCCATATCAGCAGAAAAATGGAAGGAATTGGAACAATTTGATGTCCAGAGAATAGAAAGATATGGAGTAGCATATAGATGATGAAAGGCCAGATTGGTTGTTAAATATCTTCTTGATATTCCTATCACTTCTGAAGATCATACTGACGATGTTGATCTTTTTGTAGATCGTTCTTTAGACAGACTAGAGATAATTAAGGAATTCTCTTGTGATAACAAAGGCGTAAAATACATCGCTTCTTTTAGTGAACATTCACTTATCCAAGAACTCAAAGAAACTGATTCTCCACTTAATCAGGCCTTCGTAATCAAAGACAAACTTATCCTCTCTGAAGCATGTATTGAAAGTACTCGTACAGGGATTATTTATCCTTCGCGCAAATCTACAAATATTTACGGAAGATATTTCCATGAAACGGATGAATGACCAATATTTACAGGAAAAACTATAAGAAGACTGATAAAACCGTTGACTGATGGGAGAGTCAAAACAATAACGCTACCTAAGCATCAAATTAATCTCTCTAATTTAGAAAAAAATAATTTTGAAACAAATATCTTGGCTCACATAAGAAATTATATTTTCAAGCCCAAAGAAAAGCAGCTAGAAGTATATCACAGGTTAGCCCATATCTTGAAATCGATTGGGCTTATTCTTGAAACAGAAGATATTTTTTCTTATTTTAAAAATCTTATAGAAAATAAACATCCCGACTTTTCTTTTACAAATGATGCTAGTCCCCTTCAACAAGAAGTAAATCGACTTATGAAAAAACTTATTCACCTGACAAGAGACGTAGTTGCGAAGCAACAGGGTATTTATAAAACTCCCTTGGATGATGGCTATGATATGAGCGAGAAGGGAATGATCAAGCTACATACTAACTTTGAAAGTCCTAGCGAAAAATTTACAGAAGAATTTCATAATTTTCAGACTCGATTTGCCCTAAAAATTAAGCTATAACTATTCTATTTTTCTTCATAACAATTAAAGATTCTTTCTGAAGATCTTTCACGATTTTCTTTACATCTTTTTGGGGAAATTCTTTTTCTATATCCTTAATATTCAATTCTCAGTGTTTAACTAATTGTTTTAAAGTCCATCCTCTCACTTGTCTATCAGATCCTTCAAATTTTGATTGCTTAGAAAGCGATTTTATTTTCGTCTTACGAGCAGTAAGAAGCAATGCTCATTGATCCATGAGTGCATTGTGTCGGTCACGAGACTTCCCTTTTGGAATTACCGTCTCTGCGAATGCTTCAAGTGCTTTAGCTGATATAGTTTCTGGCAATTTAAATAAGAAGATGAGAACTCTTCTAATGTTAGTATCGATTACAGGGACAGATACATTCCAAGCAAAGGACATAATCGCTGCAGAAGTGTAGGGACCAATACCTGGCAATTTTTGTAATTCTAGCCTATCTTTTGGCAAGCTTAGGCGAATGGTATTCGCCCCTACATTTTTTGTTACAACTTTTGCGCATTCTTGCAGTCTTAATGCTCTGCTGTTGAATCCAAGTCCTGATCGATGTTTAAGTAAATCTGTTTTTGATGCTTGAGCTAGTGTTGCATAGTCAGGAAAATCTTTCATTCGTTGATGAAAGTAAGGGATTACTCTATCTACCTGGGTTTGCTGAAGCATTACTTCAGAAACATGTATCGCATAAGGATCAGTAATTTGCCTTCGTGGCAAATTTCTCCCGTGTTTAGCATACCAGGAAAGAATGTTTTTTTGTATGATTTTTATATCTTTTGTCATATATTATAGAGAGAATAATATTACGATGGATACAACTATCCACACGCCAGAAATCAATCGGAATCTTGTAAGAAAATTTTGTTTTATTGTTTTATGATGAAAAGCTTGCATACCAAGAACAGCTCACAATCGTCCTCCTAGTCCTGTAAATCGAAGTAGATTTTTTTCTGACACCCTATGTTTTTGTGCGGTTGCTTTATATTTATCTACTCATCGCACGATGAAAGTAATAAAATTAATAAGAAGAAAATATCGTACAAATAGATTATTTCGTGTCATTTTATATACATTCAGATTTTAAAATATATGATTATTTAGTCGCCTCTAGCCACCATTTTGATAAATACGTCTGAAGGAACATTAACGTTTCCTATTGCTTTCATCCTCTTCTTTCCTTCTTTCTGTTTAGAAAGTAATTTTCTTTTTCTGCTCACATCTCAACCATAACATTTTGCGAGAACGTCTTTTTTCATCGCAGAAATATTTTCTCTCGCAATCATTTTGTTTCCAATACCTACTTGTATCGGGATAGCGAACATGTGTTTTGGAATCAGAACCTTGAGCTTTTCTACCACGTCTTTTCCTAGATAATATGCCTTATCTTTATGTACTACTCGACTCAATGCTTCTACTTTTTCGTTATTGATATATACATCTAATTTTACTAAATCTGCTGCTTGATATTTTTTAAATTCATAGTTCATGGTTGCATATCATTTGGTTGCTGATTTAAGTCTGTCGTAAAAATCTATGATAATTTCTCCCATTGGTAATTCATAATGTCGAACAACTCTTGTCTCGTCGATATAATCCATATTAATTAATTTCCCTCTATATTCCTGACAGAGAGACATGATATTTCCAGCATATTCTTGGGGTCATACTACTTCTACTGCAGACACGGGTTCTCGTATTTCATCTATCCATCATTGATCTATCATCTCTGATCAAGACTTGATTACTAGCCAAGGAATTAATTCTGCTTTTCTTTTTTCTGCGTCTTCGTCAGTTGTGTTTGATCACAGGATGTGTTTATACATTGATGTTTTAAGTAAAGATTGGATATTGGATCATGACTTAATTTGCTCTAATGAAAGATATTTTGATTTGATCAAATATACTACCGTTGGAATGGTAAATATAGTTTCCATGCCATATTCTCTCGATAGCCTTTCTTTGACAATATCCATATGAAGCATTCCTAAAAACCCACAACGGAATCAAAATCCCAATGCTTTCGAATCCTCTAATTCATATTCTATAGCGCTATCATTGATAGATAGTTTTTCTAAACTATCTTTCAGCTTATCGTAATCAGTATTATCAATAGGATATACTCATGCATAGACAAAAGGTTTTACTTTTTTGAAACCAGGGATAACGAGATTTTTCATTAAAGTATCGTCATGCCCTTTTGCTCTTTCGTCCTTGATCATGGTATCTCCGATACTCACATCTCTTACAGACTTTTCTCCTGTAACGATATATCCAATTTGTCATTCCTTAAGTACCTTATCGGCCTTATAGTCAGGAGTAAAATATCCTACTTCAGTAGGAAGAACATTATTATCGGTATGGATAAGATGAAGATTCTGCCCTGATTTAATTTCACCATCAACAACCTTTACATATGCTAATACTCCTTTGTAAGGATCGTATACAGAATCGAAAATTAAGGCTCTAGAGATTCCACTAATTTGTGTTTCATTTTGCCCCTGATCTTGTCCTATAGGTCGAAACTTTTTCTTATGAGATTTCTTGAAAGCGAGCGGATCTTGAATTCTTTCTATGATTGCGTCTAGCACTTTATCTACATTTTCTCAGGTCTTTCCTGAAACTTGAATAATTTCTGATTTATCGATTCCTATGACATTTTCAATCTCGTGAGCTACTCTTTCTGGATTTGCAGCAGGGAGATCTATTTTATTGAGAACGGGGATAATTGTTAAATTTTGATCTATTGCTTGATACAAGGTGGATAATGTTTGTGCCTGTATTCACTGAGACGCATCAACAAGCAAAATTACTCACTCTACCGCAGCAAGGGAACGAGAAACTTCATACTGAAAATCTACGTGTCATGGGGTATCAATAAGATTGAATTCATATCATTTTCGTTGCATTCTTGCTGGCGTAAGTTTGATAGTTATTCCTCTTTCTTGTTCGATATCCATACGATCAAGCATTTGCGCATGATCAATCTTTCTGACGGTTCAAGTAATCTCCAACATTCTATCCGCTAGCGTTGATTTTCCGTGATCTATATGTGCGATGATACAAAAATTTCTGATCTGCATACTAAATTTAATGAATAATGAAAAATTAATAATTAATACTATTGGATTGTTCTTATATAGACCATTATTATGATATTATACCTTACGCTTTATAAAAAACCCGCTCTTGAATTCAAGCAAGACTTTGATATTGTAAATCAGTTTTTTTGTTTTTGAAAGAAAATAGAGAGATATCTAATATATCGAGAATGTGGAAATTTTGATTCATCAGAATAGAAATCAAAAAAAGTTTTGATTCATAGAAGTAGAGATCAAGAGAAATTTTGATTCATCAGGATAGAAATCAGGAGAAGTTTTGATTCGTAGAAATGAGGATATGCTGGAGTTTTGATTCATCAAAATCGAGATATGTCGAAGATTTTGACAAATAATGCCTTTACGAGTATACTTATATATATGATTTATTGCTAATATAATTTACATGAACAATCTTCCTAATGAACTCTTTAATGTATTCCCAGAAAGAATAGCCACCCCTGAAGAGTATAAAAAAGCGATATGAGATATCCTTTCTCCCAAAAATGCGGATTTTTCTGTTAAGGAAAAAAAACACCCCAACAGCGCTGCTCAACCGAACATAGCACACATCAAACCATATTTTATACCTATACCTCAACGTAAAGATCGTCAATATCTTCCTGACTTGGATTCTCGTCGAGAACAAATGGAAGAAAAATATGATGAATGAAATTATGCCTGAACAATCAAAGATATTAAATACATATTTACCCACTACAAAGATCTATTATCTTTTCATGATGTTGTTGAAATATATCTTTGGATTATAGATATGAAACTAAATAATCTTATTCAAGACGATGCTATAAATTTTGATGAAATGTTCCTATTATTACAGCACATATATCCTTATGAACAGAACTTAGATTCTGATCAAAAACATTCCTTCTGGACATATGCATGAAATGCTTGCTTTTTTAAAGCAGAGGTAGATGATGAAATAAAATATTACGATGCGGCAAATAAAGCTTTCGATAAAGCATTAGAATTTAGTCATACGAGTGGAAATCCTAATAGCGATAAAATTATTACATATCTTAAAAGCGTAAGTTTGTTTAAATTAAAAGCATATGATAAGTCATTGAGAGCAATAAATGACTTTCTTGATATTTGTTGACGAGATACAAAAAAAAATACGCATAACGACCCTAATGACAAAAAAATACTCTCTGCTATTTTTGAATATCAATGAGATATATATAAAGAACTTAAACAAATCCATGAGGCTATCAGAAGTTATGAGAATCATCTCTTATTTAATCCAGATGACGAGTATACGAAAAAATTAATTAGAACACTATCTGAACAACTTCCTGAATAATTTACACACCCACATCACAATATTTCCTTTCCAAGAACTCCTCTGCTGACTCCAGTGGAGTTTTCTTCTTTCTAGAATGGATTGCAAAGATTCCATAAATTACAATATAAAATTAAAAGAAGGAATCAGGTTGTTTGGTTTAGTTTACTTTTTTATAAATGCGTAAATCATTAGAAACAACCTGCAACCTGTAACTTTCATCCTGTATCCTATAGTTTCATTTTGCATGTCTTTTTTAGTATTTCTTTTCGTCTAGCATATCCTAGATATCTTATGGGCAATGCTAGTTTTTCAATCAGCCTGAGAATTTTTTTTGCTACTCTAATTTTATTAAATGCAACATAATAATACAGCAAATCATGTACCTCTATACAAAAAGAATTAATCATTCTACTATCTTTGATGTTATTTTTTACTTTTTTTATTATATACAAAAGAGGTTTTGAAATATCTTGTTGCTCTTGTTTACGAAACAAAGCAAAAACTTTATTTCTTTGAGGAATATTTTTATGCAATACCTGGAAGAGTTCCATAAGGCGATTGATAATAAAAATAGTACGCCCACATTTGTATTTATCCCAAAAAAGAAAAAAACTGACAAAGCTAGGAAAAAAGTTTTGTCAGGTAATGTCTTGATTTTCACTGCATAAAATATTTATCTTTGATGATTAAGCTTATCTATTGCGGCAATATCTATATCTGAAGGATTGAGTTTGATATGAAAATCATAAATGCTTCATTTACAGATTAACGGCAGTCTTTTGCCTGTCTCTTTTTCTATAAGTTCTATCAAAGGAAGTACAATCTTTCCTAACATATCATTTTTGTTTTTGGAATAACTAGAGCTAGGAAGGTCTTTGTTAGAGATATCTTTTCCAATATTTTCCATAAGAACCTTGAGGATATCGACTGTCCCTGTTTGTGAATGTAGGTCCTCCGAAGTAAGCTTTCTCCCGTTGATATACATCTTATTGTTGATCCTATCCAGTAGAATTCATTTTTTGTGGTCTTTGATTATATTTTCACAACTCCCGGTTTGTATCTTTCCATCAGCCATTTTGACAATACAGCTACTAGAATCCAGATATTCTGAGTACATTCATCACTCCAAATCTTGTTCAAATTTGAGCCCTTCGTTTTCTACCCCATCAATTCGATTTGCATAAATAAGCTTGGATCACATAAATTCCATATTCGTTTTGTCTGCGGCATCCACAATAGATTTTCTAAATCATTCCAGTGGCACAGCAAAAACTAAAGATCATCACATGATAGTACTGTCATTAGGAGAAAGAGAAATATACTCTTCTGAGCCATGAAAGTTTTCTAAAAATGATTTTATAAACTTCAAAAAATTTGTAGAACTGTTCCTTGTTACGCAGTCGCCCTCCCTAAACTTCGTTAGCGATTGAAGGAGCTGGAGCATATGACTTTCTTCATATGACTCAGAGTAGATTTTAGACATATGATACAATACTTTGATACTAATAGCTCCCATAAGTTTTCCATAGGTTATATCAAATTCATCCGTTTCTGGAGAAATAAGGTATTTATAAAATTTAGGAACTCTCGTGGGGTGGAGGTTATTAAAGTTGTCACCAAAAAGTTTTTTGAAATCAGATTTAATATTTTTGGTATTATTTTGATTGGTCCTATAATTATTTCATGCTATTTGTTCAAGCAATACGGGTTTACCAGAATACACTATTCCGTAATCTACCGGTAAATAAGGATTCTCCCTCAGTCACTTAAACAAGTGATTAAGCTTAAATCCGTAGCATCTATTTACTATCTCAGTTTCTGGCAGCAATGATTTATCACCATCCTCAGAAAAAGATATTATGGGATAATATCCATCAAAAAATGTCGCTATTTTTGTCCCCAAAGAGATCATCCCATACACCGATTTGTCAAAATGTAATGCATCTACAAATATCTTATACAAGGGGCTATTTACGTCATCAAGCGTTTCGTTGATATTGTTTTTTTTACTTTCTTGGAGTGCGTGAATATCTATCTCTCAATATATTCTATTTACTATCACGGACAATAAAAACGCTAAGAGAGATCAAAATCACAAGCCTACTCCTCTTGGCAATTCGGAAAGAATATTTATCTGAATCCCTTCACCATTCGGGAGTAATTTTTCATATTTTTTTTCCAATTCTTTATTAATATCGGTAAAATACGGTGCGTATTCTACTGCATTACTTTCAATGAATTGATATTCATTCATATCAAGATGATAAATTTTGTTTACAGCTATTCATTTCGTAGCACTCCTGGTATATCCTATATACATACGTAAAGGAATCTTTTGCTTTATCCCTACTCCGCTATAATTGTTCAAGATATCTCCTGATCGATTAAGAACGAAAGGCGAAGAAACAATAGTTTGATTTTCAAGAAAAAATTTCTCATAGGTCTGACCATAGGTCTTTTTGAGATTTTTTGAGTTCATGAAGCCACATAACAAAATAAAAAAACATTTCATTTTGTGTAGTATTTCATTTTTTATTTATTTATTTCTTTCTTTATTATTTTCTCAAATAAAAATTCTCCTGCTTTTTCAGAATTTCTTACTTTTTTGTAGTTGAATCCATCTGATCCAAGATACGCAGATCTTGTTCTAAAATCATTGATTGAATAATCCTGCTGCAAGTAATTAGCAAATTCTAAGATATCGACATCTCCGTATTTTATAAGATTTATTTCCAAACACTTATCTCAGATTTGTTTTTTATCACTTCCTATGCACCATACCTCATCCATTCATCTCGACAAAATTACAACTTCTTTTCATCAGAACGATCCTACCTTTTTTATATGACCCGAGGTTCCTTTAGGTAAACCAGGAAAGTTTTTTTTATTAGCAAAATCTATCAAAAAATAGAATCCCTTAGGATCTGTATTAGGGACATATACTGTTTGATACGTTTTATCTCATATGATATGTTTTTTTAGTGCAACAAAATAGTTAGGAAGCAATTTTCCTGTTTTAAAATCAAAAAAACGTTCTATATTAAGATCCTCATCTTCATCTACCGGAGAATTGTCTTCAAAATCTTCTTGATTGAGTGTCCTCCCTATATCAAAAACCGTGTTGGCGCTTATTCTTCCCCACTCCTTATGAATAACTGGATTTTTATACTCGTGCAATTCTTGTTGAGCTTCTTGTATTTCTTCTCTTCAATCTCCTCCTCTTCCCATTTTTACCTCTAAATAAGTAAAATAATTTCTTGAAAAGAAGATAAATTATTGTTGCATAAAGTCAAGCTAAAATATGTAACAATTACACAAACTGGATTTTTTCTTCGATAAGGAAAAAATCTAAGTCCTAAATTCTAGTTTGTTATATCTGCGAAATAATCCATTTAATCACTTCTGGCATATTTTCCTTTGTTACTGTTCATTCGTATTTTTGTAAAGTAGCCTTAATATTCTCTGCTCCATAGCCAAATCACTTGAGCGAAGTTACGATATTTTTATAGAGTTTTTGATCGATATCCATCCTTTGAATATCCTCAACATCGAAAGTTCCTCTGAGTTGAAGCACGATTTTCTTTGCAGATTTTGGACCGATTCATGGAATGGCTTGAAAAAACTTAACATCGACATTTTTGAGCGCTTGTTGGAGATTTTCTTTTGGTAACTGGGAAATTTGAAATGCGGTTTTAGGTCAGATACCATTTATCTTGAGTAAATTTTCAAACATTACCTTTTGTTCTATCGTATCGAAACAGTAATAGAAAACTGTTTTTTTATTATCATCCAAATAAGGATAGAGAAAAAATTCTCACTGATTTTGTTTTCAGAGATAGTGAACTTGGATACCGAACATATCATTATTCAACAAGGTCTCCCCTCCTACATGACGTATCTTTCCTACAAAATAATGAAACATAGATAATAAATTTACAATTTAAAATTTGGAATTTTAAATTTCAAAACATAGCATTAATTTAAAATTTAGAATTGTTTAGTGTATAGTTAGTTCCTGTTTCTTTTCAATGACTTTTTGGGTTGATATTGGGTGAAAAATTATTATTCTCTCCCTGTCATTGGACTAACGGTGGCTGTTTTTTATTTGTTTTGATATTAATTATATATTTAAACAACAAAAAAGAACCACAAATGGGTATTTATGGTCCTTCTCTGATTGCTTTTTAAAGCATATGGCATCACTACACACTTTATATTATACATATATTTGTACGAATGTCAAATATTCTGGGCTTTATTGTGTATATATAATAAAATCCCGCTTCTTATCTACATTTTATTCTATTTTTTGTCTTCTATGCAGAAATTTCAGAAACAATTGCGAGATAGCTTTCAAGACGATATCGGAGAACTCAGTAAACCCTTACAAGACCTACTAAAAAAGTGATTTGATACCCGTATAATCAACGAAGAAGATGTGATTTCAGATGTTGATGACATGGATCTTAGCATCAAAATGATTGAAAAATTCTATGAATTAGCTGAGAAGTTAGGCATTAAAATGCTTACTATCGAGGAGATTCTAGAAAAAGAGGCTCAAGAAGCAAAAAAAGAAAGCAAACTCTGAAAAATAGAATTGTACGACACCAAAAAAAATACTTCTGAAGCACAACACAAAGATTTTATCAAGTTATATTTTAACGAAATATCAAAAATACCTTTATTAAACTCTGAAGAAGAAAGAGATATTTCAAGGCGTGTAAAAAAAGGCGATGACGAAGCAAAAAAAAGGTTAATAGAGTCCAATTTAAGATTGGTTATTAGTATAGCGAAAAGATTCTTCTGATCGAGATTGAGTTTTTCTGATCTTATCCAAGAAGGAAATATTGGATTGATTAAAGCGATAGAAAAATTTGATCCAGAAAAAGAGTTTAAATTCTCTACGTATGCTACGCGATGGATTAAGCAAAGTATTACTAAAGCTATCGCAGATATGACGAAACATGTAAGAATACCTGTCCATCTGATTGATGAAATTAATTCATATAATAAGACATACCAACTTCTCTTCCAGAAACTTTGAAGAGAGCCAACGTCAAAAGAAATCTGACAAAAACTTGGATTTCCCATCAAAAAAATCAAAAAACTTGAAGAAGTAATCTTTGGAAATGTATCTCTCGATAGAGAAGTTTGAGACGAAGGAAGAGATACCCTAGCCGATCTTATTGAAGACGGGAATACGCTTAGACCTGATCAATTCGCAGAAAAAAACGCATTAAGAAACAATCTCGACATGATTCTTGGAATGTTAGATGATAGAGAAGCAAAGATTGTAAAGATGAGATATGGAATCGATGGGCCAAGATATACTTTGGAACAAGTAGGAGAAGAATTTAATGTTACGAGAGAAAGAGTAAGACAGATTGAACAAAAGGTTATTCAAAAACTCAAAGAGCATACTTGATTACAAAAAATACTTGGAATCGAAGATGATATTGCTAAGCTTGAGGCTGGTGAAGGAAAGAAAAAAAAGAAGTGAAGAAAAGCAAAAGATGATGACGATGATGAAGATGAGAAAGATGATTATATGAGTAGATTTGACGACGATGATTATATTGACGACTAAAAAGCAATTAATAATGAATAATTAAAAATGTAGGAAGCTATTTATTATAATAAAAAAATACCAAAAGCATTCACTTGTCCCGAGGGATCATTAATTATACATCATTCATTTATTTATTTAATATAAAATGGCAGAATTGAATTCAAAAGACTATGACGCCTCCCACATCAAAGTGTTGGAATGATTGGAACCTGTGAGAATGAGACCATGAATGTACATCTGATCTACTGATGTAAAAGGGTTGCATCATCTTATACAAGAGATCATTGATAACGCTGTTGATGAAGCAATGGCAGGATATTGTACTACTATCACAACTTCTCTCAATGAAGATGGCTCCGTGACTATCTATGATGATGGAAGAGGTATTCCTATCGATAAACACGAAAAAACAGGAAAATCCGCATTGGAGACAGTTTTTACGGTATTGCATGCCTGAGGAAAATTTGACAAATCTGTCTATAAAATTTCATGAGGACTTCATGGAGTAGGAGCTTCTGTCGTTAATGCATTGAGTGAACGATTAGAAGTAACCGTACATAAAAATGGAAAAGAATATTTCCAGAGATTTCAAAGAGGAATACCTGATAGCGACATCCAAGAAATAGGTGCAACCGAAAAAACAGGAACAACAGTAAGCTTTAAGCCTGATGCGACTATCTTTGAAACAGTAGAATTTTCTCAAACCTTTGAAATTGCAAGACTGAAACAGTCTGCATACCTTTCACCTGGAATTACGTTTAACTTTATCAACAAAAAAACAGGATTTAGACAAAGATTTTATTTTGAATGAGGAATCAAAACCTGGTTAACTAACCTTGTAGGATCTCAACAAGCGCTTTCTTCTCAACATTATTTCAAGGTAGAAGGAAAAGATTGTTTGGCTGAAATTGCATTTGAGTTTGTAAATACGAGTAACGATCATATCCTCTCTTTCGTAAATAATATCCCAACCATCGATGGAGGAAGTCATGTCCTTGGATTTAAATCAGCCTTATTAAATATTATCAATGAAGTAGGAAAAGAAAAAGATAAGATTAATAAAAAAATCTGAGAATTTCAATATTCGGATGTTACCGACGGATTATATGCTATCGTTACGGTAAAAATCCCTGAACCTCAATTTGAGTGACAGACAAAATGAAAGCTCTGAAATAGTTATGTAAGGCCTGAAGTGGAAAAAATAGTGTACGAATATCTCAAAGACTATTTTGTCCAGCATGAAGGAGAATTTGATAGAATATTTGAAAAGGTAGAGCTTGCAGCAAGAGCAAGATTGGCAGCCAAGTTTGCTAAAGAAACGGTATTGAGAAAAAACATATTAGCATGAGGAGTGCTTCCTGGAAAGTTAGCAGATTGTGCTAGAAAAAACAAAGAATGAACTGAAATCTATATTGTCGAGGGAGATTCAGCGTGAGGTACTGCGAAACAATGACGTGATAGCAATTTCCAAGCCATCTTACCTTTGAGAGGTAAAATCTTAAATACTGAACAAGCAGTGATCCAAAAAATCATGGCAAATAATGAAGTAAAAGCCCTTATTACTGCTATTGGTACTTGAGTAAAAGATAACTTTGATTTTGAAGGCTTGAGATATGACAAAATCATTATCATGACCGATGCCGACGTTGATGGAGCACATATTAGAACATTGCTATTAACATTCTTCTTCAGATTTATGAGACCGTTGATTGAACATGGGCATGTATATGCAGCTTGTCCTCCTATCTACAAATTTTCTCAAGGGAAAAAAGAGACCTATATTTATGATGAAGAACATACCCCAGAAATGTATGGATTTGACAAAGACAAGACTGAAATCCAAAGATATAAAGGTCTTGGAGAGATGAATTCTGAACAACTTCGAGATACTACAATGAATCCAGAGCATAGAACATTAAAACAAATGACTGTAGAAGATGCAGAAGAATCAGATAGACTATTCAGAATTCTTATGGGTGAAGATGTGCAAGCAAGGAAGCATTTTATCTTAACACATGCGAAGACTGTTAAAGAAATTGATACGTAGTATGAATGCAGAATGGAAAATGAATGCAGAATGCAGAGTTCAAAATTCAGAATTGAAAAAAATAATTTCTGAATTATAAATTCTCCTCATTCGAGGACAAGTGAATTATAAATTCTAAATTCTGAATTCTTTAAACGCCTCGAGATGGGCGTTTTTTTTGTTAGTTTGAGGTTTTTTGTTTTTCTGTAGATTTGTTTTTCAATTCCGTGATTCTCTTCATATCATTTCTGTATCACGTTCTAGTTATCTCCTCATAATATTTTATCGCCTCTTTGCGATTAGAATAATTCTCGAAAAAATCAGAATTTAAAACAAAAATTTTTTGAAGTTGATCAATATTATTAGTATCACACAGTGATATATATGTAGTAATGAATTCTTTTTTTAATGCCTTTTCAATATCATGATGCGCTTCATATTCTATAGTTCATGGGATATCATAAGTATTATCATATATTTTTCCCTGTGCCTTCACCAAAGAATCATCTTCATAGGTTCTTTCTTTAAATAATTGTAGTCCATCTCTTTCTAGCTGATATGCATGAGCAAGCTCAGCCAACCAGGATTCTATATAATACTTTTGATTCAATGCCTTATCAGATCTAATATTTTTTTGTAATCACATACTGTCTGCTATCGCAACATACGTCGCACGTGTATTTTTTTCGTTAAATTTTTTTACTAGTGCTATCTTTGGATTCATATATTTTGTATGCATTGCTCGAACTGTCTTGTACATAAGAGAATCCTCATCTCCTGTTATCTCTTTGCTCGTATCTGGATAGAGTATCTTGGTATCAAATCCACTCAATGCTTTTAATATTTGTGTTGTAGTTTCATCCTCATGTTCATAAGTAGTAGCTCCCCAAGGAGACTTATCTCCTACTGTTTCTGTATATGAATACGATGTTCCCATCTGTAAACGATATTCGAGATCTGATTTCTGCTTTTCTAAATTTGATTTCTGCTTTTCTAAATCAGCTATCTCTTTTTCTTGATCATACGCAATATTTTTCAGTCCATCAATGTCACGCATTCTTCTCAGATAATCATTTAATGCTTTTTTATCTTTATTTTCTTCCTCAAGACGTTTAAAACGGACTGACTCTGTTTCTTTGTTACGTAAAGCAAGAAATAGTTCAATTGAGTGCTTTTCTTTGCTATCGTTAAAATTATCTAGAGTGAGCTTAGCTGAAAGCCACAATCATGATGCAAGGAGAAGATATTTTCAAGTTCTTTTAAAGCTCATAGGAAGTTTACTATGTAAATTATTATACATTTTATACATATTTGGCATTTAATGTCAATCTTTTCGCCTCTATTGACTTTTATTCTATAATAATTATAAATTATTATCCTAATTTTTATAAAAAATTATATGATTATCATGGCTGTCGAGAAAATCATTTACGTAACTCCAGGAGAAGAAAAGCTTGGCGAACTTACGCAAGTAGCAAAAGCCCAATTCAAGAAACTCATTCAAGAAGTATTTTCTCATGAACGTGGAAAAAATATAGTACTTAGAATGAGCGAAGAAAATAATCAAGAAACTAAAAGTTTATCACTTATCTATAATGCTGTTGGAAAAGATATCGGTGAATGAGAAGCCATCTACATGCATCCTCTTTCAAATTCTGCAGATTTAGAGGAAGTGATCGCCTCTACTAGAAAATGAGAAACCGTGATAGTTGGCGTAAGTCAAAAAGAACTAAAAGATGTTTTAGATTGACTAAAAAGCAACTGATACAATGTTGTTGATAAAGAAAAAATACATCGAAAATATAATGTATATGCAGTTACCATTGACCTAAAGAATAAAGATAATTCTTGATTCTTCGAGGCGGTTTGGAATGGCCAATAGAAAACTAAGAACAAAAAAATCCGCTGAAATACTCTAGCGGATTTTTTTTAGACTAATTTTTTTACTACATACGTTCCCTCAGATTTGTATCATAATCTCTTATAATACTCCTTCACGCCGATACCGGAAATAACTGAGAGCTTTTTATATTTGTGCTGATGAGCAATTGCTTCTGCCAGTTCCATCAGTTGTTTCCCGAATCACTTGTGTTGAACCTTGCTATTTTTTTTAACTTTCTTTTCCAATCACTCTACTTGCCCATAGACATGGAGCTCCCTAATAAGAGCTGTAGATTTCCCTAATCAGGGAATATTAATTATATTTTTTTGATCAATTAATAAGAGCCTAGTAAATCCATAAAGAAAACCCATCTCGTCTTCACAACTAATGAAGTACTCTACTCCCCCACTACTCAAATATTTTCTAATAACCATATTCACGAAAGACTTCTCTTTGCTATTTTCTGTTTTCAATTTATTCCTAATCTCTCTACTTCTCGTATCCAAGGAAACATAATTTCTGAATGATTTCACATCAGGCTGACTTCCAATGAGGTAGGTGTGTATTTCATCACTTTTCTCCACAATCTTTGCTAGTTCGTCTTTGAGTGCTTTTTGTAGAGAGACATAGAGAGTATACTTTCAGTACAATCTTTGATAAAATTTTTTTCGTGCTCAAGGCTTGATTTTTTGCTCCTTGAGTAATTGAGTATGCATTAACTGTGATAAATTTGTTACCGTACTTCATGCGACGATTTCATTTGCAGGAATATCACGGATCAAACGTTTAATCCTTGTGTAGGGCGGAATAACTTCAAAAAACACTTCTCTAATAAGTTTTTTAATATCTTCTGTTTCTAAAGGTTTATATTTTCCTTGTTTATAAAGTTCAAAAAGTTCCGTGTCGGGGATGACGGATGTAGGATAAAATTTGATTTCATCCGGTTTGAAGAAAGGATCAGAATATAAATCTTTGAATGTTTTTAAATCTTTTGCATAACTAGAACCATAAAGTCCTGGCATTACATGTAATGCGAATTTGAATCCATATTGTCTGAGCTTATGGCAGGCATTACGTGATTGCTGGACAGAATGACCTCTTTTATTCATATCAAGAACCTTATCATCAAGCGATTGGATTCCCATTTCTACCCTTGTTACTCCAAACTCACGTCGGAATTGGCAATTAATATCTGTAACATATTCTGGTCTCGTTTCTATCGTGAGTCCTATAATTCTATGAGCAGTAGTCTCATTTTTTTTGAGCGCTTGTTTGAGATCTTTTGAATATTTTATTTTCTTGGTATCGTCTATTGTAGTGTGTGCATATTTTTGAGTTGCAGACATTTCTATATTCGCGAAATATTCATCGAAAGTATTGCACGCATCGTAGAGTTCTTTAATGAATTTTATTTTATAGTCTTTGGGGTACACATCCCAGGTTCCTCAAAGAACAATCAGCTCTATTTTATCGGTTTCATGTCAGGTTAGAGTAAGCGAAAGCAATCTATTATATACTTGTTTAATGGGATCAAATTTATTCATCAATGCCCTCATAGCACCGGGCTCAGATTTTATGTAACTCTTGGGCATGGTCGGATCATTAGGACAAAAAATACATTTTCCAGGACAATAAAATGGCTTGGTAAGCACCTGTACAGAAACGATTCCTGACTGAGATCTCATCCCCTTTTTTTTAAGAAGCTGTTCTATCTGAGGAGTTTTGACAATTTTTTTGGCTTTAAGAAGCATATAATAAGCTTGCAACAACTGAATATTGGAAGGAAGATCTGGTAACTTATTTATTTTTGAAAAATCCCTCTTGAACTGGGTAAGAAGGTCAAGATCACGATCTTTGGCTTTTGCTTTGAAGAGCTGAAGAATTATTTTTTCCATCGTTATACTACTATATATAATCCATTTCTTTTTTCCACCGTTTTGCATAATGGAATTTATCAAAAAGATAAATCTATTGAAAACATTTCCCCAACCTGTACAATCGCTTGTGGAACAAAAATTTTATTTTGTATGATAGTATCATGATAACATTAGAAAAACTTCCTTACGAAGTAAGTGCATTAGAACCAATTATTGACACACAAACCATCGAACTTCATTATGGAAAACACCATCAATGATATGTAAACAAGCTCAACGAGCTTATTGCAGGTACTGTGTATGAAAAAGAATCTCTAGAGAACATTATTAAAACTAGCAACTGACCCATATTCAATAATGCAGCACAGATATGGAATCATACCTTCTATCGAAATCAACTTCAAGCACCAAAAGAAAACACTCTAGCTACAGGTAAAATATTAGATGCAATTGTTGCTACACGAGAAAGTTTTGAAAAATTTCAAGAAGCAATGATTGCAAGTGCTGTAGGAAATTTTTGATCAGGACGAACTTGGTTGGTACAACATGTTGATTGAACCTTAGAAATACTAAATACTAGCAATGCATGATGTCCTTTGACTATGGACAAAAAAGCTTTGCTTACTATAGATGTACGAGAACATGCATATTATTTAAAATATCAAAATCGTAGGGTTGAATACGTTACGAACATCTGGAAATGCATCAATCGAGATAAGGTAAATGAAATATTTGCTCAGTAAAATTTATTTTACCAAGAAGAACATGAACACGAAGTACAAAAAAGAAAAAGGAGATGAATGAGAAGAACTTGTAGCACAATACTACCAAAATCACTGACATACACTTATAGAGAGAAAATATACAATCCAGTGATGAGAGCTTGACCTGATTTTCCAAAAGCATAATATACTGACCTTCGTCGAGGTAAAGGTGATTGATTCTATGGACGATCTCCAAGGCTACCTTACTCTCAAAAAACTTGGACATGTAAAGCATACTATCAACTTTTATTTACTTACTCATCCTACAGGCAAAGAGTACGTACTTGATGTTGTATTTGTAAAAGATAATTCTATATTTGAAGTCTATGAAAACGTTACTAACGCATAATTTAAATTTAATCCTTATACTATTACTATAGCATGAAAAAAAGTAGATTGATTATCTTATTTATATTAGGAGCATTTTTCGGCTGATTTATTTTGCAGATTGGGCATGAGTGGAATGCATTACAGCAGCCACTTATCCAGAAATGAAGACTTAATTTTGATGGGCTTATTTCATCGATAAAAAATGTCATACATGCTGAAGACCTCTGATTGGGCAGCAAAAAATATGAACGTTTTGATACGGTATATAGTGTACTTGAATCCTCTTATTATAATATAGATAAACTTAATACATGAAAAATGCTGAGCAGTGCACTCAAAGCATATGTAAACGCTATTGATGATCCATATACTATATATATGGATAGCGAGCAAAATTCTTGATTTCAAGAAGAACTCAAGGGCTCATCAGATTTTGAAGGAATAGGTGCGGTTATTAGTAAAAAAGATTATTACATACAAATAGATGAAATCATTAAGTGATCACCAGCATTTAACGCATGACTCAGAATGTTAGATAGAGTTGTGATGATAAATAGTTGATTTACTAAAAGCATAGATGCCAACGAAGCGGTTAGTCAAATCAGATGACCCAAATGAACCAAGGTAAAGCTTACCATAGAGAGAATTTCTAAAGATGGGAAAAAAGATATCTTGGAAAAAGAAATTACGAGAGATAAATTAGTCATTCCTTCCGTCAATGGAAAAATTATTGATTGAGCTAATAAAAAATCGATATGATATATCAATATCTCTATCATAGGAGAAGAAACCGAAAATCTTTTAAAGAAAACATTAAATGATTTTAAATCACAACAGATTCAATGAATCATCATTGATTTGAGATGAAATTGAGGAGGACTTCTTCCTGTCGCAGTACAGATTTCATCACATTTCATCCCTAAAGGAAAACTCGTAGTAAGCACAAAATATACTACGTTTGAAGATGAAAAATTACTTTCAGAATGATATACTGACTATCAGAATCTCCCCATGGTAGTACTTGTAGATGGATTAACTGCTTCTGCATGAGAAATAATTGCATTAGCACTGAGAGAAGACATAGGAGCACAATTGGTTGGAACACAGACATTTGGGAAATGATCTATCCAAACTATCGATGAATTTAGTGATGGCGCTTCGCTTAAATATACGGTAGGAAAACGATATACTCCAAACTGAGAGAACATAGACATTACCTGAGCAGCTCCTGATGTGCTTATAGACTTTGATTCCAGCAAATACTTAAGTGGCGCAATTGATAATCAACTGGAAAAAGCAAAACAAGTTCTCGATGGTATGATCAAAAAATAGTTTTAAATTATATTTTATGTCATGACAGTAACTATCAAACTTCAAAATACTGATGGGACGATAATAGGAACATTCCCAGCTGAAGACAATCAAAGTATTGTTCAAATCGCAAAAACAAATGGAATAGAAATTCCTACTTCTTGTGGAATAGGCGCTTGTGCAGTATGTAAGTGCAATATCATTTCTTGAAACAAATATATCCAAATAGATAAAATATCTTTGCCTATGCTTTCTTTGGATAGAAATGATGATGGTACATTCAAAGAAGTATTTACTTGCATAGGAGGAATATCATCCGAAGCATTCAAAGACAAAGAAGACCATGAGATCATATTAGAAAAAACAATGTAAATCGTATTGTTTACTATCAAAACTACTTTTTACTTCGTTATGAAGTTAGAGTGATTACACTTGATACAGAGCATATAAAAAATCTAAAACAACAAGACCAAAACGCCTTCAACCAGTTCTATCTTCAAACGGTTGATATGTTTTTCCGTTATATCAACGCGAACTACTTTATCAGTAAACAAGATGCCGAAGATATTATTTCAGATTTTTATGTAAAATTTTGGGAAGGAGTTAAGTCATATAAGGAGGATCAATCCTTTACTGCATATTTCCGAACCATATTTAAAAATACTATAAAGGATTTTTTCAAAAAAAATTCTGATATGCCATTCACGGAATTGAAAACAAATGATGAGGGTGAAGCATTCGAAGATACATTGATGGATGACAGTGATATTACTAAACTTTTGGAAAATGATTTTAAGTTTGAACAGATAGAAAGTGCTATGAAAAAACTTGATGATATAAGCAAAGAAATTATCTACTTCAAATTTATAGAAGAAAAAACAAATGAAGAAATTGTCTCAATAACATGATCATCAAACGATATGATTAGACAAAGACTTTCTAGAGCGATCAAACAATTAAAAAAACTTCTTGAAAATAATTCATAGCTAGATAATAAAAAATATCAGACGTATAAACTTTATACTATATATAGCTGACACCGTTTTCTAGCCCTGCATACCGCAGGGCTTTACTTTTAATAAGTAGTTTTTTGCTGTATCTAATTATAAAAATGTCAACCTTAATTCATCTATGGATACCATAAAAAAACGAGTAATGGTAGTTCTTGTCTGCTATATCTATGCACACAATAATCTGGTGTTTTTAATCAAAAATCTCTTGAAATACAGTCCCTGTATGCTAATATCATTGATGTACACAGTACCTTTTATTATGTAATTATTTGTACAAATGACAAAGACAGCTCTTATTGCTAGCCTAGCAGAACAATTAGGTGTTTCTAAGAAATTAGCTTCTGAATTAGTAAACTCATTCATCGAAACTGTTATCGGTGGAGTTAAAAAATCTGGAGAAGTAAGAATCCAAGGATTCGGAACTTTCAGAGCTTCTAAAAGAAAAGCTAGAGAAGGTGTTAATCCACAAAATCCAAGTCAAAAAATCAAGATTCCTGCTATGAAAGTAGTTACTTTCAAAGCTGGTTCTGAATTCAAAGGTGCTGTTAAAAAATCTTAATTGAAAAACAGAATACCTAAAGGGAACTCCTCCGCTAAGCGGAGGAGTTTTTTTTGTTTGATTTTCTCCTCTTAAATACTATATTCTAACTAATTTGTAATTTTTAATTCATAATTTACGTGATGCCTTGATATATTATTTTAGCGGCACTTGCTGGTGGATTGATAGGATATTTTGTATTCTATCTCAGATATCAACATAAAGATACTGTCAATCAGCTAAGGTCTAACCTCAAAGATGCAGCAAAAGAAGTTGAATATCTTAGCCATGAACTTGATGAATACGTTCAGCAAAATGCGCTTCTGAAACAGAAAACTATGGAACTATTAGAAAAAAATGATGATCTCTCGGATGTTGTTTCTGAACTGAGCAAATATTACGTGCACTTGAAGAAGGCAGCAGAAAAGACCACAGAACTCAGCAAATATCTCCATACTCCAAGTCCAGATATAGAAGAAAAGATGCAACCGTTTTTGGATAGAGCGAAAGAAAAAAGTAGTGAAGAAACAAATAAGACTTTCTTTTAAAGCATTTTGTCCTCCTTTATTTCAAAGGAGGAGGTATCCGCATTTTGCGGATGGAGGATTTAAAAAGAAATTTAGTTTACAAATCCCTCTGCCTTCGGCTTCTCCCTTTGCAAAAGGAGACAAAACAAAAAAGAAATTTAGTTTCTAATTAGAAGTTTATGACGTATATTATTATATATAGTACATATCCGAACAAAAAAGAAGCGAAACAAATGGCGAATATGCTTTTAGATAAGCATCTTATCGCTTGCGCAAATTTCTTCCCCATTGAGAGTATGTACTATCGAAAAGGCAAGAAAGAATCTACAAAAGAAATTGTTGCTTTGTATAAAACACAAAATAAACATCGAAAGAAGATACAGAAAGAAATCATTCAAAATCATTCCTACGACTTACCCTGCATTATAAAACTAAATATAGAGGCGAATAGTGGCTACGAACAACGAGTAAAAAAAGAAACCACATAATCCCAAATTTAAAATTATAAATTCACTTTTTTGTTTCTATCCCGCTAAAGCGGGACTTCGCTTCGCTCGAAGCCTAAATTCTACATTCTTTTATCCACGAAGGTGGAAAATTCTAAATTTTCTTTCATGTCCTACAACCAAAAACATATTCTCATCCACGGTCCTGAGCTTGGATATAATACTATAGCTGATCAGTACCAGACATATCACAAACACCTTGATAGTTTTGAAAAAGGTGTTTTTGTTAAATTTTTGCCGAGAAATAAAGAAAATTTACATATTATTGATCTTGGTGCGGGTGATGGAAGAATGTATAAATTTCTTGCGCCACTGAAAGCAGAAAAATATGTTGCTTGTGATATTGCTGATAAATTATTAAAAAAACATCCCGGAAAAAATGTAGAAAAGGTGGTTTGTGACTTAGAAGACACCCTCCCCTTCGCTGATGAATCTTTTGATTTAGCAACAAGTTTTTTTGTACTTGAGCACATCGAAGATGTGGATCATTTGTTTGGAGAAACCTATAGAATATTAAAAACATGATGAGTATTCATCATCGGACACTTCATCCAAAGACGTGAATTCATTTGGAAAAAAGATAAGGATCAGTTTAGAATTAAATTTTTTAATCATAGGATACAAGATTTAGAAAAAATACTTAAAAAGAATTTTTTTGAACTTTACGTCCTACCTATTCGTGAAGAGGGTGTAACAATAGGATATATTTTGGTGTGTACAAAAATCTAACTAAAATGAAATATCATCACTATTTTCCATATCCGGACTGAGGTCTTCATTTTCTATTTTTTTTATATTTTCTTTGTAATTAAAAAGTTTTAAAAGATCATTGTAGCATTGCTGATTCTTTTTTTCTATTTTGCTTTTGATATATTCGAATGCGAGGGACTCTTGTTTAGAAAGTTTAACTTCCTTCTGTGTCTTGGTATGTATTTTCATAATAGACTGCTGTTCTCCTAGAGATAGATATTTCAAACATTCAGCAAAAACATATTCTTTATATTTTGTGAATGCTTTTTTTGATTCTTCAGGGTTAAATGAAAAATATCTTTTATATTCTTCTGTGTGTAACCCCTGGAGATATGTATCGATAGAAAGGGCTGTAGGAGAATGATTTTTACCAATGCCTCTATAAGAAAAACCCCCTGCTATTCTCTCAATAATGGCTTGATACCTCTTGTTTCATTTAGAAAGTCACACAACGAGTCTCTGGAAAAATTCTGAATTTGTATTAAAATAAAAAAGATGAGGATAGTCTAAAAGCACTTTTTTGGAGTTGGTCAATATAACTTCAGAAAGCTTTTGAAAGGTTTTTGTAAGCTTACTTTCCGAGTATCTTAAACAGTAAGGAAATGAACTAATGATTTTTATAATATCCTCCTTTCCGCATCATAATTTTTGCAAACAAGATATTTTTTCTTGATACTTTTCTAGAGGACAGTAGAAGAAATCAGGTATTTGGTGTATAAAAATCCTTGTTTGCTCGTTTGACAAAGCAAGATCATTTTTTAACCAATCAATATGGTTTTTATTTCTTGATGGTGAATACCCCAAGTAAGCATCCTTTACTAGTTGCATACTCTTAAAGAGATAATAGTTTAATTCTTCAGGAGAAAATCAAAGATTTTGTAGCAAATCTATATTATTTTGAATTTTAGGAAACGAATCCGGGCGAACTAAAGATATATTTTTCTTTCCCGTAGATCTTTTGAGACTTATGTAGAGATATTCTGCAATCCCCCACTTAGTTTCCTTTACTTTATTAAAACTTTTGAGTGCATTAAGATTATGATGAAACTTGTTTTGATCAACTGCCTGAACTTTTTTAAATGTTTCTAAAATTTCAGCAATTTGAAGTGCAGAGAGTTCGCTATATCTTTTGTATCTGTAATGAATTCTTTCTAACTGAGAAATTATCTCCATCGGTGTTTTTGTGTGGTGTGAAGAAAATAATTTGAGCTGAGAAGATGGGTTAGGAGGTAATTTCATATGTGTCCATAAAACTAATAGCCTGATATGTTAGTATATAACATTTTATATCTATTTGTCAACCTTATATACAATAGCCACACAATAAGTCATTTATTCTTAACCCTTGAAACAAATTCGCTTTTATATAAGCTAGCTCTAGCTAAAAGATCATATTTATCCCTAAAGTCTTTGTTATGAAGAAATTCTTAATCACTACCCCGATTTATTATCCTAATGGATATCCCCACATCTGACATGCATATAGCTCATTTATTGCAGATTTTTTTGCGAGATACAAGAGATTGCTCGGATATGAAGTAAAATTTTCTACGGGAAATGATGAGAATAGCCAGAAGATAGTCCAACAAGCACAAGCTGAATGAAAAGACATTATGGAATATTTAAATGAAATGGGCCAAAAACGAGAATGAGTTTGGAAACATTTACAGATTTCTTACACGGATTTTATCAGAACGACACAAGAAAATCACAAACATCTCGTCCAAGAGATGCTCCAGAAGTCTTATGACAAGTGAGATATTTACGAATGAGAATATAAATGATATTACTGTGTGGGATGCGAAGGATTTAAGACAGAAAAAGATTTGATTGAAAAAAATTGAGCACTTGTTTGTCCTGATCACCTTACAAAACCTGATGTAATTACAGAAAAGAATCGATTTTTTAAGCTCAAAAATTACCAGGCAAAAATAGAGAACTTTTATAAAAAATGTCCTGAATTTCTTCTTCCTGAATATAGATTTAATGAGATGAAATCATTTGTAAATGGCGGACTGGAAGATTTTTCTGTCTCTAGAGAAACAAATAAATTTTGAATTCCGCTTCCCTTCGATCTACAACAAGTAAGTTATGTCCGATATGATGCCTTGTTTAATTATGTTACGGTTTCTAGAGAATCATGATTCCGAGATAACAACACACAGATTGTACACATCTTATGAAAAGACATTGCTAGGTTTCACTCGATATTTTGGCCAGCAATGCTGATGAGTGTTGAATATAGATTACCTGACACGGAATTCGTTACCGGATTTTTTACCGTGGATGGGCAGAAGATGAGCAAGTCGCTTGGAAATGTTATCGATCCTGTAAAAGTAGTTGATGACTATGATAGAGATGCCCTTATTTTCAATTTATTATACGATGTACCTATCGGCGCTGATTGAGATTTCTCTGTAGAAAGATTAGGAAATTTATACGAAAGCATGCTGATTGGTTGACGAGGAAATTTGGTCAATAGAGTAACCAGCTTATGTAAAAAATATTGAATCACTGCGTGAAAAATTAATAAAAAAAAGCGAGAAGTATTTAAAGAAAATAATAATAGCAAACTTGTCCAGTACTTTGAAGATGGCTGGGATGGATCAAAAATAGAAGAAGCTTACCTAAAAAAAGCTGATATTAAATGATACCTTGATGACTGGTATCAACTCGTACAAAGAGCTAATGAGTATATCACTCATGCCGAACCTTGGATTAAGTATAAGAATGAAATGACTAAAGATGACGCGATTGCGGACTTACAATTTTTGCTCTACATCGTAAAAAATATAGCACTTTTTTCAGCACCTATTCTTGTAAATTGATTTAAAAAAATTCAAGCTATCTTTGGTAATGAAGAATTTAGTGAAATTAATTCTGAGGTAAACAATGCAAACTCTCCGTTTAAGGTAGTTTTTGATATGGAAGACTTCCCGGTGAATTTAGATCCAAAAATTATCTATCAGAAAAAAGAAGAAGAGAAAAAATTATAGTAATCAAGTAGTAGGGGCGATTAATAATCGCTTTTTTTTTATTTTTTTGTAGAGAACGGTTTGAAACCGTTCCTTACGAATTACAGCATCATCCCCCACAACATTCACCCGCATCTTCATCTTCTTCATCACAACATCCTCATCCACAGCATCCATGAGCTGCTGATTTTCGAGCATGCAAAATATCTAGAATCTCTTTGGCAGCTGGGATTCTTCCAGTGAATATAATATGATCATCTATCACCAAAGCAGGTAGTGTTATGATATTATATTCCTTAATTTTTTTTGCATCGTTTATTTTTATAATTTTACATTCCAGCTCTAGCTTTTTAATCGCCTTCTCGATTGTCTTTTCCAAGAGAAGCGTTTCTGGGGATGGCATTCAAACAATTTCAATAATCATCATAACACATAAATTAAGAATTTAAAATACATAATTAAATCATATTTTCTTGTTTATTGATATTCACGAATTTAAACAAAACCATAATGATAATACCAACTGCAAATGCAAACAAAAAAGTTGCTTCTGGATTAAATTTGTCCCAAAGCATTCAAAGGATATATCATCCCGGAAGTGCGACAATTCATATAGCAGTATGAAATATTCCTAATGCCGTTCCCTTTTGATTTTTTCCTGCAAGATCAACAACTAGAGCTCTTTCAGTTCCATCTACGATAGCAAACACAAGTCCGAAAACAACAAAAAAGGATATCACTCGTCAAAGTTGTGAAACTAATGCTAATCATAAGGTCACTAATAAGAACAAACTATATCAGATCCAGAGCATCGTTTTCCTTCACCAACGATCAGATAATATTCCAACCGGTGTGGATATTAGGGTGTATACTCAGTAAAATATTACATAATAAACAATAGCTCTGTGGTCTGTCGCTCCTACACTTTTTGCTTTAAGCAATAAGAACGCATAGCCAAAATTTACTAGACCGAAAAGCGCTGAAACTAGTATAAATAGTTTGAGATTATTTGGTAAAAGCTTTATAGAAGCGCCTAATGTTGGAATCTCTATTTTGGGCTGAACCTTGAGATGTTCTCGATGCTGTTCTTTTTTCATGTCCTTTGCTTCTTTGACGAACAGTATTGCTATCACTGCGATCAATCATGGAAAAAAAGCAAAGAGGAATAAATTTTGATATCCTAAAAGAGGGAATAACACTAATGCGAGAACCGCTCACAATACTGATCATATCCCATCCATGGCTCTCTGGATACCATAGGCCTTCCCCATAAATTCTGGTGCCGTCGAGTCAGCAACTAATGCATCTCTCGGCGCATCTCTGAGCCCCTTTCCTATTCTCTCAATAACTCTGAAAACCAATACTGATGGCCATGTTTTCGCTAATGCAAATAAGGGTTTCGTAATAGTAGAAAAAGCATATCCAACCAAAACAAATATTTTTCTTTTTTTAAATTTATCTGAAAGATATCACGAAAACACTTTCAACAACGCAGCAGTACTATCCGCAGCTCACTCTACAACTCCGATAACTGTCGCACCTGCACCTAAGCTTGCAAGAAATAATGGTATCAAAGGAAACACCATCTGCGAGCTCAAATCCGTAAGTAGACTCACCAATCACAGCAAGAGAACGTTTCTAGAAATTCATTTAAGAAAGGTTTTTCGATTTTTCATGAAGAATAAATTGTATTATAAATATCATTTTCCTTTGAGATAATCAAATCCTGCTTGTCTCAAATTAAAATCATTTAATGTATGCATATCGCTATTTACATATACGCCCGCCTGTACCAGCGATAGCAAAGAATTAAATTTTTCTAAGTTCATTCATTGGCTATGAAGATACGCACAATTGAGTTCTATGGGTATTTGATACTGATTTAATACATTTGCTATGGCAGCTATATCCAAATATTCTGAAGTAGAAAAATTACAGATATGTCCGATAAATTTTATTTTTTTATGATATTTGTGAATAGCATTAATATATGCTTGAGTAATATTTTTTAGATCTCCTTCGTATACTTCTTTGTGACAAGAGAGAATGCAAAAGTCTGGCTCAAGTCATTGAATATCAAAACAACAATTTCACTGATCATCAATGAGATCTCATTCTATACCGAAGGAAACATCCACATCATTATAAACATTCTTCCGTCTTCTATTATTACTTCTTCGATTTCTTACTGCGAATCCTTCTTTATTTTGAGCAAGCTGACTGTGATCTGTTATTACAATTTTTTTAAGTCATATTTTCCCCGCATATTGAACTATTTCATCAATCGTATTCATACCATCGGAATAATTTATACTATGCATATGGTAATCCTCGTGGATGGTGTTCAGTATTTTCATTCTCATTGATAATCGATTTAAAATTATGACTTAGTTATCTCGTACCCATCTTTATTATCTTTCACTTCTCGTCAAGCATCATTTATTTGCTTTCTAAGATCATCGGCAAGTCCATAATTTTTATTTTTTTTTGCTTGCACTCTCTGATCTGCGAGATTGGTAATCTCTGATGGAACTTTTATTGTGACCGTTTCTTGCCCAATTCGATCAAAGAGCCCCACTTTAAGTAAGTTTTTTTCTAATCGATGGAATGCAACGAAGAGATCTTTCATATCTACCTCCTCTACCTTATCTAATGAATTGAGGGATTGATTTATAATAGCCAGGAGTTGTGGAGTATTGATATCATCAGCAAGAGCTGCTATCATATCTTCCAAGACATCTCAGACATATTTTGATTCTATTTCATCTTTGAATACATCATATGACATTCAAAAATCAAAATCAAGAATAATCTTGGTGTGCGCATCAAATAATTTCTGCATTTTTTTGATAAGATTATTTCTCGCATTTTTAGCGGCCTCTAATTGCTCCCAAGTAAAATTTTGGAAACTCGAGTACTGTGCAGTAAAATAAAAATATCTTAGATCTAAGCCAGAGAATCCCTTGGCTTCTATATCTTTGAGATTGTATGCATTTCCCAACGATTTACTCATCTTCCCCCCATCTACTTGAAGAAATTCATTATGCATCCAGTATTTCACCCAAGGATGAACATGAAATCAACATTCAGATTGCGCTATCTCATTAGGATGATGGATCGTGATATGATCCGCTCCGCCATGATGAATATCAAATTGAGTTCAAAGATATTTAGTGGACATAGCACTACATTCTATATGCCATCAGGGGAATCATTTTCATCGAGGAGATTCTCGCTCCATCTGTCTCTGTTCGTTCTCGGGAGAAAATTTTCGTAATGCGAAATCCGTTGGATTTTTTTTACTTCACATCTCTACTCTTTCTCCTGCATTAAGATCAGCCAAACGTTTTTTATAATTGGGTCACATCAATTCACCATAATGTTCTACTTTGCTAGTATCCATATAAATACCATCTCATGCCAGACTATAGGTATATCATTTTTCTTCCAAATTTTTTATTAATTCTATCTGTTCAGGAATATTGTCTGTGGCTCTTGGCATAACATCAAATTGATCTATATGTAATGAAGACATCCCATCTTTGAATGTTTTTTCATATTTTTTTGCTACATCCCAAGCAGATATTCCTTCACGTCTGGATCCCTTTTCTAGTTTGTCTTCTCCTTCGTCTGCATCAGAAACAAGGTGTCCGACATCAGTGATATTCATGACGGCTTTTACTTTATATCCAGAAATTTTTAATACATTTCTAATGAGATCTGCTGTAAAAGTAGCTCTGTAATTTCCAATGGTAGGATCTCGATATACCGTGGGTCAACATGAATAGAATCAGATGAAATCTTTTTTGGGACCTTTGTAGTTTGGATCTTCCATCAGGGGAACAAAAAGTTCTTTTGCGCGAGTAAGTGTATTATAGATATGTAATTGCATCAAGACAAACAAAAAAATAAAGTCAGCTCTAGTCTACTAAAGCTAAAAACAATTTCAATTGAAATATCGTTAAGAAAAACAAATAATAATGAAGATTATCTATATTAAAAATATTTTTAAAAAAAAGATGGGCAAATACCCCATCTTCATATCTTTAAAGTACAATGGAATTACCCAAGCACTTTTTTGCTCTTAGCAAGAGAAAAGAAGTGAGCATACAATTGGTCTCTGTACTGCCTAGCAATGGCAGAATAAGAAACAAATATATTTTTCACTTTTTCCTCTTGAAGGTTTATCGCCTTATAACCAAGACCGTTCCCCTTTACTGTCTTTTCACAGCACTGATTTAAACTCGTCAGTAATTTTTGAGAATACGCTGGGCATACTCTGGAAACCTGTGGATTTACTACCACTTTAAGTTTCTCCCAAATCTTTCTTTTTTTGGCATGATATTTGTCACGCCAATACTCAGAATATTTTATTACAACCTTAGGAATATCTCCCTCATAAAGGGAATTTTGCTCTGGTTTTAACTCACAGAACAGTGTAAACATCACTTCATCAGTTGCAGCTTTTGCAAGCTTAGCGCAGTCATATTCACTCCCTCGAACGGTATCCTGAAGCATTGCCGCTTCCTGTTTTAGGATTTCCTGTCCGGTTTTTTTCAGTATCTCTACTTTGGATACCGTTTTGGTGGTACAACTCGTGCTGTTTACGGCAGCGATTACGAAAATACCAAATATACTGGCAATAACGGTAATTCTAATAATTTTTTTCATAATTGTTTTGGTTTTTTTATTTATTTGTTTTTCTTTTATACATATTTAACATTAAATGTCAATAGCAATAAAAAAGAGAGATTTACTCCCCTAGAGATTGATTTTTGATGTGTTTTCCCTATAGCTTTGGCGTTTTTATTCTTGATGCTCTGCCATGTTTGATTTTGGAATCCTGGGGAATAATGCTAGGAACCTTCTCTACATCAAAAAATTCAATGACAAAAAGGGTATCCGTTTGGCAAATAATAAGCTTCAAACCAAGGATTTTCTTATAGAAAGAGGAATACCTTTTGCAAAGACCTACTGAATCATCTCTAACCGTAAAGAGCTCTATGCTTTTTATTTCTCCTATTTGCCTAAGAAAAACTTTGTCGTGAAACCCAATCAATGAAGCAAATGAAAGGGGGTCTATATTGTAAAGTATATCGAAGAACAAGATCCAGAGAATATAATTGAGATTTCTAAACCTAAAAATAGATTTCAAAAAATATGAGAAAAAATAAAAAAAGCGTTTTTTCAAGAATTTCAAGACCAAAATCATCATCATGGAAAATATCAAATCTGAAATGAACTTCTTACTGATCAAGAATTTAGGAGGCGCTTACTCGACATCCTCGATGGGAAACATTCTATGACAATTGGATGAGATAAAATTATTGTCGAAGAGAAACTTATTGCAGGAGAATTGTTTAAGGATTTTTGTGAATATGGTTTGGCTGACATAAGAGTCATCGTATTTAATCTTGTGCCGGTAGCTACTATGATTAGGATGCCAACTGTAAGTTCTGGGGGTAAGGCGAATCTTGCACAATGAGGACTGTGATTTTGAATTGAAGTAGGAAGCGGAAAAATAACTTCACTCCTCTGGAAAAACAAAATATATAAAAACAAATTTCCTAAGAAATTTGCTCATTTTCAAAATAAAAAACTTCCCTACTGGAATGATATTTTGTTTCTTTCTTCCAAGGTACAATATTTCGTAAACCTATGATATCTCGCCCTTGATCGAGTTATAACTAACGAATGACCTAAGCTTCTTGAAATCAATGCGAGAGCAGGACTAGAAGTACAAAAAGTTAGTAACACAAAACTAAAAAACGTCTTAGATAAAATAGAAGACCTCAAAATAACTGATCCAGAAAAATGAGTAGAAATAGCAAAAAGCCTTTTCACACCTGAAAAATCTGATATGCTCTGACAAAGCAAGATCCTCTATCTTTCACAACACGCAAAATTCATCATCAAAGAAAAAGAAGAAGAAGAGATAATGGATGTGATTGTGGAAGTAGATTTAAACAAATCAGGAAATTATATGTCACAAAAATTGTTTGATAAGATAAAAGAAAATAAAAGAGAACGGTACCTTGATCTCTATGAAAACGAGATAACTCTCAAAAAAGCTAAATTTTCTAATATGGAAAGCTTATCCGACAATAAAATCATCTTAGGAAACAAAACTGCTAGTAATTACTTTATCAAACCCATTCATAAAACACTTGCCAAAATAGACGTTATCAACCCAAAATATATTGAACCATTGGAAGAAGCAGAACTTCACATAATAGATCAAAAGATAGACAAACTTAGCAAAAGATTTAATCTCTCTGCTAGGCTTAGACCGCTTAATTATTTCGGAGAACTGGATAAGTTTATCACCTTACATGGAAAATATAATCCTATCTTCAAATATAAACGACCTGACGAACAAAAACTGCTCCAAGCAAAAGAAGAAATACACAAACTTCAAGCACAACTTCATAAACTCAAAAGCAAACTTATCTGGCTTTTCTTCGAAAAACTTGAAGATATAGAATTGAGAAGAAATCTTATTCTTGCTTATAGTAAACAAGATTTTGAAGACATAGCGATTTACAATAAAAAGATTTTTGGTGAATTTGATGATGATCTTCTCAAAACATCTAAAGAAAAAATACTGGACAGACAAGAATTTGGAGTAAGAAAATGAATCTTATGAAAAGCACTTAAACTGTCTGAAATAGAGAAAATGATAGAAAAATATTTGATTGAGAAAAAAATTTACTGAGTAGATATTGTATTCTCTTATGACACACTTTCTAGAATATCTGTGATTATGGGAAAACAAATAAAAATAAGTATTTCAAAATCAGCAATGTTTAAAGAAGAATGATTACGCGCCACTCTTGCTCATGAAGTAGATACCCATCTAATAAGATACCTCAATGGAGTAAAATCAGGACGAAAAATATTACAATCATGAACATGATCTTACGCTTTTGATGAGGAAGGATTAGCGATATGGAATGCTAATCAAGTCTTGCCTGATGATTATGAAAAAATCTCTCTCTACAAGAAATATATGGTTACTCACGAACTCCAAAAATTTAGTTTTAGTAAGGCGGCAGAATACATTAGATTTATCTATCCTGACAGATCGCTTGAATGAATTTTCAAGACTATTATTAGATCCAAAAAAGGACTCATCAATACCGAGCATGTATGAACTGGATACCTTAAAGATAAAATCTATCTTGATGGATTCGATAAAATCGACAAACGAATACAAGCAGGTAATACCCCAGAAAAAATGTATAAATGAAAAATAAAAATAGAAGATCTTCATTATATAATTTAATATATTTGCATTACATATTTTTATTTGATAGCTCTCTTATGAAAATAACAAAAGCAAATCTAGACAATAAAAAGGTAGTTAAAATAATTGTGGGATTAATTCATGAGGTATTTTGTGAATTTAATCTAAAAGATTCAAAAGATGGTCTTATCAAAAAGATGAATTCTCAATATGGAAAATGATATGATTATAATGCAACCCTATCTATTTTTCAAAAATCTCCCTTATTTTTTATAGCAAAAGATAGAGATACTATAATTTGAATGATTAGAGGGACAAGCGAAAAAATCCTTAATCTCTATGTTCTCAAAAAACGACATTTACAATGAATTGGAAGCAAATTATTATCAACATTTGAAAGCGCCGCAAAGAAGTTATGATCCAAATCTCTGGTATTAAAGGCAAGTAAATATGCGGTACCCTTCTATCTAACAAATGGATATACTATCAAAAATGATAGAATACTAACAAAACAATTATAAAAGTTATTTACTTTATTACGCTTTGTTTCATGAAAAAAATTAGCTTATTCGTTCTCTTAACCTTGTGAACAGCATTCTTCTTCAACAGCACATCAGCACAATTTACTTCTGCTGTTTGTGACTGAAAAACACACTGCTCTGCCCCGACTAAATGAGTAAATTATACCAACACAATAATTTATCTTTGAGCACAGTGAGAAGAATTCGATCTCTGATTCCAGCAAAATTTTGACAAACAAAGGACATTACTTCAAGAAATTTTTATCACAGACAATAAAAGCTTCTCAGAGGAAGATATACTCACAAAAATAAAGGACAATATGTCTGACATAAAGGCAAGTAAGATCTTGATTATCAATACCTCAAATTTTGATGTTCTTTTACAACTTCTTGCTAAGGTGCACGTTTCCGACAATTTAAATCTCAAAGACAAAACCATCTATCTCGTGACCAATAGTAATAAATTTTTTCTTAAAAGAATGTTAGCTAAATATATTAAACCCATTGAGATTACAAAAATATATACCCTCTCCGAAGACAAGCTTCTCAATTTTCTCTCAACGCTATCTTTAAATAAAATCAGCAATCAAGAAGACTACATCACTCCCTTCTCTCTTTCATTTCAAGAGACACCAAAATATCTCCCCGTATCTTATCTTGTAGATCGCTTAATTTATCATTGATTTCCGATAGAACTCATCACCATGTTTCTTGTTCTTTCTTTAGGCACATTATTAATAAGTATCTTGAGACAAATTGTTGGATTTTCAATCTTTGGTATGTATAGTCCGCTCCTCTTTGCTATTTCTATGTCAATACTCGGGGTACCTTTTAGCTTAGCTCTTCTTGCCATTTGATTGGTATCCAAATTACTCATGGGACTATTCACCAGAAAGATGTATCTTCTCCACAACACCAAAACATCACTTTTAGTTCTTTTCTATTTCTTTCTTATCCTTCTTATATTTTGATTAAATAATATTTTCTGATTTACCCTTTTGGATTTTACCCTCTTCGCAAACGGATTTATTATTTTCCCGATGATTTTTATCATCATAATAAGCGACAAGGTTTTTAATGAATGATTTAAACTTTTTAGCACAGGACGACGAGTTGCTTTTTTAGAATTCTTATTCACCTCCTTTATTGTTTATGGGCTTTTCTATCGAACAGGACTCAAACATTTACTCTTAGCATTTCCAGAATTATTGCTTCTGATTTTCTTCCTCAATATCGCTGTTTGAAGATTTACAGGACTCCAACTTCTCGAATATTTCCGCTTCATGCCTTTGATTAAAAAGTCTACGGAGAGTGAAGAGGAGTAGAAACGATGGATGAATGGAACAATTGAACGATAGAAAAACAAAATTAATATCTTTGATAAGTCCCGAAGGGACGATATATTTTTAGCTTTGGATGGAAGTCCAAAGCGATTAATTGAAAAAAAAAGTCCCGGAAATACCCGGGACCCCTATTATAAATAGCTACAAACGAACAGGCGCATCTTTTCTGATGCTAACGCTTTCACCTTTCCAGAAGAATGCCTGTAAATATGCTCCCACTGGGTAAAGCCTTTTTTGAAGCTTTTCATTTTTTGTATCGCTATTTTTTTTGTTTTTTCATTGGTCAATGAATACAGATAGTTCCACTCTTCAAAACTTTTTGCTTTGGAAATCATTTTTTGAAGTGCTAGCGCGTCCAATCCTCGAGAATGAGTATAAATCACCCGCCACTGTTTAAATGATTTTTTAAATTTTCCAAGCTTTTTAAATGCTACTACTTGAGCTTTTTTTTCTCCAATACAGTAAACAAGGCCCCATTGATTAAATGTTTTTGCTAATTCAGTCATTTTTTTGATGATGACTTTTTTTTCAGAACTTGGCGAATGATGAAGCAACTCCTTCCATTGACTAAACGTTTTTGCAAGCTTCTTCATCTGCATAAATGCAAACTTTCTGAAGCTTCCACATGAAGGGAAATAAATTTTTTCCCACTGTGCAAATGTTTTTCCAAATTTACAGAGTTCTTTCTCTGCCATACGCAACAGTGTCTTGAAAGAACGCTCACTTGCGTAATTGTAAACGGCTTCCCATTCCCGCAGCGTTTTTGCAAGTTTCGCCATTTCCTTGAGCGATGCTTCCCCACCCACTTCGTGGATGTAGATAATCTGCCATTGCTCAAAAGTCTTGGCATACTTCTTCATGTTCTCAAGGATACCTGTACTAGATCCTTTAACGGAGATTTCAAGAACATAGTGCCATTCTTTAAATGTTTTTGCAGTAAATTGCATTTCTCTGCGTGCAACTTCTCGCAACTTGCCTTCAACCATAATAAATAGGTTTTTCCATTGTGCAAATGTCTGGAAAAAAATAGTTAATTCTGTTTGATTACCAAGTAATGCGTAAATCAGACCTAATGCCCAGGCATTGCCCTTGATTGCATTAAAATTTTCTTTTGAGGGATTACTCAAAAAATTCGTTACGTTTTGTGCTGTGTTCATACTGTTTCTATTTTTAATTATTGTTTTTATTTATATTTCACATAACCCTTTATATATTTTTTATATATAATGTCAAGTATTAAAAAATCGCGGCAATTATCCGGGCATTTTTTGTTGAAGTCTATAAACCACTATCTTATCCTAAAAACTTGTTTTTCTTGCTCAACCGCCAATCAGACTGTCTCGTAAGTTCCTTCTGATCCTCTGGATTGAGTAAAAGATGCTTAACTGCCTCTTCTAGGAATATTGTATTTTGACTTCATTTACAGACAATAAGATATTCGTCACCTGGCGCTTTGAGCATATTTTGGATATGCTTGCCAGCAATATTTGCATTATAAAACTTTTCTACCTTACTCTTATCATATCCTACTTTTTCTAGTTCATCTGCTAAATAATCTGTCATGTATTTCCCTACCAAAACTACACGATCTGCAACCTGCGAAACATATGTTGCAATCATTCTATGCTCTCTTTCCGTAAGATCACCCAGTTCTCTCATGTCTCATAAAACAAGAATGATTTTTCTCTGAGGGAATAATTGCATTTTGATATTGTGAGCGGTATTGATAATTTTTTTAACACTGAGCGGTGAAGCGTTGTATGTGGAATCAATGATGACGCTATTCTCTCTTCAACGAAAGACGGACAATCTTCCTGGCTGTAAGGTATAATTAAGTTTTAATTCTTCCTGCGATCCATTTCTCAAGATAGGATTTTCTGCTCTTGCCTCCGCTCTTGCATATTTGTAATCTAGGATACCTGCAATTGCGAGCCCTAGTCCTATATATCCGTAATTAGCCTTACCAAGAATATTGGTTTGGATACTATATTTTTTTTCTTTGATTCGCAAATGGAATTGAACGCCTAATCACCCTTTAAAATCTGATACAAAAAACTTCTCGTCTTTGAAAGTAATATCGGCGTTAATATCGTTGCCTTCAGTTTGATAGCTAAGATAATCGATTTCAAGAAGCTTTTTAAGCTGAATTGCATAAACATCGTTTGCGTTTAAAAATCCAATTTCTAAGGTATTCTTAAGCATTTTTACTTCTTCTCTCGCTATCTCTGCTGGATTACCAAACTGTTCTGAATGCACTGAATCTATTGCGGTAAAAATTCCTATATGCGGTTTCGCTATCGTCAAAAGAAAGTCCATCTCCCCAGGACGATCGATTCCGTACTCCAAAAGGATAATGTCGTAAGGTTTGGATCCGAAAAATCTTTTTCAAATAAGTTTTGTTAAGGTACTGATGAAACAGAATATATTTGGTTCTCGTTTTTCTATCTGAAAAATTGAGAGAGATAATCCGAGTTCTCCATTGAAGTTTTTTGGTGAAGTATAGATTTTTTTGTTAGGAAGAAATTGTTGGAGTGTCTGATAAACGATCATACGGCAGGAAGTTTTTCCTACACTCCCATTGATTCCAATGACCTGTGGGCTATGTTTGTTGATGTATGCATGAGCTAGTTTACCGAGCAGTTTAAAGTATCGTCGAAGCAATCTTTTTTTCATGAAATTCTTTATGAAATTAAATTATCTTATTTTGTCTCCCTTTGTAAAGGGAGAGGTATCCGCATTTTGCGGATGAGGGATTTAAATCCTCCCCCACTTCGTAGTTCTCCTCCTTTGTCCCACGGGATTCCCTTTGGTCAAAAAGGAGGACAAAAAAAACAAAATATACTTTTGCTAATTGTTGATTTCTATTATTCTTCAAATGTCTTTTCCATAATAAGAGTTATAATCACTGCGATCGGCACTGCAAGCAATACTCCAATAACTCAAAGAATCAAGGCTCAAATAATCATACTGATAAAAATCACGACAGGATTTACTCCCAGCGTTTTATTCATCAATAAGGGAATTAATATATTATTTTCTAATCGTTGAATAAACAATACTGCGCCTATTACCACTAATGCTCCAGACATACCAAAATGAATAAAAGCGACCATTGCAGCTGCTATTCATCAGATAATTGGTCCGACATAAGGGATGAATTCTGTCATCGCCGCAATACCCGCAAGCGCTCACTTCTGTGGAAGATCGATACCAAACATTGAAATAATTCGTAGTGCGAGATACATCGCAGCTCCGATAAAGAGACAAAGAAGAAACTGACTTCTAAGCCAGATACCAAGCTTTTTATATATTCTTTCCAGTTTCATAAAGATATATTTGTACTTTCCATCATCTCCTCCAAGTCCCGCAATAAATTTCATCACTGCATCTTTTTGAATAGAAAACAATACCGCAAGCGTCAATACAATAGAAGTTTGTGTAAGGAAACTAACAAACGTGCCCACAGCACTCACTGCCATAGTACCAATATTTCTTGCGTAAGAGGTACCTAGATTTACTATTTGAGAAATGTTTTGTTCTATTTGACTCTGTACTCAGGAAACTACTGCAGGATTACTAAATGAATCTAATAACGCCTTTTTGAGTGCTCATGGGAGCCGATGAATATCTTGAATTACACCAATTAAAGACTTTGTAGCTAGTGTCTGCTGGAAATGAGAAACACTACTTATCATCATCGTTATGATGTCTGAAAATTGACTAAGAATAAATGGTATAATAAACACCATAGCTCCTAAGAAAATAACAACAATAAATAGGTAAGCAAGTGCTATGGAGATTCCTCTATGTTTTATTTTTTGTTGGATAAGACCGATTATCGCTTCTATGGCAAGCGCGACTATATACGCCATAAAAATAAGATAAATAATACTTAAAGATTGATATACAAATAATCACAGAAAAACTATTAATATTCCAAGCCCCCAAAATTTTACAAACATTCTGTTGGTAAATACAAATGGTTTCATATTTGGTTTTTTATCTTGCTTTTGTTGCTCATCTATTTTTTTTTCTAATCTCTCTAACTCCAAAAGTTCTTTCCTGTTATCAGATTTTATGGATTTGAAAAAATCAGATCATCATTTAATAATTTTGTGAATTAATGCCATAAGATCACGATAAACAAGTAAATAGATTATGTATTGGCAGTGAGTTTGGTATTGAATCATTTCCATGCCTTTTTGAACTCTTCTTGCATATGTTTAATTATATCTTTTTTCGAAAAATTTGCAATTTTTTTTTCAATCTCTCAGACACGAACCTTGGATAGTACTATAAAAATCTTATAAAATGAATTATTGATAGGATGTTTTACTAAATCATCTTGCTGAATAGCTTGCATGACTGCCCTTTTGACGATATGTCTGGCTACAGATTTTTTGGACAATTTGATAGTAACATGAAAAGAAAACTGATTGTTTTTGATGCTAGGATATTGTTTGATATAAAAAAAACCAAACAATCCTTGCCCTATATATTGTCTTTTTCTTGTGATGAATATCACATCTTTTCCTGTTAAACGAAGTTTCTGAGGGAGCAAAAGAATAAATTTAGAATTTAAAATTTAGAAGATTGAATTTATAATTTTAAAATAAATAATTAATTTAAAATTTATAATTTAGAAGCTTAGACCTTCGACTTTATGGACCTTCGACTTTCGACTACCTAATATTCTTAAACCTCATTATAGTTCATTCTACTATTCCCCACTTCATTGCGATTCATGCATTTACTTCTAAGACGTATTTTGCTCCTATTTCTGGTTTAAATGCTGGACAAGGATCTGCAAGACATGCGGGAGCAGTGATGATACGAACCACACGTAATTGTTCATCTATTCGAATCATATCTAGAGGAATGCGGGTATTTTTCATCCAAAAATTATAAATATCAGACTTAGGAAGCATAAAGAGCATTCCACTATTTTCGGACATCGACGGACGATACATCAAGCCTTTTTCTTGTTCTGCTTGTGTGCGAGCAAGTTCTACAGCGAAACATTTTTTTACTACACATACCTGAGGAACTCAATTATTTCCGTGAAAATAATTCATAGCGCTATAATAGAATGTTCCAAAAATAATAAAAATCGTAATAAAAATCCAGAATCTATTTTTTGATTTGTTTTTCATAATTTTTTAAATAAAATAAATGCCCGTGTTTATTTTTTACCTTTCACCTTCAACCTTTTACCTTCTACCTTTTTAGTCCATGAAACGCTTATTGAGATATCTTGTAGTACTTCTTATTGTGCTTGTGTGTGTATATGGTTTTTGGATATGGTTGCAATATAAATGAGCTACCGTCATCAAACATACTACCGCAGCTGTGATGACAGAATTGAAGTCCGTAGATAAGCTAGAAACCGCGACAAAAAGCTTCAATAAGACGATTGAAGGAGAGCAACAATTAGCAAGTATGATTCCAGGAATCGGCGTAGATCAAATCGTATGAAGTGCATTATTCAAGGACAAGATGGTCTTGAATGTCGCAGGAGAAGTCAGTGCTGGATATATGATCAATGAAGTTGTCACCGGAGATATCAAAGTTTCTCGTGACGGCACCGTAACTATTGTTTTAGGCGAGCCTCAAGTTTTTGGAGTAAGTCTTACGGGAACGACTAAAAGTGCAACACTTTGAATTGTAACTCCTCAAGATATTCAAATGGAAAGTAATCTCAGAGCAAAAGCAGGTGAAATGATGATCCAAGAAGCATTGAGCGGAAATATCTTGCAAGAAGCAAAAAGCAATGCGCAAAATACTTTACAGAACTTGTTTTTAAAAGCAGGTATCCAGATAAAAAATGTTGTTATCAAGTGAACAGGAGACGTGCAGTAGATATATTGCAAACTTAAGAAAAAAACGACTGAGAAGGTCGTTTTTTCTATATGTGTTTAAATATCAATCATTCTCTACGCAGAGTCCTTGAGCCCGCAGACGCGGTAATTTTCCTCTATATTTAAACAATGCCTATGGCAGCTATTTGAGTCTAGTATTCTGCCCATAACAATTCCTGGATTTTCTTCTCATTTTCCATTTTTATACTTAGTTGCTGTCCAATATCTACCAATACATCATGACATATCTCTAAACATAGAGATTCATTCATATGTATCTCCATCGCCATTGCTGAATACGTTTATCACTTGATACCAATCATTCTGTTTTTCTTTTTCCTCACTATCGCTATCATTATAGTCAGTCATCAGTCTATATCATCAGACATTAGTTTTTTCTAATTCTTGTGCTTGAGCAAGAGTGAATCTCTTATTTTCTCAGCTAATATCTCTACAGAATATTTTTTTGAGTTGAATAATATTCATAGTGTGGTTAACATTTCGTGAAATATTATCTTGAAGCCATTTAAGTTCTTTTATATCATTATCATCTTTTAATTCTTCTCGCATTTTTTTAGCTGATTTAGGAGCATGTTCAAATCCTGCGGGTTTTAATAGTTCGTATTCTTCTTGCTTCTTATTTAACTGTTCCTTGTTAAGCATAGCAATAAAATCAGCGCTGTCTGACATGTTTATTATCGCATTCAAAAGTTTTTTTCTTGTTGTTTCTACATGACTAAACATATCACTAATAGTGATTTCTCAATTTTTTGAATTTTCTAAATCATCACGAATACTAAGCTCATTTTTTTCAAGATCTTCCTGGTATGTCATTTTTCTTACCGTAAAATGTAAAACTACCTATTATCATAGTAATCTCTTGACTTATTTCAATAGTAAATGATAAATAAAAACTATAGACTGAAAAAACCTCTCATTTTCATTTGAAATTGATATGGGAATACTTATATAGTCTTCACGTGATTTTTTTGTTATACTTTTTAATTATTGTTTATATACCAATGCCAAGAAGAAAATTAGAGAACAAGACGATAGAAGTTATCCTCTTGCAAAGCGACAAACATCTCGGAGAAAAGTTTGAAATCGTTAGAGTAAAACCTATTTTTGCTAGAAATGTTTTGTTACCAAAAAATATCGCTGTACTTGCAGATGCTGACAGCAAGAACAAATTTGCTCAAAAAATGGTTGCAGCAGAAGTTGATAGAAAGAAGAAGGCGTCTTGATTGGACGATCTTTTCACTAAATTGCATCATGATGGTGGTATTACTATCATCAGAAAAGCAAACGCTGATGGAACATTGTATGCAAAAGTAGATGAAAACGACATTGCTACAGTTATTAATACTGTCTATGGGACAGATATTGAGCCTCATTATTTGAAACTTAAGAAAAAGATTACTGCTGTAGGAAGCTTTAGCGTTCCCTTCCTTTATAAGGAACTAAAAAAAGACGTAGCAGTTAAAGTTGACCAAGACCCTGAAGAAGCAGAAAAAATAGCTAAACACAAAGCTTCAAAACATGCTAAGAAAAATGATGAAGAAGTTGTAGAAGAAGGACAAGTTAAGAAAACAAAGGCTGAAGTATTAGCAGAAAAAGAAGTAGCTAAACAAGCTAAAAGAGCTGAAACCATCAAGAGATTGAAAGAAAAATTTAAGGACTAATAATAAGTTTATTAAGAAAAACTCCGCAATTGCGGAGTTTTTTTGTAGCATCAAAATATTATTTGAATTTTTCTCTTCGAAGTTTTCCTAAAGTTTCTCCAGGTACGTCTTTTCTAAGTTCTGGATTTTCCAGTACCGTGTAGACCACATCAGCTATTTTTTTGAGATTCAAATTATTTCTCGGTCATCAAAATCTAGCATTAACTTCTATAAACGACTGAATAAAGAGATTTAGTAATTCTTTCTCTATGCAAAATCTCGTTGTTTGTCCACTCTCAAAATCATCTGTAAATTGAAGTATTGCTTCATCTTTATAAATACCAAATCAATCCTCTGTTCGCCCACTATTCTCTTCTCGAATTATACGATGAATTCATTCATTATCCTGTTTAAAATATTCGTAGTTGTGAATATAATCAGCAACACTTTGATAAGAATTCATCATTTCACCCATAAAGGGATTATGCATCCCTAATTCATTCCATCATACTATATCCCTATTTTCAAAATTGAGTATTGGTCTTTTCTTAAAAATTTCGTAATATGCACATAATACATTTGCATATACTCCGTATCAAGGATTGGAATAGGGCGTGTATACCTCAGTCTTTTTTGTCTGTTTATTATATTGTGATAAGAGAAGATCTAATCAGTTATGTCCAGTGATGTTGGTAATATATTTTTCTGTTTCTATATTATACTGAGGCATTGTATCATGGGGAAATGTTCTTTCACCAAGGGGAACTCTTAGGGAAAGCAATTTTCCTAAAACTTCTTTATTTCCTGATATAATATCATTGAGTGCTGGCAATTCCTTATATCTCTCATTAGAAAAAATTTCTCATCAGACAGATATCTCGGTTTCCTTTCTTTCGGCGGTCATCTATTCTTCTCTATAAAATAAATATCTATGTTGTCTTATATATTTAATACTAAATGTCAATCTTATGTGCAAGTAGAAAAGAGATGCGTAAAAGATGGATTTTGGAATGAGAATAGGTATAAAGAAATTTAGAATTTAGAATGTCATTTCGAATTTATCCGCCTAAGGCGTATGGAATGAGAAATCTCTGCTTGCCAGATAAACCCTCTTTTTATATAAGATTTCTCCCTCGTAGAGCTACGAGGTCGAAATGACAAAGAAATAATTTAGAATTTAGAATTCGAGCGAAGCGAAGTCCCGCAAGGCGGGATAAAATTTATCACCTATCATTTATAGTATGTTTGATTTAAAGTCCTCCTACCAACCGGCGGGAGATCAGATAAAAGCGATTGAGCAAATCAAGGCGCTTTTTGAAAGCGGAAAAAATAAGGCTACCCTACTCTGAGCTACAGGAACGGGAAAAACCTTTACGATGGCGAATATGATCCAGCATTTGCAGAAGCCAACCTTGATTATTTCACATAACAAAACCTTGGCTGCTCAGCTTGCAACGGAGTTCAAATATTTTTTCCCAAATAACGCAGTGCATTACTTCGTATCGTATTTCGACTATTATCAACCTGAAAGTTATCTGCCTGCGCAAGGGCTCTATATCGAGAAAGAAGCAACCGTGAATCAAGAGATTGAGATGTACAGACTTGCAACTATGGCCTCATTGCTAAGTAGAAATGATGTAATTGTCGTCGCTTCTGCTTCATCGCTCTACGGTTTAGGACAGAAAAGATTATTTAAAGAAAACTGTCTGCAATTTGAAGTCGGAAAACAATATAATTTCAAAGAACTCAAAAAGCAGCTCCTCCATATGCAATATAAGCCTATCCTTGCTAAGATAGAACATGGAATGTTTGAATTTAAATGAGACATTTTGGATATTTTTGCCAGTACAGAAAAATTTGTATATAGACTGCACTTCAATGAGGAAGTGCTTGAGCTTATAGAACTCAAGGATTCGTTAACATTTGAACATAAAGAGAATAAGAACAAAGTAACACTTTGGCCGGCGACACAATTTTTGCAAGACGTATCTGATTTGGAAACTATTCTTGAGCAGATGAATGCCGAAAAAGAGCTGAGAGTAAAAGAATTTGAGAATCAAGGAATGCTGGTAGAAGCAGAAAGAATCAAAAAAAGAGTAGAATATGATATCAGGATGATCAAAGAAACATGATTTGTAAACGGTATCGAGAACTACTCTCTCTATTTTGATAATAGACTTCCGGGAGAACCACCAAACACAATTTTTGATTATTTCCCTGATGATTTTTTGCTTATCGTGGATGAATCGCATATGACATTACCTCAGTTGAGAGCTATGCCATGAGGCGACAGATCAAGAAAAGCAAATTTAATAAAATATGGATTTAGACTTCCTTCAGCGGTTGATCACAGACCTCTGAGGTTTGAAGAATTAGAGGGAATATTGGGATGGAAAGACCTCAAAGATATCGTTCTCGATCAAGCTTTTGATATCAATTCTAATGTCTCGAATACGCACGTAGAAATTTTCAATAGATATAAAAAAATGAAAGAGGCTCGTGGAGAAAATCAGTTAAGTGTTTTGGTAAAAAAACATAAAAAAGATACGAAATCTATTTTCTTATCGGCTACGCCTTCTGAGTATGAACTCAAATTATCAGATAAAATTGTAGAGCAAATTATCAGACCAACAGGACTTTTGGATCCGATTACTTATGTCTATCCAAAATCTGGGAACTATGATTCACTTATTCTCAGTATAGATACCTTAATGAAAAAGAAACCGCACTTGAAAGAATTTATGGACGGATATTCATTAAAAAATTGAGTTGAAGAAGTATTTGTAGGAAACGATGAATAAAAAAAACGAAGCTAATACAGCTCCGCCGATGTAATGATTTGAACAATCCCCAGAAATGAGAGAAAACCAGTAATGAGCAAAAACGCTACTTGTTTGTCTGAAATTACCTCGTTGGAACGATATTCCAATATTTGTTTTATCAGTCCGTAGGTAACTAAAATTAGAACTAAGACTGCAGCGGTTTTATATCCGCCCAATATTGATTCTAATATACTTATAAGAAATATCGCACACACCCATTTTAGAATTTCTTGTTTTAGTGTACGCAACTTTATAAGTTCCTTGTAATAATTTGTTTCCCTTTCCATAAATTTTTCTTTTTTATTTGTCCTTTGAATATACACAAATGATTACATATGTCAATTTCTCTCTTATTAATTTATGATGCACCAAAAACTTGGTCGATAGCCAGTATTTCCTAGGAAGACTGTTTGATATCAGTATCAAAACTCCTGAATACCAGGTAAATTATTTTACTGATCCTTTTGATAAGGAAGCAAAAATCGTCTTTGTAAATAGCTGTGGATTCCTTTCTGCGGGCAGAAATGAAGCAGATACAACCGTACGTAAACTCTTGAAAGCAGGCAAGACGGTGTACTTACTTTGATGTGCGGCGCAGTATTATAAAAAACTTACTCAAGAAGAAGGCATAGAGCATGTCTACTATCTCTCACGAGCAGATTTGAATAAAATTAGCTTGAGAAATATTATGGAATGATATAATAGCACAAGTTTTGGAGAATTTGAATTTAGTAGCGGACCAAGAGTGTATACAAATATTGAGCAAAAATTTGAATATCTTAAAATCGCTGAATGATGTAATAATCATTGTACTTTTTGTATTATTCCTCAGATCAGAGGGAAACAAAAATCATTGCCCATAGAAAAAGTTATCGCTGAAGCAGAAAATATGGTAAAATCTTGAATCAAAGAAATTATTCTCATCGCTCAAGATAGCACAAGATATTGAACTGACTTGTATGGCAAACCCTCGCTCTTGGAGCTTTTGAAAAAATTAGATAAAGTAAAATGAGACTTCACCTATAGAGTCCTCTACCTCTATCCTGACATTGTAACTTTGGATCAAATTAAAGAATTGAAAAAATTGAAAAAGTTTCTTCCCTATTTTGATATTCCTTTACAACATATCAGTTCACCGATCTTGAAGAGAATGTGAAGATTTTATGATGAATGATATATTTTCAAATTTTTGGATCAGATTAAAAAAACATTTCCCAATATCTTTATGAGAACAAATTTTATCATAGGATTTCCCGGAGAAACGGAAGAAGATTTTGATAAACTTATGAAGTTTGTAGCAGAAACGAAATTCGACAATATCGCTTTGTTTGAGTATCATGACGAACCTCTTGCGGCTTCCAGTAAGTTAGATAAGAAAGTTGATTACGATATCATCAGAGCAAGATTTACAAAAATTAGACAACTTGTAAATAAGCAATCCATGGAACTTGAGAACAAAAGAAAATGAAAAGAAGAAACGGGCTATATAATGGAGATTGATACTGCAAAAAACTGAAAAATAGAAATGTTAATTGTAAGGCCTGTTTTGCATTGTCCTGAAATCGATGGATACGATGAAGTTTCTTTGGAGCAAGTTGTCGGTACGCTGGAAAAAGAAAATGAGTTAGGTGTCGGAGATAAAATTGTGTATACGGTTTAGTACTATTCCTTGAAAAGCTTATAAAGCTTCGTTACACTTATGATAATGTAATTTTATAAATAGCTTTAGATCTTCAAGCTAAAAGCATGACCCTTACTCCAGAGCTCAAAAATCTTGTAGACGCATTGCAGCATGAAAAAATTATTTGCTTGCTTGCGCCGAGTTTTGCTGTAGATTTTACGTATCCCGACATTATTTTGGATATCAAAAAAATAGGAGTAGAAAAGGTTGTCGAACTCACCTATGCTGCGAAACTGATCAATGGTGAATATGAAAAAACATTAAAAGAAAATCCAGATAAAAGATATATTTGTCCCAACTGCCCCACCATCGTCAAAATGATTGGAATAAAATATCCTGAGCTAAAAGAAAATATCATCAATATCGCCTCACCCATGGTTATTATGGATAGATTTGTAAAGAGCGAATATTGATCCGAATATAAAACACTCTTTGCGGGTCCTTGTTTGATGAAAAAAATGGAAGCAAAAGAATACGGGATAAACTATGCGATTACATTTAAAGAATTGCAAAACATTTTTGATTATTATAAAGAAAATAATATCGCGCCGAAGCAATTCACCTATTCTATGGCTGAAGACGGCACTCCAGAGTTTGATGATTTTTTTAATACCTCCACAAAAATATATCCTCTCGCGTGAGGCGTCGCACAAAGTTTACATACCAAAGGTATTATAGATAAAGATCAAATACTTGTCGTCGATGGACCAAAAAATCTTGATGCAGGATTTCAAGAATTTAAGAATAATAAGAACATTAGATTTCTCGATATCCTTGCCTGTGAATGATGATGCATCGGGGGCCCATGAATTATATGCAAAGAATCTTTGGACGCCAGAAAGAAAAAAGTATTGGACTACAAAGAATACAGCAAAAAACATAAAGACGCCTCCAAAGTCGGCAAGATCAAATACAGCGAATGACTTGATACCAGCAGGTCACCTCAACATTAGCAGCAATGAAATAATGTATTTATTCTAAATTTTAAATTCTAAATTAATTATGTTATCATTATATGTTCACATTCCTTTCTGTAGCAGCAGATGTAGTTATTGCTCATTCACAACGATGTCGATAGAATCTTCTAATACGATGATTGATGAATATCTTGTAGCATTAAAAAAAGAAATCGATCACTATGCAGACACGCTTACAGATAAGTCTCTCAAGACCTTATGTTTCTGAGGAGGAACTCCGGGCAAAATCTGATCTGAAAGGATGATCGACTTGATTGAATACATCAAAACTAAATTTGACTTTGAGGATTTAGCCGAATTGACCATAGAGCTCAATCCGTATCCTGAACAAGAAGTTTTGGCTTTTGTAAAAACATTGAATAAAAAATATCCGAAAATATCTAGACTGAGATATAGTTTTGGTATCCAAAGTTTTGATGATGAAATATTGAAAATTGTAGGAAGAGCTTACTCTTTTTCTGGTATTGTAGATTTTCTTAGATCCCTTGTACAACTAAAACAGGAAAACAACGTTATGAATTTTGACTTTATTGCATTTGGAAAATTTCAAGTCAGCAAGAACTGATTTAAGCAACTCTGGCATGAATTTAAGCGTGATTTTTTTCAGAAATTTTTAGCGAGTTGATATATTGATAGTGTTTCTGTCTACACTTTAGAAAATATCGAGCATAAACACACTCCCATACTGTATCATGGAACTGATGATGAAATCATGGAAGAGTTTTTAATCCTCAAAGGCATGGTTGAAGATGCGGGATTTTTAAGATATGAAATTTCTAACTTTGCTCACGCCGGGAAAGCGTCTATCCATAATATGGTGTATCGAACTTTAGAACCCTATATCGGGGTATGAGTTTCAGCTTCTTCCTTCTTTGAAAAGAAGCGTTGGACGAATACCTGTAATATGAAAGAATATATGGAATGAAAATGGAGAGACGAATCAAAAGTCCAAACCTTGAATGCATCAGATTTATTAATTGAAGAATTTTTTCTCAGACTCAGAACCCACGAAGGAATCGCTGACCTTGGAAAATTTACTTCGGCGCTCGTCCCGCATTATGAATGATTATTACAACAATATACTAAGGAAGGATTAACTTTCTTTGATGGAACAAAACTTAAACTGACTGAAGAAGGAATGAATGTCTCCAATTCCCTTATTACGGACTTGTTACAAAAGCTATAAAATAAGACGCCGAAAGTTTCAATAAGAAACTTTAACGTCGTTTTTATCCAGCTCAGCTGAATAGGAATGTTTTGAAATTCCTATGGGATAAAAGTTTTTATAAAGGAAAAACCTCTTGCGATATGCACAAGAGGCCCTCTCTCCGAACTTCGATGTTAAAATTAAACACTTTGAAATACTTGTAAACCATTAACTCCATCTGGAGGATGAGGTAACTTTCGAATGTATCAACATCCGATAAGTTGCATATCTTTTATATAAATATAGAATAATTGCAATATAAAATCTATTCATTGACTTTTTATATTAAATAAATATAAGTAAGTCACACAAATAAAAAAAACAATCATGAGCGGAACAAAAATTTTAGTAATCTTCTTAGTCTTTCTTATATTCTTGGTGGGTGTTGCTGTAATATATACCACGTATTATGACGACTCAAAGCCAACAAAGATTAAACAACTCCAGCAGGAAATAACCGTTTTACAAGAGATTAAAGATGCGGTTACGGAAAAATATCTTCCGGGATATTTAAACGAATCTTTAGTAGGAGTTTCTCACGATCTCCAGTTTACCACAACTGGTAGTGAAGACTACTGGCAGGCCATAAAAAAGATGAATGAAGCCGAAAAGATTATTGGGAACTGCAAGCCCTGCTTGTATATCCAAAGCTTGCTTCTGGCAAAAACCATGGAGTTAGCGAGACTTGAAGAAAAATAACATTGGAGGGGGTTTCCCCCCTCCTTTTTTTGTTGGCAAGAATTACAAAAAACATTGTTGACTTTTGTTTTCGATTATATATACTATATACCATAAACAAAAAAAATAATTATTATGGGGAAAATAGCATTGAAATTTTGTGAATGGCTCTTTGCCATTGGCTTTGTAATAAGTGGAGTTGCCTTCTTTATCCAAGGAATAAAAATTATAATCAACAGTAATGCCCAAGGCATTTCGTTGATAGCATTTGTTATATTTACTCTACTTAACATCAATGGCATCTGTTACGGTTTCTTTATTATAAAGAATCGAATATTTGTCGTGGGGACTGCATTTAACGCTTTAGGCTGTTTATTTATTGTTATCCTAAAGCTAATCTATCATTAGATCTTTGGGGGCGGTTTTCGCCCCTTTTTTTGTTAATTGACTTTTACTGTAAAATCAATATAAGAATTATATAAACAAAAATGAATCATTATGAAAAAACTAATTTATTTATCAATCGCTATTACCTGTTTGGTGAGCTGCCAATCAAAAAAAAATGAAATCTCTCAAAAGGAGGATGATTTACAACAGCAGTTAGACAACCTCAAATGTGGCGGATCAATTGATGTTAGTTGGATAAGCTACAATTATTTATTTGAGAGGCTTAGCAATTCAGCAAAGGTGTCTGACCGGACGGTATCGTTTGGAGGCCATGAGTTTAACTTTATGAGTGACATGGCTGCTTCTGGGGAATATATCCTCACCTCCGACTTAAAAATGTCTTATGTAGATTACAATCTTGTAATCACAGTAATGCCAGCAGAAGGAACTACACAAACGATGCATATAAGAAAAATATGCAAGGGAGAACTTAAGCTAAAGGATAATTCTTAAGCTTATAAAAAATAATAACTTTGGGGGCGGTTTCCGCTCCTTTTTTTGTTTATTGACTTTTGTGGTAGAATAGATATAAAAGACTCATAAACAAAAACTAATTATTATGAAAAAAATAATTTTAGCAATCGCTATCATCTGTTTGGCTGGATGCCAAAACCGCTACCAAGCGACTCAAAATGAAATTGGACAACGATTGGATAGCATGAGATGTCTTAGCGACTCTCTTAAGTTTATTGAAAGCTATCCCTATACCTACTTATTCCAATTGACTGAAACAAAGCCAGGAAACAACTTTTTGCTTGGTAAGTATGAATTTAAGCAAAACAATGATTCCCTAGGACATTTCAATGGTAAATTTATTCTTAGCAGCGACTCATCGCCCTATAACTTAAAGGTTACTATTGGTCAAGTTCATCAAATTATATCTTGGGGGATATTCCTCAGATACATCAAGATTATTAAAATTTGCAAATAACATTGGGGCGGTTTCCGCCCCTTTTTTTGTTAGCAGAAATGGTATTGCAAATTTACATCAAAAACATATTCTTCTACTATAGACTTAATAAGATAACAAGATTATCTTATTTTTTATTTACTCCAAAAAAAAACATGAAATTAGATGGAAAAAGTATCCAAGCTGCTATTATGGCTCTTGTAGACGATTACAAGTTTGATCCCTACCAAGTGCTTGAGATTGTAAAAGCAGGCATCAAGTCTGGATTTAAGAAAGATTTTCCTCAATATAAAAAATCTGAAGTAATGGTAAATATCGAAAATGATGGTACCGTAACTATCTATAGAGAACTTGAAGTATCCAAAGAAGTTGAAGATGCTGAACAACAAATCACTCTCGCCGATGCGAAGAAAATCAGAAAAGATGTTACTATGGGAGAAAAATTGTTGATAGATATCACGCCTAAGACACTTGAACTTTCTAGAATCGCCGCTCAATCTGCTGCACAAACGATTAAACAAAGTTTGAAAGCTATTGAAAGAGAAAGATTTTACGAGAAGTTTCAAAATAAACAGGGGGAACTTTTGAAAGCAAGAGTTATTAGAGTGCATGCAGATAGTATTATCCTTGATGTTGAGGGAACCGCTGTAGTATTGCAACCCGATGGTCAAATTCCAAATAGAATGTATGAACCCGGAGAAGAAATATTTGTATTATTAAAACAGATTTCTAAAGGACAATGAGGAATTATTCTTGAAATCACACAATCTACTACTGAGTACATCGAAGCTATCTTGAGAAAGATTGTACCAGAACTTGAAGAAGGTATCGTTGCTATCGAAAAGATTGTAAGAATTCCAGGAAAGAGAACAAAAATTATCGTGTATTCTAATGAAGAAAAAGTTGATCCTGTCGGAGTTATGGTAGGAAGCAAGGGAGACAGAATCAATACCGTTCTCTCATTACTTGATGGAGAAAAAATAGATTTCGTAGAAGATTCTGAAGATCCTGTTCAGTTGATTAAGAATTGTCTTAAACCAGCTCAAATAGGGAATGTAGAAATCATTGATAATAAAGCTATCGTAACTATGGAAGAAAGTCAAAAAGCTCTCGCTATCGGAAAATGAGCTTCTAATGTAAAACTAGCAACTCAACTTACAGGATACCAGATAGAAATTAGATAAACAAAGACATGTCAAAAAGAATCGTTCCCGAAAGTGGACGATTCTTTGCTTATTTATTTGTAAATTTATTTATGAAATTTATTTTAGAATTTCTTTTAGAATTTCTTTTAGAAATTTGTTTACGAATTTCTTTTAGAAATTTGCAAAAATGCATCATTGTGAGTATACTTGAGAAGAGATAAAAAAATGGAAAAATTTTAAGAACGTTTTTATCACATCAAAATTATATTTCATCAAAATATAATGAGACATATTTATCTTTTTCATTGATACCTATGACTATGAATATCCATTCAGTTATTGCTCCAGACCTATCTAATCGCGAAGATCTCAAACATTTTCTAGCTGGCATGAAAGATGAGGTAATGAAAATTATGAAAATAAAAAGACCTGAACAACAAAATAAGGAGACTCAAAACCTTTGGTTGGAAGAATTTTCTAAGATCCTCAAAAGGATAGTAACACTAAAAAAAACACCTCTTTCCCCCAAAGATATGTCATTTCTCACTCTTATGGAAAGATATTATTATGTTGTATCATCTAAACTCGAATTGAAACCCGAGGATTATAAAAAATATTTACGCATGGTAAGAGAAGACTTTGGTATTTTTTATATTACGAGCGCATTAAACAATACCTATGATATCACAAAAAATCCCCTTGGACTAGACATTCCCGATTTATTATCTACCTGTTCATTCATCGGCAATAAGTTTAAAGATGAGGATGGCAAAATTGACCGAACGCTCTATTCAGAGAACTATTATTCTGGGGATACATTAAAACTTATAACCCTTTTGGAAGAAGCCAAAAAGAACGTACCTGACTTTAAAAAAGAGAATATAAATATACTTCTTTTACGTAAAATTTTTCATTTCAACAATACCCTGAGCAAGGATGTTTTTGAAGATATTATTTTCAGATATTTATGATTCACTCACGAAGAAATCGCCGCTATGCAAAAAAAATATGAATAACATATATTATTAATTACCTATAATACTCATCATTTTTTCGTTTATAGGGGTTCAATTGAATATACTCTTGGATTCTCAAAAGGTCTTGTTCGTTACGGATAACGTGATCGTAAAAAGATTTTTGTCGTTTGAAAGATTGGAGTCATGCTTCATGGAGTTTTTTCGAAGATATTGTTTTAAATGCCCCCACGAGAGATGACAAGTTTTTCCTCTTTGGTTGTAAGGAACGGTCGCGACCGTTCCCTACGATATCACGATCAATATCTATTATTGCATGCACATGATTTGGCATAATAACAAAATCCATCAAGGATATGTAATTATATTGTTGTGCTAATCGCAACCAGCACTCCTCTACTATTTTTCCATACCGATTGAGCTTCATTTCATCTTCAATTACCTGTCAAAAAGCAGACACGTGGTTTTGAACGTTAATAGTCACAAAAAAATATCCCTCCTTATACAAAAACATTTCTAATCTATTCTTTTTACGATCTTTTTTCATAGCATTTTTTTTATCTATCAAAAAATTTATCGATATCTTTTTTTTCTGTTTTGATAAAAAATGGCCTTCCATGCTGACAGACAAAAAGTCCTGAAATGTTGGTAAATCAATCTTTTACAAGATTAGCCATCTCTGGCAAGGAAAGCCTATCCCCTGCTTTGATGGAAACTTTACATGCGTGAGTAGCAAATATATTGTCTAAAATAGTATTGAAAGTAATTTCTTCTAAATATAGAATATGGTTAAACACTTTTTCCATATCTATTTTGTATACAGAAAATATTTGCGGAACGGAGTAGAGAGCAATTTTATTTTCTCCTATAAGCGAAGCATCAAAACCGAGCAGATTAATCTCATCAAGCTTCTGGTCAAGATCTGGGATTTTTGCAATATCTATGGTAATAGGCTGAAGAAGAATCTCTGAAGCGGGTCATCCAGAATCTTTTAGAGATGCTTTCATTTTTTCAAAAAATATTCTTTCTGCTAATGCATGCTGATCGATATAATAGAGCGCATCACTAGATTCTAATATAATGTAACTATTTCGAAGTTGTCCTAGTACCTTATACTCCCCTATTTCTTTTTCTCGAAGTTGTTCTGACTCATTAGATTGAAAGCCATTTGCCTGTGCTATATTTGGCTGAGACACATTCCCAAAATCTTGAACACCAAACATAGATACTGATTCAGGAGGAACACCCGAAGGCATTTCCATCCTAGAGAATTGCTGGCTTATCGTAGAGATTCTACTTTCTCATAAAGCATTTTTTACGTTGGAATATGTGGCATCGTATACTTTTCTAGAATCAGCAAATTTCACTTCGAGCTTTCTGGGATGTACGTTGACGTCTACGAAACTCGGTTTCGCATCTATCATCAAAAGCGCTAGCGGATATTCTCCTGGGGCTATTTGTCTGTAATAAGCATCCATGAGTGCTTTTCTTATAACCTTGTCTTGAACTGGCCTTTTGTTGACATAGATTTTTATATTTTCTGCTGATCCAAAAAGCAATTGCGCATTTCCCACGATACCATATAGAGAGAACTCTTCTCCTTGATGAGTTATTTCTTTGATATGTTTCGATCGATCCTTTTTGTAAATATCCATAATCCTTTCCATCAAAGAATCTCTCGGTTGAAGATCAAAAATTATTTTATCACTTTTCTTGAAAATAAATGTTTTGTCGGGATGCATAAGAGCTATGTCTACCACATAATTATAACAATAGAAAAATTCTGTCTGTGAGGACTTGAGAAACTTTAGTCTTGCGGGCACGTTATAAAAGAGGTCTTGAATGGTCACTAAAGTTCCATGAACGAATCCTACGGGTTGGTGTTTGATAATCGGATCCATTCATAATTTGGTAATTTTCGTTCCTATTTCGCTATATTCAGTCTTGGAAATAATTGTCGTTTTACTAACTTCTGCTATACTTGCCAAAGCTTCTCAGCGAAACCCATAACTACTGAGATTGAAAAGATCTTGTTCTCCATGAATCTTAGAAGTCGCATATCTTTCAAATAACAAATCCATATCTGAAAGCTCTATTCACGATCCATTATCTTCGACACTGATAAGCGATTTTCCCCCATCATGAATATCTATCTTGATGGTTGTCGCTCAAGCATCTAGACTATTTTCTACGAGTTCTTTGAGTATAGAAGCTGGTCTTTCTACTATTTCACCTGCTTTGAGCCTGTTAATGAGATATTCTGGGAGTTTGCGGATGGGCATAAATTAATTAAAATATTAAAATATTTGGAAGATTAAAATATTAACAAAACAGGAATCACAATCTTTTAATCTTAATAAGTTTTTAATCTTAATAAGATTCCAATTTGTATTATTTTGGCTTGAATTTTCAACCAAGAATAACAATACTTAAAGATAATTAGAATGTAGATTTTAGACTGAAAAACTTAGGACCTAAACTTTATATTTTATACTAGTCTTATGTCCAATACTATAGATTTTTTAAAACTCGGAGATACCCTTCATCGCTTTGAGGAAGAAAGGCTCCCTATGTTAATTCACTATGCACCCAAAGAATGAGGGTCTAATTATTCTATGATACTCATAGAAAATCTTGCTTTACAGTGATCAAAAATACTTCTCTTTACCTGATATCCTCAAGCGAAAGAACAATTTTATACGGATACTAAACCACTTGTGCAACAAACGATTGTTGTAAACAATACTGCTGAACTTATAAAAAATAAAGATAAACAGATAATTATTATTCATGACGATGATGAAAAGTTATGCTTAGAAGCTATAAAAACACTTCCGGATATCAAAGATCGCATTATATTTATCAAAAATATCGATGTCTGTCATAAACAATTGTTGAATACCTATCTTACATATAATAAAATAATCTTATCGGGAGACCTTGATACTTGTGTCGCAAAAGCTAATCTTTCAAAGAAAAAATATAATTCCGTCATTCTCTTTTCTCAACCCAAGACTGCATTACCATACAAGTTTATTCCAGCAGAGAAATACATATGATATCTTCGATCCAGCAATACAGAGTGCTACGTAAAAAGCACAGCTAGAATTTAGAAAATGGTTATCACCAAAAAAAATACATTCATTATTCATTATTCATTAAATTTATGGAGTATATACAAGCGTTGCTTAGAAAATATCCAAATCGCATCAAATACGGAATTCTTGTTCTGGATGTTTTTGCTATGATACTTGCGATTAGGACATATGTAAACTATGTATCTATAGAAACAGCTATCGAGAGCGCAAATTTAGAACAAGTCGTAAAAACGGATGAACTTGCATTTACTCAGAACTTTTTAGTAAATTACGAAAAGTCTGACTATGCAAAATACTTTTTGGAACATGAGAACAATATGCTTTTGGATAATGAGCATATTATCAAGTTTGAGGATATGTATCAAAAGCAACAAGCAAATAGCTGAAGCACAAGCACTACGCCTTATGTGGATTATCAAGATAAAACGGTGAATAGTCCTCAAGAATCCTGGAAAAAGTTTATCCTCAACAAGATCAGTAAATAATATTTTGAATTGAATTGCTAGCATATATGCTTAAATATAATAGTATTTATCCCCTATAAAACAAAACCATGAAAAAAATTGTTAGTTTCTTGTTTCTTGCATCACTTTGTGCTTTTGTAATTACATGATGTGCCAATAAAAATACGGTAAAATCATGAGATTTAATTTCTATTAGTTATATTGCCACTTTCCCTGACGGAAAGATTTTCGATCAAAATACAGAGCAGACTCCCCTGATGTTTACTGTAGGATCATGACAAGTTATTGTATGAATCGATGAAGATGTTGTGGGAATGAAAATATGAGCTACCAAAACCGTTTCTATCACGCCTGAAAAATGATATGGAAAAATGTATGACACGAACAAGATACAAAAAATTTCTCAACTTATCTTTGACAAGCTCAGCATCAAACCAGAAAACTGAAAGATGCAGAAACTAGGAGATATCGAAGGAATCGTAAAATGAACTGAAAAAGACGCGAATGGGAATTCCCTTGTCCTCTTTGATATAAATCCTAGACAAACACGAGAGACGCTACAATTCAAAATCACTATTCTTGCCAAACAATAATATTTTAACGCTTTAAATGCCCAATATGCAACTCTTCAAAAGAGTTCTTCTGTCACTTTTCCCTGACGAAATAATCTCACAGACCATTAATCCGGCAAGCATGTTTATTTCGTTTATTTCAACAAAAGAGTTTTTTTCTGTCATCAATAGAAAAATTGTAGAAAATTATAAACTGAATATTTTCGATATTGCGATCGATCCTTTTGAGTTTAAAATTTGATTTGGAGAAAACAATAATATAAAAGCAAAAGATATGGATACCTATTATGGCTACTGCTCTACAGCAAACCTTAATGGCTATAGATTTTTCTCTCCAGCAAATGTCGCTAACAATTTATCTTTGGTAGCAGCGCTTTATGTAAAGGATATTTTTAGGGCATATCCGCCAGAATATTATCTCAATTTTCTCTATACTATTTTTTTGTTAAGTTTTGTTTTTCTTTCAAGGATTAAAGTATTCCCGTACACGGACAGGGAAACTAACTATAACTGGTTTGTCGAAACCATGTTCTCTTTTTATGAATTTGTTTTTCAACAAACGTGAAAAAAAGCCGATCCCGTGATTATCAAAACACTAAAAAAAGAATTACTCAATCATATAGAATTATTCTTCCTTCTTTTTGCTGTATATAAAAATTTTAACGATATCTTCGTGCATGAAGATGTAACTGATAAAGACTTCTATTCTCGATTGTTTTATGATGAGCTTAAAGGTGATGCAAAAAGTATTTATGCAGAATTTGTCGCAAACCACAAAGAATATACGGGTAAAAAAACCTTTTCTAGCGTAGAAACTAAAATCATGCAATCTGTGCTTCCTGCAGACATTCTATTGAGATACCTTTTTATCGATTCTGATATGTTTTTGATTACCGACACGGTAATTTCCAAAATTTTTGATAAAAAAATACTTGATGGATTCATCAAAAGCTTCCGTAAAGATGATACTCAGCTAGAAGACTTCTTACTCTACATTACCGACTATAGAAATTTCAAAAAGAATTTTTTCTGAGGCGTACAAAAATATATTATTACGGTTTTTAGAGATCAAGATGCTCACGGAGAAATCAAAGAAGATCTGAATGATCTTATGTCCTCGATAGGAGAAGATGTAGAAAATATTGAAAGTTTCAAAATACCGGAGAGGATAAAAAAAGAATCTAAGATGATGGAAAAAATATTAAATTTTTATATTACCCTCATTTGATGATCACGAGTTTCTAGGGGCGATAACTTCTTTTTAAGGCTATTTAGAAAACCCATTATCCAAGGAATAAGTGCTTCAGATGGAGAAAAAAAAGAAAAAAACAATACCTTATTGTATTATGGAGGACTCCTCTATCAATACGGGAAAAATGTTTTCTTCTACAAACATACCTCAGAAAATGTAAGAGCAGGAAAACAAAAATTTTTCTTGCCTCACAAAACGGATATCAAGAACATTTACTCCAATATTAGCCTTCTCAAATCTTTTGATGAGACCTGCATTGCTACGATTTTACAGGATATTAATCCGAAGGATATAAGACTCTATATCAAAAATAAAAAAATAATAGAGATATTTAAATGACTCATAGGACAAGAAATTTCTGAGATGGTAAAACTTTCAGATGCTCAATTTATACTCTCAGTATATCAAGACATTGCTGAAAATTTGGAACAGAAAAATTTTATTAAAATATTGAATAAGGGACTTAGCGAGTCAGATATCTATCATATCAAAGAAAATATATATAACCTAGATTTTCGGATCAGTAAAAAATTTTTTAGAGCAATTGTGGAAAATAAAATCAACCTCAAAAAAGAGTATTCTGATATGGTAATCTTGGGAATCTTTTCTTCCATAAGAGAGACCTTTTCATGATTTCTCATTTATATTACCTATCTAAGAGATCAAGCACAAATAAAAAATACTAAATTTTCACCTGATCTTTTACTGAATATATACGTTCAAGACATATTAAATATCGACGAATACTACCATAAAAAAATAATAAAAATCATCAACGATCTCCAAGCAGACTTCAATGAGATTATTAAGCACTGGATAGAAATAGATGATAATAAGGAGTATCTCAAAATAGGCTACGATAATCGAATAGCATTTTCTGGCAAGAAAGGCCTTGAAGAAATTAGGAAAAAAATTATCAGTGAAGATATCTTACGATTCAAATGATTTATAAAAAATATTACGTATTATAATAAGAGGTTCCTCATGCCACAATAAAAATAATTAATAATTAAAAATTAATGATTAATACTCCCTCGGGACGAGTAATGGAAACTATTTATTTATAAAAAAAATACCAAAATTATTCATCATTCATCATCAATCATTCATTTATTTATCTAATATAAAGTCATGAAGTGCCCAAAATGTCAGAGTATGGAAACTAAAGTCATCGACTCAAGAGTCATTGAAGATGGTCAAAGTATCAGAAGAAGAAGAGAATGTGAATACTGCCAACATAGATTTACGACTTTCGAAAGAAAAGGCTTTACTGAGCTCGTCGTTATCAAAAAAGATGGGGGCAAAGAAATGTATGACAGACAAAAGCTTAAAAAAGCGATTCTCTTAGCTTTTGCAAAAAGAGAAATCGATAGAGAGCAAATAGAAAATCTTATCAACAATCTCGAAGCAGAATGGTCTATAGATAAAAACGAAATCACCTCCAAAGAAATTGGCGATGATGTCCTCAGAGCATTAAAAAAAATGGATCCTGTAGTCTATGTAAGATTTGCATCCGTATATAAATCTTTTGATAATCTCAAGGACTTTAAAAAGTTTATCGATTAGACTTCGTTCTCCTACTACCAAAGATATTGCCCTTTACGGCAATATTTTTTTATTTTTACAGGTAAAGCCAAAAAGCTGTTTTTCAGCCCAATATATCAAACATTACTTGTAAATTATGTCAATTTCCTTATATATATCGGTACAAATAAAAACAAATATGAAAAATATGTTAAATCTTAAAAGAAGTCCTAGCTCGTGGAAATTAAACTCAGAAGCGGCTACTTCTTCGCCTTGGAAGAAACTTATTGTAACATTGCTGTTTTTAGGAACGGTAATGCTGTATGCACAAGCACCTAGTATCGAATGGCAAAAATCCTTAGGGAGTACAGCGTTAGAAAACGCATTTTGTATTCAACAAACATCGGATGGTGGCTATATCGTTGTAGGAAACAGTTCAAATACCGCGGATGGTTATGTAACTATGCGTCATGGAGGTAGCGACTACTGGATTGTGAGACTTACTTCATTAGGCGACACTCTTTGGCAAAAATCCTATGGTGGGTCTAATAACGAAGTCGCCAATGCTGTTCAACAAACATCAGATGGTGGGTATATCGTTGCTGGATGGTCAAATTCTAACAATTTCAACGTTTCAACTCCTCGTCCAGGAGCAGAAGACTATTGGATAGTAAAATTAGATCCTTCAGGAACCATATTATGGGAAAAGTCATTAGGAGGAACGAACAACGAAAGAGCAACAGCTATTCAACAAACATCGGATGGTGGTTATATCGTTGCTGGATATTCACTTTCTAACGATGTGAATGTTTCTGGACATATAGGATCAGAAGATTATTGGATTGTAAAACTTAGTAGTCTTGGAATAATTCAGTATCAAAGATCTATGGGTGGAACGAGTAGCGATAAAGCAACATCTATTCAACAAACATCGGATGGTGGTTATATCGTTGCTGGATGGTCATCGTCGACTGATATCAACATCACGGCGCATCATGGGACATCTCTAGAAGACTACTGGATTGTAAAACTTAATCCATCTCTAGACACCATTCAACATCAAAGATCTATCGGAGGAACCGGAAGTGATAATGCATATTTTATCCAACAAACATCGGATGGTGGCTATATCGTTGCTGGAAGTTCAAATTCAGATAGCATCCTTAGTGACAGAAAACACCCTATTCCCTCTGGTGGTACTGACTATTGGGTTGTAAAACTTAATCCGTCTTTAGATACTATTCAATGGGAGAAATCATTAGGAGGAAGTGGAAGCGATAACGCACGTTCTATCAAACAAACATCGGATGGTGGTTATATTCTTGTCGGATATTCTGCATCTATTGATAGCATTGTAGGCAATAGAAAGCATCCTATTCCTTCTGGTGGTACTGACTATTGGGTTATAAAGCTTGATAATGCAGGAATTATTCAATGGGAAAAGTCATTAGGAGGAACTTCGAGCGATCAGGCTTTATCAGGTCAGGAAACTAGTGATGGTGGATATATCATTGCTGGACATTCTGCATCTAGTGGTGGTCAAGTATCAGGGCATCACGGGACTTCTGGCGGAACATCTTTTGACTTCTGGATAGTAAAACTTTACTTTCCTACTGATCCTCTACCCATCTCGCTCCTTTCCTTTACAGGAAGCTGCGAAGCAGGTACGATAGTACTTAAGTGGAGTACTGCTACAGAGACCAACAATGATTACTTCAGTATTGAGAAAAGTACTGACGCGATACATTGGCAACTTGTAAAAAAAGTCCAAGGCGCTGGAAACAGTAGCTGGACCAATAATTATGAGCTGTCGCTTGAAGAAAGTCATGGGATAAAGTATTACCGCCTGAAACAGACAGATTACAATGGGCACGAAGAGCTGTTCCCACTAATCGTTGTTGAGTGTGCATCTAATGCAAGCTATAGCGTTTGGCCAAATCCATTCTCGGATGAACTAAACGTAGAAAGCAGTGAGGAAATTGGAATCATTATAACTGATGTTGTAGGTCGTACGGTTTTCCAAACGACAAGTATCGGTCATAATCTCCTTCATCCAGAGCTGAGTTCTGGGATTTATTTTTTGAGCATACTTGCTCAGGATGGAAACCAAACAATAATAAAAATCATTGTAAAATGATGGCCTCTCGTATTTGAGAGGCTTTTTTTGTATAGAAAATTTCAGGAGAAAATTACTAGGAATAAATTTATCTCCTAATATTTTATATATAAGAAACCAAAATAGCTATATTGCTGTGGCCAGATGCACGCCACGAGATAGTAATCCAAATGGAGATAAAGAAGTAAAATAGAACGAGACGAAGTGGGCCCCACCATAGGTGGGACGGAGTCGAGTTGGTAGGTCATGTATATATAAAGATTCCATTCTGAGTTTCGCATCTGGCTAGAGTTTTTGCTTACTTTTGGGGTAATGCCAAAAGTGAGCCTAGCGGAGCGTTTGTAAATAAATAAATTTTTGGAGGGATCGTCCCTGAAAGACTCTATTGTCTCATTTAAAAAAAATCTCCAGGGAACTGGAGAAAAAATTTGTTGATTTTAGGGATGAATCAGGGCATAAACTCTTTAATTTGATTTAATGTTTTGCCTGTTGGAGATTGTAATGCAATATAATTCTCTCCCTTTTTAAATTTAATTACTTGGCCTTTTTTGTACTTAACCTTTCGGCTAATCTTTTTGTTAGGGCCGAAGGCATCACTATAGATGATTGCTTCCACATAAGGAAGCTTTTCATTGTACATAATGGTCGCCTGTGAGCAGATCAAGTAACCGCCTTTTTCTACCATACTTGTCAGTATGATTACTTCATTTTCTTTAAGAGAAAGAGCCATTAGGCTATCTTTTCTCTTAGCCAAGTCTCTTATCTGCCCGATAATCTGCTTAGTTTGCTGGTCATCTAGCTTCGAAGATTGAAGTTGAATTTGAAAATGTTCCAGTTGGAAAGTAATCTCCTCTAGTTCTGGAGATAACGACTGCGCAGTTATTTTTAGGTAGCAGCCAAGCGCAAGCGCGATAATAATTATTACTTTTTTCATAAATTTTTTTTTGGTTTTTTTATTTATTTAGGTCAAAAGCATACAGATTTCCTGCCAAATATCAAGCGCATTGCGTGGTATATGCTCTTATTCTACGAACTCTTTTAAATTTATAAATTCTATCTCTTCTCTCGTCTGAGCAAGATCATAAAATGTAAATTCCTGGATCTCCTCTGTGTGGGCTATACAACAATCTTTGATGACGGTGATTTTAAAGTCTCTATCATAAGCATCTTGGATGAAACTTCTTACGCATAGGTTCGTTAGTATTCAACAAACAATAACCTGCTTGATTCCTACCAGTTCTGCTTCTAATGACGTAGTATAAAAAGGGCTGATTTTATTTTTGGTGATAATCGTATCCGTATCGTCCACCTTCAATTCGGGGATAAATTTTGTGTCTGATCAGAAATATTCTGATCAATCAGGCTCTCTATGTTTAATATATATTATTTTATATTCTCTTGTTCTCGCATGATCAACAAGGTAGTTTACCTTACCAATAAGTTCTTGTACGTCGCCTACATAATTTTCGCTTTCTGGATTGGTCCACTCTGTTTGATAGTCGATAAGCACTAATGCAGTTTCTGTCATATTTTAGAACAATCAAATAAATTTGTGTAAAATAGAGCATACTGATTTAGTATTTGTTTTCAAAACAAAAAAAAATAGTTCGGAAATACCGGACTATATTTTGTATACGATTGTGTGCATGCCCCTGATTTGAAAATCAAGACCTTCTTCCTTAAGAGAAGAAAAAAAACTATGCACTTTGGGATGAAAAACATTCGGGATTTCCTTGTGAGGAAGCATCCTCTTGTCTATATGGCTCGAAGAGCCATCGATCACCGCATTGAATGCGGCGCATCCTCCTTGAGGAGGTACGATCACAGCGACATGTTTGTAGTGATCAAAACTTCTCATAGCCATTGCCCTTAGAATAGGATTGGCCATTGTTGTTTCATCAAGCTCTATAACGCAGAACTTGTGTTTTGCTATGAATTCCCTCATAGCTTGCAATTCGGCTTCGTGAGCAAGCTCAGCGACATTAAAAATCCGTTTTCTATCCATAAATATTCTTTTGTTTGTGTTTATATACTTACTTATTTCGCGGCTAAAGTCAATGTATTTTGCTTCACCATAGACGACATATTATTAAACTAATGCCTTACTATATTGTTGAAAAAGATTTCATTTTTCTTCAAAATTTTTTCGTACACTATAACTTGGTGAGGCTGTTGACAAGAGGCATATCTTACCATTTTTTGTATTTTTATAGGCAAATTCTACCGCTTCTTTCATGGACTTGGTTTGCAGTATTTTTATACCGAGCATTTTTTTGCCGGCAGGCATATCCTTCTTTTTAATTGCTTCTGCTATTCTTTTTCCAGAATCAGGAAAAACAACGACATTTCTAATTCCGTAATCATATATACAAGTAATCAAATCATCAAAAACATATCCCCTATCTGTCCCTCCAAGAAAAATAGTATCTATCTGTTTCCCAAAAGTTTGAATCGCCTGAATGGTGCTTTCTGGAGTCGTAGAAATAGCGTCATCAATCCAAATAATTCAACCATAGGTTCATATTTTTTCCATCCTATGAGGGAGTCATTTAAACTTTGCTATCGTTTCTTCTAGTACTTTATATTTTATTTTCATAATATCACAGACTCCTATCACGGCAGAGATATTCATCATATTGTGCTCTCATTCCAAGATGATGGCATGGGTATCGAACACCTTCTTTTTATTTGCATAAAATTTTCCTTCTTGATAGAAATAATTTCCTGCGTATCAAAAACTACGGATATTTTTATCTTTGAAAGTATTGTTTTCTACGATTTCGTCTCTGATGAGATTATGCTCACTTCCCCTGAGGATATTGAGCTTCGCATTTTTATAATTTTCAAATCCATCATGTCGATCGATATGATCAGAGTAAATGTTTAATAACATACTAATATAGTTTTTCTTAGTAAGTCATTCTAGCATATAACTTGATGTTTCTATGACAGCATATTGATCTTTTTGCGATGCAAGATTTTTTATATCGAGATAATCAAGCATAGGATTTCATATATTTCCTATCAAGATAGCATCTTTTCCTGCATGCTTGAGCGTCTCATAGGTCAAAGTAGAGGTAGTTGATTTTCCTTTAGTTCAGGAAACTGCAATAATTTTTCCTTGATAGTAATCAAAAAATATTTGAGCTTGAGAAGTAATCTTTCCTTTGTAAGGAGAAACCTTTTCGTTGTAAAGTGATATACCTGGAGTTTTGATAATCAGATCAAATTTTTTGAGAGTATCCAGATAATTATTTCCAAGGATAATATTAAAGTCAGCATCCGTGCCAAAAGTGCTAGTCAGGTACTCAAACTCCTTAGCCAGTCATTCTATTTTTTTTGCTCCATCTAGAATAGTAATATTTTTTGAAGACACACCGATTTTCAAAAGAAAATGCAGAGAAGATTTCCCCTCCCTTCCATATCAAAGAATAGCAATTTTTTTATTCATATATTTTTCAAAAGCTATCATATCTCGAAAAAAAGATATAAGAATTGTCGGTGTTAACCATACTATTTTGCTGAGAAAATGCAATTTAAAATAAGACGCAGAAAGTTCCATAAAGAACTTTCACGTCGTTTTTATCCAGCGCAGTTGAATAGAAATTATTTTGGAATTTCTATGTGATAAAAAAAAACGGCCTAATACAGGCCGAAATATTAATACTACTGGTGGTGTTTTGTCCTCTTTTACTGGGAGTCCAATTCTTCCGTTTTTCTTTTTGGCCAAAAACTTGTTTTGACAATAACGCCCAAAAAGGCGATTATAAATAGGATTCCAAATACTAGAGGCAGGTTGTTTGTTGTAAAAAAACTTAGTAGCATACTTTTCTAATTTATTTTTTTGTTTACTTTATTATTTGTTTTACTTTTATATATATTTCCTATGCAATGTCAATAGATTTGTGATCTAAATTACATCTCAATGCCGTGAATGAATACTTCGGCGTATTTACTTGATTTTTCTGCCTCAATGGCTAGTATAAAGCCCTACTATAGCTTTATTATTCCTCTATGGGAAATGAAAAGTTTTGATAGCTTCTATTTTACCTGATATAATTTCGATTCAAAGACCCTCAAGGCCTCTTTTTTTTATTCTTTCGATCACGAAGTTGATTTTACAGAAACTATCGATTTTTCATGCCCAGAATTTACAGCCATAAAAAGCATAGACCCAGACATCATAACCACCCTCCTCTTCCCTCTTTCTTTAGCGCTGGGGATTAGCTATTATAAACTTTTTCCTACCAAGAATTTAGTTATAGAAAAGGGGACAATTGATACAGATCAGCAGAAATTCCGGGAAACATTTTACACCCAAGGACTAGGAGAATTTTTCTATACCAACAAACTCTCTCCTAAGGACTTCATCCATTTCGTTAGCTGAGGGGAAAAAATAGCTCAAAATCTATTCTCCTCTTCCTCACAACTTCCCATGATTGCTCTTGGATGAGGCAAAGATAGTCTCGTCAGCATAGAACTTGTAAAAACAATGAATATTCCTTTTTACACTTCTACATTTGGAAAAGATTACTATCTCCACAAGGTCGTAGGCGACAAGGTTTGAGCCCCAAGATTGATTATGCAGAGGACGATGGACGCTAAACTTTTTGATATGAACCAGCAATGATATTATAATGGACATGTCCCTATCAGCGGGATTATAGCATTTGTCCTTGTTGCTGCAGCATATCTCTATGACTATAGATATATTATTATGTCTAATGAGAAAAGTGCCAACGAGGGAAATACCTTTTTGGATGGGATAGAGATCAACCATCAACGAAGCAAAAGCTATCAGTTTGAATCAGACTTTAATGCGTATATAAAAAAACATATTTCTCCTGATATAGAATATTTTAGTTTATTGAGGGGAATGTATGAGATAAAAATAGCTAAATTATTTGCTCAGCATCGTCATTATTTTGATAGTTTTAGTAGCTGTAACAATAATTTTAAAATTATAGAAAAAAATAAAACCACAGATCATCGTCGATGTGGAATCTGTCCTAAATGCGCTTTTGTATACACTACATTGAGACCTTTTATAAGCGATGAAGATACGCAGACAATTTTTGGACAAGAATTGTATGAAAATAGCGAATTACTTCCCTTATATAAAAATCTTCTTGGCGTCGATGGAATCAAACCCTTTGAATGTGTGGGAACCAATGAAGAAGTCACCTATGGAATGTATCTTCAGTATGAAAAAATTTTAAGATCAGATTTCTGAAAAAATAATTTACAGACTTCCCCGATTATGGAATTTTTCAAAAATGATATATTGCCTAAACTCTCTCAGAATGACCTTATTAATCTCGAGAAAAAACTTCTCACAACCTATCATGAAGATACCCATATAGCAAAGATATTTCAAAATATTTTGCCACTATAAGTATTTCAAAAGAAATTTTGTCTTTTGCCCGACAAACAATAATACATACCACAAATATTTTACAGACACTGTCAATCTAATCTAGGAGCAAAGACAGTGTTTTTTTGATTATTTACCTAGCGAGGATATAATAGTACTATACGTCTTTACTGTTTGAATCGCTATAATGATCAACAAAATCACTCATTACTATCGCAAAATGCCAAGTATAAGCAAGCTTCTTTTGGGGGCCTTCTTGTTTTGTGGCATATTTATGGCAAGCATGAAGCTTATCCATGCTGAGAATCTTCCCTTTGAAAATAGTCTTCAGACTATGTTCTCTTGATGGTTCAACTCAGGATATTACTCAAATACATATTTTAGATTTTGATGAAATAATTTCGTAGGTATTGTCTTTTGGCAAGATATTGAAACTCTTTCTACTCCCCAAGAGATTACGATCAATAATAGCGCCCAAGCTATTGAATGTACCGGACACTTGAGATGAATTTACTACAACAACCAAAGAGGGCGAAGAATTTGGCCTTTAGATACAGGGAATCTTTCTATTCTGAGCGGACAGTGATCGTGATATGAAACCATGACCATGAGTAACGGACTGTTTACCAATTGTAGCACATTAAGCTGAGGATATACTCCTAATGCCAATGATGTTTATGGGCAAATAGATTATCTTTTTTGATCAGAAAGATTTCGTACGATTGCATGATTAGCATATGATTTTACCGGCAATGCAATTAGTGGTGCACTTACTACAATCGCCTTTGATCATAACTTAAGAATTCTTACCTGATGAGTACATAGCGGATTTATATTTGATAGCAACTGAGGTATCGCAGAAGTAAATATGAACGTTCCTTGGTGTCAAAATTTTGATTCTTCTCCCTCTACTCCTCCTGTAATTATTCCAACACATACAGATATGACCTTTTCATGTTATGGATCAAACGTACAAGGATATATTCTTAGCGTATTTCTTTCTGGAGGATTTTCTCCTCTCTATCAAACATGAGCTATCACTACTGCAAATTCATGGACTTGGATGTATGGTTCTGGTCTAAGCACTTGAGATTATATAGCAACATGTACAGTACAATGAGTAGGTGGTCCTGGTCCTCAATGTGGAAACAATATATCATTTCATGTATGAGGCACTTGAGTAGTAGCTCCCGAATGAACATGATGTAATCCAGATTTTCAATGAGAGATCAGCTTTGCTTCAGCTTCTGGAAGTCTTGTTACTAATCAATCATTAGGGACATATTATACAAACAGAACGGGGATATTGATGCAATTATGAGTTACTGAGCCCGCATACTTTTACGTTTCTGGAAGCTATCTTGAGAATCCATTTTCAGGTGATTATGTAGGTACATGAATTTTCAATTTTTCAATCTTACCTATTTCTCTTATCATCACTAATAATTGGAATTATTTCTGAAGCACATATACGACATGATCATGTAGCTATACAGATTCTGCTAAAAGAGTCTATGTAGATACTCTTGCACCTACCACACCTACCATCACTCTTCCTACAACAACAGAGACGAATATTTGTTCGTCACTTCCGCTTACGGTATCACGAACAGCAGCAACTGATAGTGGAATCTGACTCCTCCAATACAAATATGAAATTTATAATAATAGCGGCATGACAACATGATTGATGATGAGCTGAACGGTAGCAAATACCATCACATCTATCAGCATCAATACACCATTACTCTCTTTAGGAACTTACTATATAAGAATACTAGCCATAGATAATTTCGGCATGTCATGAGCATCTTCAACACTTACATTTACTACTTCTAATCAATACTGTGCATCTTCAACATGAATATTTATTGTAACTCCAACGATATGGCTAAGAAATGTTGATCTTGATAGAGTTTATCAATCTGATCCTATTTATATTCTTGGGCTCACCTGACCTACCCTGATAGATATTTCAAGATGAATGTTATTTATAAATAATACTACGGGAGGAAATTGAACCACAGGGATAGTAACTTCAAGCGATACTATATATATAGAAATGATTTCTAGCAACACCTACAATACAACAGTTAGCTCAGAACTCCATGTTCTTTGACTTACTTGAGTATTTTCTTTAACTACGAAATTAAGTAATTGTATCTTGAGTGCAGGAGAAAAACTTGTTATTCAAAATATGTATCAGACACTGAAATCACAATACAATAATGACATATCTAAGCTCGCTGAATTCTTAACTACTTTCCAGAGCATGGTACAAGACGAAACAAGCCTAAGCAATAGTTGTACTCTAGAATATCTTCTTACTTTGATTCAAGCTGATCTTGGTTTCGAAGGAGGTATCGATACGAACAATCATATCACGCCAAACTGTAAAGAATATAGCATATGATATGATACAGCACAACAAGCTTATTACGCACCCAACATGATTAATAGATACTATTTTGTGAATCGCGAATCATTGATTAGACATCTTGATTTTTACAACCCAGGAGATTGTCATATCAACACCTATACAACAAGTTTTCGAACTAACGATATTTCCAATCCCATGAAGCACATAGCGCCTAATGGAAAAATATATCATTTTGTTTGACAATATGGTGGATATTCTGCAACAGAGTTTGCTAGTCCTAAATACTTCGACTCTCTTTCAAGCATCAGCATGTATGTTGACTTAAAAAATCCAGCAAAAGATATTTGGACACATACTGTAGATACTGCATTTACTCCTATTACCTATGCAGCGCCTAATGGAAAAGAATATAGAATATATAAAACCGATAGATGATATATGTCATACAAGCTTATGAAAGTAAGATACTATCAAACAGTTACCGACATAAAAAAATATATCGATGCCAACAATCCAAGTAGACGATAATTCAATTAGAAAGTATACAGAACAATGTTATGAATTTAAAACTTAAAATTATCATCCCATGAAATCACCTTTCCATCACATCAAACATCCTGAATCGCTTATTGAAAATTTTCATAAGAAGATTCATCATGCTTTTGCAATTATTGCATTAGCAATTATTGGGATGCTTCGATGAGCATCAAACATCTTGAGTCAAACTTCTGCAAGCTGGCAATGGTGAGGATTTTTAACAAATGATTTTTGGGATCAAAGCCCTACAAATGCGAATATCATGTACGCATTATTTGGAGATGGAACTCCAGGCGCAACAGCATATACAAGACTATGGACAGGAAGTTGTATTCCGACAAATATCGTAACTCTCTCTACAGGATTTGCTTGATTTACTTGAGCTGCCAATACTATATATATCCTTAATGCAGGAAGCTATACCTTAACTACCCCTATCGTCTTGAATGGAAACTGTTCTGCTTTTCTTGGTAAAGGAGACGTCTTCATCAAACCAGGCAATAGTACAATATCTCCGGTTATTGTTGATAGCCACAAAGATAAAACCATTATAGATAACATAAAAATAAATGGAAATTGAGCTGCTACATGAGTAGATATTAGTTCTACGACGAATAACAGCATCAACAATATCGCTATATCTAATACGGTATGATGAGGGATCGTTTCTTTTTGATGATCAGCAATAAACAGCATTAGTAATTCAAGAATTTATAATAATGTCATATGAGCGATATGAGCATACTTTAATATCAACAATTCTTTGATATATAATAATACAGGAGGTATAAGAGCAATCGCTCTTTCATTAAGCAATTCGCAAGTATTTAACAATACTATTTGAATGGATGGTCCATGATGATGGTTCCCTTCCATAATTTATTGAGCTATAAACAATTCAGTATTTTATAATAACAATATTGGACTACATATCTCTGATAGTATCATCAATAACGTCTCTTTTTACAATAACGATACGGGACTAGATACCTTCCCATGAGGATATGCAACAGGATATTGATTGTTAAGATTTTTTAACAACACGACAGATATCAGCACGGGAACAATTGTTTTTGATTCGATTATACCTGTTTCTTCACGAACAGAAGGATCATTAGATACCTGATCCGTGAGTCTAGATTATGAACGATTTACAAATCCACAGAATGGAAGCGGACAATATCTCTTGAGCTGAACTACCTTATCATCACTGAGAGGGACACAATCAACATTCAATCAAAATAAAAACCCAATAAGATATATCTTTGGATGAAATATTTTAAAACAAATTGCCCCTATTGTTTTTGATGGAAGCACATTGATGGAATACCCTGACTATATCGCTAGTAGATATATTGCCGAACCTGATTCTACTTTGCCTATCGATCAACAGCTACTTGTTAACCAATATTTCTGATCATGATCTACATTTACCCAAAACTGGCAGACTAACTGATGTTCACTTTCAGCATTTTTGGTAAAAACACTTACTCCGGGATCATTTACTACGGCAAATAATAAATTTGAAGATCATACAATATATCTTCTTACAGGTGGAGAATACAGATCTGCCATTACGAGCTCGACAGGAAACGGATTCATTTTCAATGGGAACTGTATCGCTCTTATAGGAAACAATGATACAAGATTTACCAAATCAAGCACCGTAGGAATAAGCAATATGCTGTACGCAAGCAACAAACGCAATATTATTATAGATAGCATCAAGGTTGATGGATTGTTCTATAGTACTATGCTTTCTTCTCCAAAAGCACAAATAGCAATAAAATTTGATGGAACTACGAATAACAATACCATCAATAATGCTCAAGTGTATAATAACTCTCTTTATGGAATTTATCTTGGACTTGGATCGCATCACACCACGATCATAAATACCCAAGCATTTAATAATTCCGCAGCTGGTATTCATTTGTATTATGCATCTAATTATAATGTAATCAACAATACCCAAACTTATAATAATGGATCTTATGGAATCTGGTTTGCTAATGGATCAAATAGAAACACCATGAACAACTTTCAGTCCTATAATAATATGATTGGAGTTTTCTGAGATCTTACTACCCAAGAGAACATAATAAATAGAGCTGCTATCTACAATAATAGCGATGCAGGTATTTATTTAAAAAATGCTTCTGGAAACGTATTGAATGATGTGAAAATATATCATAATGGTGTAGGTATCCAAACACTATATAATTCTGTAGGAAATAAATTTTATTGAGAATTAAAACTTTTTGATAACACATGAGGTAATCTTGATGGAACAAATGCTAACGATAGTTTTCTTTCTGCTGGTGCGGCTGGATTGTTTGCCTATGCGGGAGTACTAAGTACAGGAGACACTACGATGTCATGTTTAGATGCGAGTAATCCAACGCTTTCTGGAAACTGAGCAACACTCCTTGGCACGTACTGTAATGATATTTGATATGTATCTGCATTTGAGTCATCTTACAATACCTATGTAAACTATGCATTTGGATTGAGTATGTACAAACAAAAAGTCCCCGTTAGGTATGATGCCGGAAATGCCCTTGTGCAAATTCCTTCGCAATATAATGCAAGCAAATATATTGCTGAAATATTCGCTATCTGGGACGATACTCCAGAAGCAGTAAGTTTTGTATGAAGTGGTACAGCAGAATTAAATAGCTGGTATACTACTAACGTATATACCGCAGGGACGATAAATACTCCTGTGCTTGTTACCTTGAGTTTCAATCCTAGCACAAGCTCCGGATACCTCACCATAAGCGGAAGCAACTTTGGACTCACCTGATTGGCAAATAATTGAGATACTATAAAAATAAATGTACTTACAAGAACAGGATATAATCAGACCATAACGGGTACAATAACTATCTGATCTGTTACTACATGATTTTCTGTAACCACAAGAAACTTTATCCAAACGCCTACTAGCTGATCATTTACTTTCAGCAGCCTTACAAGCGTACCTTTAAATACATTAACAGGAAGTACCATAACAGTATCGGGTCTTGAAACTGGGGTTTTATCATCCATCACTTTCGACCCTACTAGTGCATCTGGAAGACTAGAAATATATTCTGGGACAACGCTTATTAATTCTTGAACAGCAGGACTACTCGTATATAATGGAAACCAAATAAAAGCATTAGTACTTTCAACATCATGATATACACAAACCATTACCTGATACGTAACTATAGGACTATGAACTTGAATGTTCACTATCACTACAAAATGATCTGACGTAACACCACCGACAGCTCCAATACTTACCTATCCGCTCAGTGGAGAAGAAATGTTCTTTATAACATTTGAATGGAACGCGAGTGTAGATACCTGATCATGATTAGCTTGATATGCCTATGAAATCGCAGACGATAGCAACTTTTCAAGCATCGTGAATACATGATTTATATCCACCACTACAGATACTATGGGTGCGCCAAGGACCAACTTTAGCACGATTACTAATAGATATTATTTGAGAATAAGAGGAAAAGATAGAGACGGTAACTACTCTTCTCGAAGCAATAACGGATACTTTAAAGCTATAAATTCTACGGGACGACATCTTACAGGGATAAATAATGCGAATCTATCAACACAATATGACTCGAGCACCATTATTCTTGATGGCATCAAACCAGGTCTCATGATTTGGGCAAGTACTGATGCGAACGCCACACTTTCTAAAAATGGAAGCAATAGAGGAACAGGAACTTTTGTCCAAAATGGAGATACTATAGGTATGACGGTTAGATCAAGTAGTATCTATAGCAGAACAATTACTTGAGTACTTACTTTAGCAAATAGAACACTAGCATTTGGAGTAACGACTAAACCATGAACAGGCTGCTCATTATCAGATACGCAAATGCTCGCTACCCAATCCATATTTAATGAATTAGTGCAAAACTATACAGGAGACTTAAGCAGGTTTAATGAATTCTTGTATACTATGCAAAGCATGCTCACTGACCAAATAGGATTTACTCATGATTGTAATCTTGAATACTTAGCAACACTTATCAGTTGAGCAATAGGAGGGAATATAGCAGTAAATACTTGAGTACATACCGCTCCAAATTGCAAACAATATCCTGTAAGTTTTGATAACACAAAATTAGCATATATTTCACCGACATTCAGAGTAATCACATACTTTGCAAATCGCGATTCACTTACTAGATATATCGATTCTAAAAATCCTGGAGATTGTCATATCAACACCTATAGTAATTCATCGCTTATGTTTACTAATGCAAATCCAAATAGACATATTGCTCCAAACGGAAAAGTATATACTATCCAATATGGATCCCAATGATATAGCTCAACTGAGTTTACTGTAAATAGATATTTTAGTAGCATCGCGGAACTTCGCAATTTTATCGATAATAACAACATACCTCAAGCCATTCGAAGTCACCAAATTGACGTTACTTTCACCCCACAAACCTATACTACCCCAAATGGAAAAGACTATATAATATATAGAACTGACAGATGATACATGTCCTACAAACTCATGAAAGTAAGATACTTTTCTACGCTTACAGAGATCCAAACATTTATTAGAAATAATAACAAGTAGAATTTTGAATTTTAAATTTTAAATTTATAAAAAAAATAATTTTCTACATTCGTGGATAAAAGAATTTATAATTTTTAAAAACAGATAAGCTGAGATGCTCATCTGTTTTTTAGATATTTTGTTATGCCTTGATTTCTTCAGTTCCCGCCAATATTATCTTGTGCATAATACCATTAAGTAACTTAGGCGCTCATTCGTCAGAATATCTTTTTGCGAGTTCTATCATTTCGTTGATCATCACTTCTTTTGGCGTCTCGAGCTCTTTCCACTCCGTATACCCAAGAAGGAATATTGCTTGATCCAAAGGATCCATCTGCGCATATTGGAAAGTCTGCGCATAAGTATTAACCTGTGTTTCTATAGTTGTAATATATTTATGAAACGTAGTTCCGACTTTTGCGATGTAATCAAAATCTATGTCTTCCCCAGCCCGTTCATCAAAAAAACAGTCAATAAATTCTTTGAAATCTTCTGCAGTATAGAGTTTTACGTGCTTTTTTATCTCTCCCTTAAGTTTTTCTTTTTCTTCATCGTACATTCACTTATCAGTTTTGAAAATATAATCTATAAATAATGAATCCGTAAGTACCTTGTCTTCCAAAAGTAAATTAACAAAAAAACAATGCTGATACAAATAGGAAAGTACTATTTTTCTCGCATTGATTCTTGCTCTTATATTCATGAAGACAGTAAGAGAAACTAAAGATCGACTTCAGTACAAGTCACCCTTTGGGGGCAACAGGATATATTATATTTAAGCATCTACTACAGTATCTTTGCTTTTAGTTTTTATAGTAATTACTTGTACTCCTTTGTAGTATCCACAAACAGGACATACTCTGTGAGAAAGTTTTTTAGCTCCACAATTTTTGCATGTAGAAATTTTGTGTGCATTTACCATTCTTTTGATATTTAACATTTCCCATGTAGAATGCCTTTGGCGCCCTTGTGATTGGGAAATTTTCTTTTTTGGTCCGATTGTCATTACTTATATGTAATAATTAAAAGAGTATTGAATAATTTAAATTATGCTGATGGTGTAATATCAACTACCGTCTTGAGGTATTTTCTTCCATCAAATCTAGATATCTTCTTTTTGCTGAAGATAACAGTTCCATCAATTTTTGCATGAACAGAAAAATCACTACCTAAGTAGGTATTTTTTCCACATTCATATTTTGACCCCTTTTGTCTGATGATAATATTTCCAGCGACCGCATTTTGTCCTCCGAATACTTTGACTCATCTATACTTTGGTTTCGAGTCTCTAAGATTTTTTGCCGATCAACCAGCTTTTTTGTGTGCCATTTTACAATATAACTAACAACTAAAATTAATGAATAGTTAACAATTAATAATGGATAATGATACAAAGTATTTATTAAAAAATACCAATACTTTTCATTTTTCATTGTTCATTTTTCATTATTTGGAATTATGTAGGCTTGTGTATAGCAATTTCCGTACTATTTTCAAGCCTTACTTTGATAATTATGCTTAAATTTACCCTTGGATATCTATTCCGTGATCTTTTCTGTAAATTTCACCTACTGGCAAGAGTCTTCCGATAATAACGTTTGATTTAAGATCAGAAAGTTTATCAATAGCCCCCTTAAGAGATGAGGATACCATTACTCTAATAGTTTCCTGGAATGATGCAGCAGATAACCATGAATCTGTTTCTTTTGCGATATTCGTCAATCCAAGAGCCAATCTCTTTCCTTTTGCGGCTTTCTTTCCTGCAGCCTCAAGTTCTTTATTTACTTTTATGAATTCTTCGTATTTGATATATGTTCAAGGAATGAAACTACTATTTCCAGAATCTTCTATGAAGACTTTAGAGAACAATTGTTTTACTACTACTTCGATATGCTTGTCATTGATATCTTGTCCTTGAGATCAGTATACTTTCTTAATTTCTTTGATAATATATTTTTGTGCTTCTAAATCTCCTACAACATTTTTGTATTCTTTGATAGCCAATGATCCGTTTGTAAGTATTTCTCCTTTGAATACCTCCTCATTATCTTTTTTGATTGGATTGAGGCCTGTCAAAGATTTAATATACTCTTTTTGAACACCAAGCACAACATAATCTGCCTTGATTTCCAATATTTTACCGGATTCTTTTACTTTGAGCTTACTCTTTCCTTTTGATGCAAATACTCATCATTTTTTTACTTCTTCTCATTTTTTTACATCTACTTTATATCCTGCTTTGAGAAGATAGGTCTTCTTTTCATATTCAGATACTACTTTTATGTATCTAAGTTTATTTGCCTCATAGAATGAAACTTTTCCATCAAATGGAGTTATAATAGCAGGATTTTTAGGGTCTCTCACTTCGAACAATTGTTTAACTCTATCTATACCTTGCGTTGTTTCTCATCACTTCGCTACTCCTCCTTCATGGAAGGTATTGAGCGTCAACTGCGTTGATGGTTCTCCTATAGATTGTGCAGCAATAATTCCTACGGGAACTCCCACCTCAACCAATCTTCTTGTTGAAAGATCCGTTCCATAACATCTTTGGCAGATTCAACTGATACTATGACAGATAAGTGGCGTCCTTACTTTTAATTCTTCTATTCACATATCTTGAAGCAATTGTACATTTTCTTTGTCTAACAAATCATCTCTTCCTAGAATAACATTATTTTTCTTATCAAGAACATCTTCAGCCAATACTCTACCACTAATAAGTGTGTAGAAATTTTCTCATTTGAGTTCAGTTTCTTGCTTTGTAAATATTACATATTTTTCAGTACCACAATCATTTTCTCTAATAATAACTTCTTGAGATGCATCACAAAGTTTTCTTGTTAAATATCATGATTCAGCTGTTCTCAAAGCCGTATCCGCCTTTCCTTTTCTTCCTGCATGTGCAGAGATAAAGTACTCAATAGGTCTCAATCATTCAACGAATGAATTTTTGATAGGAAGCTCAATAATTTCTCCTTGTGGATTAACTACTAGACCTTTCATACCAGCAATCTGCGTCATATGCGTCTGTGAACCTCTCGCTCATGAAGCTACCATCGTATACAAATCTTGTCCTGGCGTAGTAATTCATTTTAGACTTTCTTCAATCTTTTTCTTAACGTCAGTCCAAATCTTAACAATAAACCTATGTTTCTCTTCTTCAGAAAAGAATCATTTGAAAAAATATTTATAGACCTCATTTGCTTTTGCGTCTCCATTTTTGAGTTCTTCTTCTTTTTCTTTTGGCACCTTCATATCAAGGATATTAACTGAAGTTGCTCATAATGTTGCGTATTTGAATCCAAGATTTTTGATATCGTCGGCAATATATACTGTCGTTTGCATATCATATTCATCAAATATTCTACTTAATAATCTTTTAATATCTTTATTTTTGAATATTGAATTCATAAATCTGATCCCTTCTGGCAAAACGGAGTTGAAAATAACTCTTCCTACCATAGTCTCAATTGGGTTTTTATTGTAATTGAGAATAATTTTATCTTTGACAAAAATCTCTCCATTTGCATAACTATTAAGAACAGCAGCTATATCAGAGAAAATTCCTGTTGTAGGTTTCTTTTTCCATTCTTCTTCAGAAGCATACTGAGGAGTTCTTGGATCGTAAAAATCAGTAAGATAATATACTCCAAGTACCATATCTTGTGAATGCGCAATAGTAGGTTCTCATGATCCTGGCTTCAAAATATTTTTATCAGCAGCAATCAATTCTCTTGCCTCTCTTTGTGCTTCATCAGAAATCGGCAAATGAATAGCCATCTGATCTCCATCGAAATCGGCATTGAATGAAGGACACACTAACGGATGAATTCTGATAGTCTTTCCTGGCATCAAAATAATTTTGAACGCTTCGATAGAAAGTCTATGCAATGTTGGTGCACGATTAAGCAATACCCATTTATCTTTTATCACTTCTTCAAGAAATTTCAGTGCAAGTGGAGATTCTTCTTTGATAAGTTTTTCAGCTTGTTTAGGCGTATATACGATCTTTTTCTCGATAAGTTTTCCAATAATAAACGGAGTAAACATTTTTACTGCGATATATATCGGCAATCCACATTCGTTAAGTTTGAGTTCAGGACCAACCGTAATAATTGATCTTCCTGAGTAATCTACTCTCTTTCCTAACAAGTTTTTTCTGAAGATACCTTCTTTACCAGAAAGCATATCAGAAAGTGATTTGAATACTTTGATACCTGCACCACTATTTCCAGCAGCACCAGCCTTTTCACCTACTAAGAGGTTATTTACGGATTCTTGTAAAAGTCTAATCTCATTTTTCTTTACGACATCAGGCATTCCTACTTGAATCATTTTTTTCAATCTAATGTTTCTCATCAGTACACGTCTGTAGAATAAGTTTACATCTGATGATGCGAACTTACCTCCTTCAAGCTGTACTACTGGCCTCAAATCAGGTGGTATAACGGGTAATTTTCTGATTATCATATTTTCTGGTTTTACTCCAGAAACATGGAGATTGATGAGCAATTTAATCAATGCAATAAGTTTTTTCTTTTGTTCTTCTGATTTAGTTTCTTTAAATATTTGAATATTTTTTTTGATATCTTTTTCTACATCTATAATTTGAAGCAACTTTAAAATAGCTTCTGGACCTGATTGAAATACAATCAAATGAGAAAATCTCGCGAAGATATTTCTAAAATCGTTTTCAAAAATAGTTGAACCTACTTCCAAATCAGAAATAATAGATTTTATTCTATTAAATTCTTTATCTAAAGAGTCTTTGTTGTCGTTGAATAATTTTTCAAGTTCTTTGATTTTCTTTGGACTATCTTTTGATTTTTCAGGACCTTGTTCTTTTTCAAGCTCTGATTTATAAAGCGCCTCAAGTTCCTTAATCTTTACATCAAAATCTTCTTTTATCGCTTCTTTGATTTTCTTTTCAAAATCTTTGTCCACTTTTTGGACCATGATATATTTTACGAAACTCAATATCTTATCAATTTCATTTGCAGAAATACCGAGCAATTGATTTACTCCTCATGATGGACTTGATTTATACCAGATATGAAGCAATGGAACTGCTAATTCGATGTGTCCCATTCTTGATCTTCTTACTCTAGAAGTTGTTACTTCTACTCCACATCTTTCACAAACGATTCCCTTATATCTTACTCATTTATATTTTCCACAACTACATTCGTAATTTTTGACAGGTCAAAAAATTGATTCACAAAATAGTCATCCTTGTTTAGGTTTCCCTGTTCTATAGTTCACCGTATCAGGATTATCTACTACTCCGTGTGACCATTTTTCTATGTCTTCCACAGAAGCAAGTCTTACAATTAACCCTTCAAATTTTGTTTTGTTCATACTAATATCCTTAGTAAGAAAATAAATGACGAAACTTAATGAATAATGGATAATTAATAATGAATAATGTTGGTACTTTTTTATTCTGATTTAATAAATATTTTTCCAACATTATTCATTTTTCATTTTTCATTTTTAATTATTTTTACTCTAGTTCTCAGAAATCTTGCATTTCTTGGATAACATTGTCGATAATTTCTTCTTTTTCTTGAGCAATATCTTCATCTGTTACCGTTTCTTCTCCTTCCACAGTAACGGTACTCTTCATTACTCCTGAAAGTCATAGATTAACTATTTTTTTGATTCTATCTTCTTGAACAATTTCAAGTTCTTCTATACTCAATGGCTCTATATTTTGACACAATCATTTGAATAAGAATATTAATAGATTGAATGATTCAGGTAATCCACCAATCTTTGGTTTCTGCCCCTTGATAATAGATTCATATAATTTATTTCTTCCGATAACATCATCTGATTTAACGGTAAGCATTTCTTGAAGAGTATATACTGCAGAATAAGCTTCTAGTGCCCGTACTTCCATCTCTCCGAATCTCTGACCTCCTTGTCTAGATTTTCCTCCAAGTGGTTGTTGAGTAATCAATGAGTATGGTCCTACAGATCTTGCATGGATTTTATCTTCCACCATATGCACAAGCTTGAGAATATGCATATATCCAACAGTTACCTTTTGATCGTATATTCTACCATCTTCTCCATTATAAATGTTGAACTTTAAGTCTTCCATACCACACATTTTAGTAAATTCCGTCAAATCTTCTGACGAAAATTTAGAGAATGTAGGAACTGCAAATTGCACTCCAAAATGTTTTGCAATAAACCCAAGTTGTGATTCGAATAACTGTCCCATGTTCATACGAGAGATTACTCCAAGCGGATTAAGTACTACATCGATTGGCTTTCCGTCTTCTGTAAATGGCATATCTTCTTCTGGTACTACAATAGAAATAATACCTTTGTTTCCATGCTTTCCAGCTAACTTATCTCAGACTTCTATTTTTCTTGTACTTGCAACATAAACTTTTATCTTCTTTCTTACTCCTGCCATCAAATTATCTCATTTTTTAGCGTCGAGGATAACAACATCAATTACTTTTCCTTCGCTACTTCCTGATGGGACATATAATGATGTATCTTTTACGTTTTTTGATTTATCTCCAAATATCGCTTGAATAAGCTTTTCTTCTGGAGTAAGTTCTCCTTCAGATTTTGGTGTAATTTTTCCTATTAGAATATCTCATCATTTGACGATAGATCAAATTCTGATTACCCCATCATCATCTAAATTTCTAAGTTTAACCATAGAAACACCAGGAATATCGTTAGTTGTTTCCTCAGGCCCAAGTTTAGTATCAGCTACCTCTATTTCATATTCTTCGATTTGAATTGACGTCAAATCATCATCTTTTACTAATCTTTGAGAAATCACAATCGCATCTTCATAGTTATATCCTTTCCATGGCATAAACGCTACTCTGAGGTTTTTTCCGAGTGCCATTTCTCCATTTACAGAACATGGTCCTTCTGCAATAAGATCTCATTTCTTGAGTTTTTCACCAAGAGAAACTCTAGGTATTTGTGTCATACATGACTTACTATTTGATCTTGCGAATACGATTAATGGATATTCTTTGATTCCTGTTTTGTATCTTACTTTTACTCTTTTTCCATCTACATAGATAACTTCTCATTCTGCTTCTGCCTTGATTACCGCATGAGTCATCTGAACAATATCTCTTTCAAGTCCTGTCCCTACTAACGGAGCATCATTTTTGAGTAATGGTAATGCTTGTCTTTGCTGATTTGTCGCAATAGAGGCACGCACCGCATCGTTATGATCTACGAATGGAATTAATGATGTATTTGGTGAAAATATTTGTGAAGGATTAACATCTACATGAGTAACGTCTCTCACATGGAACATTCCCATCTCATTAAACTGTCTTGCAGCTACACGAACTTCTGTAATATTATTGTAAGCATCAATAGGCGTCGTAGCATCAGCTATACAACATTTTTCATCTAATTCTGGAGAAATATACTCTACTTCGTCAGTAAAGAATGGTTTTACTCCTATAGATTTTCCAAGCTTACCATAAGTCTTTTCTATTTCTTTTGCTGCCTTAGCATCAATATAATGGTCTTCTTTTACGATTACGGTCTTAAGTTCTTTTCCTTTTGCATCTAATTCGTGGATATCACGATGAGCAATTCTATTTATCAATACTTCTATTTTTGCTGGTATTTCACGATAAATCTTGAGTGCTGGAGTTTCCAAAAATCATTCGTCGTTTACACGAGAATATAATGACTGATAAATTACCAATCCAATGTTTTGTCATTCCGGCGTTTCGATAGGACATATTCTTCCATAATGTGAAGGATGTACGTCACGCACTTCAAATTTAGCCGTTTCTCTTTTGAGACCTCAAGGCCCAAGGGCAGTAATTCTTCTTTTATGTTCAATCTCTGATAATGGATTAATTTGATCTAAGAACTGAGAAAGCTGAGAAGTAGCAAAAAAACTTTTAACTGCATTATCAACGATCTTGAAATTTACCAAATCAGTAATCTTAAGTGGATTTTCAAGATTAAGGATACTAAGTTTTCCTTTAATACTTTTAACAAATTTTCTCATCACGGGTTGAAGATGCGCGTAGAGAATTTCTCCCATAGATCTAATACGTTTATTGGAAAGATGATCAGAATCATCTGTATGATATCATTTTTTTAAGTTTGAAATATTGAAAAGATATTTTAATGCTCCCACTAAATCTTCTCCATCAAAAACATTTGCGATATCTCCATCCAATGGTTTTTTAAGTCCAAGTTTTGCGTTTATTTTTCTTCTTGCGATTCTTCCAACAAAAATCCTTTCTGTAGAAAGAAATTGGTTTTTGATATAATTGAGCGCACTTTCAGGATCAATCAATTCTCCTGGTCTAATTTTGTTATATACAAATTCAGCTGCTGATAATGCATCTGTTGTCGTATCTTTTTTAAGAGTAGTTTCTAAATAATTAAAATCTTCTTCATCAAAACAATCTTTGAAAAATGCTCTAATGTTTTCATCGTTTTCTACTCCAAATATTCTCAATAATGTCGTAATGGGAAATTTTCTAGATTTATTTATCCTTGCTACAACTACTCCAGATTTCTCTGTCTGTACTTCCAACCATGGTCCGTTTTCAGGGATCACTTTGAAAGAATATCTAAATTCTTTTTTAGCAAAAAATATACCGTATGATCTGATAATTTGTGAGATAATTACTCTCTCTACCCCATTGATAATATATGAAGCTGATGGCGTCATAAGTGGCAATATACCTATGTTTGCGCGCTTACTAAACAAAGTTTTTTCTGTTTTTTTCTTTCCATCATCATGCACCTCATTTAATTTTACTTTACCCGTAATGATACCTCCGTATGTTAATTCTTTTTTCTTACAAGTTTTTGCATCATCAATAGGATCAGATATTTTAATATCATCTATTTCTACATACATTTTTTCTCATGCAATATCCCAAACCGGATTGATATTACCGAAAATTTTATTGATATATTTTTTAATAAAATCATCATACCCTCTTTTTTGAAGATCGAGAAGATCTGGGAATGAGGCGAATTTTTTAGGACTACGTAAAAATATTCTATCTCACTCTCTATAGAAATCTTTAAATATTTCTGGTATTTTGCTCGCTTTGATTGGTTTGTTGAAAGTTTTAACGGGCTTGCTTACTGCCTCACTATTTCTGCTCACGATATTTTTTGGGGTAGCAATAGGCTTGTTGGCTGATTTAACTATAGACTTAATGGGCGCTTTTTTAACTATAGTTTTTTTAACTGCAGCCTTCTTAACTGGCCTTGCCACAGGTTTTTTCTTTTTTACTACCGGCTTTGTTTTTTTTGCCACAGATTTATTTACTTTAATAGGTTTCTTAGTCTTTTTTGTTTCTTTCTTTGCTTGAGAGTTTTTTTTTGATTTCATAAGGTTATCTGTGATAAGAAAATAAACAACGAATATGGTCTATGCATAAGATAGGCAATAATTTTCTTCACCCCATATATTCGGTAGACTAACACAAAAAAAATTCAAAAAGCTAATTAGGCTCTTTGAGGAGTTAATTGTTTTCTTCCCTTTTGTCTTCTTCTGCTAAGAACAGCTCTTCACCCTGCCGTCTCCATTCTTTTTCTAAACCCATGTTTACCTATTCTTTTATCTCGAGAATATTTTCTTACTCTCCTTAATTTACTAGCCATCTTCCTTTATGATAAATGATAAATTTGAATATTAACTAACAACTAACAACTAATAACTAATAGTTAACAGTGATGGTATTTTTATGTATTCTTTCAATAATTGTTAACTGTTCACTGTTAGTTGTTACCTCTATTTTTTATATGCTATAAATCATAGTTCTCTCGCTCTAAGAATTACCGTCTTAAGCTTCTTTTGCGTTCCTACTGGATTTCAAGTATATTCTCTTGGTTTGATGTCACCAAATCTTGTAATATATTTTTTTAACATCATTATTGATTTTCGATTTATGTATTTAGCATTTTTTTTATCACTAAAAAAGTTAACTTTTTGTCAAAGTTTCTTAGCATCCCATCATTCTATAACAGCGTTAAGTTCAGCATTTACTTTTGCAAAAGTAAGGAATTCGTTGGATTTATCCATTTTGAAAATGAAATATCTCTTGATTGCCTTATTATACAAGACATTCTTTTTGAGCATATCCAAGTCTTCAGCTTCCGCCTCAACATAATATGAATATACATATGCCTTATCATTTCAAGCCTTATTACCCAAATTGTAGGCCAATTGTTGTAGTCCCATAGCATCCTCTTGGAGGATATTTTTTTTGATGAGTTTTTCAAATTCAGAAACCACTTCCTTGCGGTTGTTTTCTGATAAAGACGCATCAACCAACAATACTACTTCATACTTTTGCATAATTACCTTTTTTAAGTTTTAAAACCAATTGTACTATATTCTTAGCTTCAAATAGCGATTCTTATAAATTTTGTTACCTTCATATCAGCCGGAAGAACTTCTCTTACCTTTTTTGATCCGTCTCTGATACATTCTTGCTCTAGAAGCACGACATCTGCTAGTGATTTTTTGATTTTTCCATCAACAATCTGAGCAATCATCGCTTCTGGTTTCCCAGCAGCTTTGAGTTCTGCACCGAATTCTTCTTTCATTTTTGCTATTTCATTGGCGTCTATCTGATCAAATGAAACATATGTAGGGTTCATAGCAGTTACCTGTAAAGCAAGTTCTTTAGCAACCTCATCATTTCCTCCTTCGAAGAAAATAAGTGAAGACACTCTATTTCCTGGATGATTATAGATAAATGCTTTTTGTGTTGTCACCAAAACCTGATTAATATTCATATTTTCTCCTGTTTTTCCCATAAATTCCTTTACTTCTTCATCTATGTCTTTTGCTATCGCAGGATCCAAATCTTCAAATGCGTTTACCTCTTTTGTACTTTTAGCTATTTTTGCAAGCACAGAATCAAACAATCATTGAAAATTTTCGTTTTTTGCCACGAAATCAGTTTCACACAAAAGCTTGAGTCCAACTATTTTTTCATCAACTTTTACTATCTTTACGATTCCTTCTTTAGTTTCTCTTTCAGCTCTCGTACCTGCCTTTGCGATTCCTTTTTTCTTAAGAACCTCTTGCGCTTTTTCTAGATCATCACCCGCTTCAGCCAAGGCTTCTTTACAGTCCTTGATAGGAGCAAAAGTCATCTCTCTTAACTGCTTCAATAATTCTATATTTCACATATGTAACATAATTAATAATTTAAAATTAATAATGAATAATGGAGGTATCTTTTCCTATTAAAAAATATTTTTCCGACATTTTTCACTATTCATTTTTCATTTTTCATTCTGTTTGATTTTCCTTATTTACCTCAAAGAGAGTCATAATTCGCTCTCCTAAAGCTACAAATATCGCTAATTTATTTTCTTGTGCGATAGTATATTTACCGTCTCGAGCACGTTTTATAAAAATGCCTAAGAAAATAACCATAATAACTACTATTAGTATAGGAAGATATTTGATTATCGGAATAAACATAAATATAGAAGTTACCACCACGAGAAGAAGAAATACTGCCCACCATCCCAATGACTGCTTGAGATGAAATTGTTCAAAATCACTTTTCTTCTGATTATTGAATGCTACAACAATGATCCCCATAAGAAGATACATCATTACTGCTCTCTTTTTCTCCGTACTACTAGGGATATACGCCTCTTGAGAAGGCTCATCCATAATAATTGGAGCAGTTGCGGTTTCTGATACTTTTGTTTCTTCCATATACATCCAATAGAGAAGATAAATTGCTTCAAGCAATTCTTATACGTTAAAATTTAGTTAAACATATTGTTTAAGATAAAATCAACGCTTTTATGACTTCATACGTTTGCAAGGATAATGCTATCTTCAGCCCATCGTCTAGAAAAATTAGTTCCTGCGATAACAATGCTTTGAATACCAGGAGTTTTTGTTATTTCATTGATGAAGTTATCCATCATATGACCATCAAGCACGACAACCAATTCTGGTTTTCTACTTAGATTTTTTACTCCTTTGTATATTTTCAAAACTTTTGCAAGATTTCTTTTATATACTAACTGTTCTTTTTTTGTTAATGAAAGATAGTTTTCAGTATCCACAAAACGAGCCATAGTATTCATAGATTCTATTCTTTTTTTGAGCGTCTCAAAATTAGTCAAAAATCCAGAAGGAAGTTTATAATTGAGATAGTTAAATCCATATTTTTCACCTAACTTTTCAAGTTCGTCTGCATACATTTTCTTTTCAGACACTACCAAAATTTCTTTCCCATCAGCTTTTGCTTGTTGGATTTTCTTTTTAGCAGTTTCGATCTGTTCTATGATTGCTTCAGGATTGATAACGGCTATATTGTTTATAACTCCTGCCCAATATTTGTTAGTCTTTGGGTGAGCTTCGCTTTTGAGCGTACCAATATGAGCTTGTGCCTCGATTATATCGTTTACAGATATACTCATAATTTTTTGCGGTTTGAATAAATAAAGTGGAATTTGAAATTTATAGCCTTGCCTACGGCAGGCAGGTTTGAAATTTATAATTTAAAAACACAAAGATAGTGCTTCAAAAAATAAAATTTCTCCTTTAAAATTCAAAATTACTATTTGAATGAAATAGTAGCTCCTTCAGCTTCTAATTTAGCTTTGATACCTTCAGCTTCTTCAAACTTAACTTTTTCTTTGATAAGTGTAGGAGCTTTTTCTACTAAATCTTTAGCTTCTTTAAGTCCAAGTCCAAGAAGTTCTTTAACTGCCTTGATAACTCAGATTTTTTGTTGTCCAATATCAGTTAATTCAATATTAACCATATCAGCATTTCCTGCAGCACCTGCTTCAGCACCTCCTGCAGCTCAACCAGCAACTACCATAGCAGCTGCGCTAACACCAAATTCTTCTTCAATAGCTTTCACTAATTGATTTAATTCAACTGCACTCATCTCTTTTATGAGATCCATTATCTTCTGTGCGTTCTTTGTAAGTTCCATTTCTTGAAACAATTATAATATAAAGACTTTATTTATGACGAATATACTAGTGCCATATACTATATAGTACTGGCAAGTAGAATTCGAGATTAAATAACTTAAATAAACTTGTAGAAGGTATAAAGTAACAGGTACAAGGTTGTTATTCAGCAGCTGGTGTTTCTTCTGCTTTCACTTCTTCTTTAGCCTCTTCTTTTACTTCTACTACTGCTTCTGTCTTCACTTCTTCTTTTGCTTCTTCTTTTATTTCTGCCTTAACTTCTCCTGCCCCACCTTCTTTCTTTGCAATCTCGCTAAGTACACAAGCGAATGATTGTAACGGATAATTGAAGAGATAACAAAGTTTAGATAATAACTCTTCTTTGGTAGGTACGTTGGCAAGTTCATTAACATATTCACCATTTTGCCATTTTTTTTCAAACCAACCTCCTAAGAATACAAATTCTGACCCTTTGTTTTCTTTTTTAAACTCCTTCAAATATTTGTTGATTACTTTGAGTGGACCAAATTCATTTTCATGCGCGTATAAAGCAAATACAGACCCTTCTAAGGCATCTACATTTATTTCTTCGAGCCCTACGTCTTTGAGTGCTTTCAGAAATATTCTTTTTTTGATAATATTCATGCCTCCGTTTGTTGCTTTCATATCTATTCTGATCTTGTTAGCAGTAGTTACGGGAACAGCTGTTTGCTTTACAATTATAGCACTTGTAGCTCATTTAAGATCTGCCTTGTATTTTGCAAACAATTCATCTTTCTTTCCTTTAGTTATAGTCATCTTACTATTGTAAATTTACAATTTAAAATTTAGAATCCAAGATTAATTTAGAATTATTAAACTCTAAAATAAAAAAAGACCTGTTTCAAGGCTCTTATACAAAAAATACTGTTTGTATGGGAACCTAGGTAGGGATTGACTTTTATGCGATTAGCAACCTACTGTCTTGGGTAGTGATGTAAGTTTTATAGGAAAATTGGGGGTGATTGCAAGTCTTTTTGAAAGAAAAAAGATAAAACGGGGTTATACCTTTTTATGGTCCCTATATATATAGTATATTTCTTATTTCTTCTCTTCTTGCGCAACCAAAATCATTGTCGCTGGATCGAAAGGGATGTATACTAATATATCCAAAAGCTTTGTCTTAATGTAGGTGTTCAATCCTGTATGTGCCAAGACATTGGAAGCCTCTGCCTGTTCAAGATCAGACTCGATATCATATTCCAAGCTTAGTAAATCGTTGAGGTCACTTACCGTATCTCCAATAATGATGTAGGTATAGGGAAGTAGTTTATGATTCCTATCTTTGAAAGATACTCCATATGAAAATCATGGCCCCTTTCTAATATCTTTCCATGTTTTAGAAACTTTATATTGAGCCAATACATCTGATTCATCCATTAGTAATGTCTTTTGAAGGGTGTTTTTTTCTGACGTTCATGGAAACCTGTAAAGCACATACATTGCCTCTTTAGGGACTTCTATGTTTTGGGGCTGAGTATTGATCGCCATTGCAGTAGAAAAAATCTAGTAAAAACTTACTGAATATTTTATATATTTATACTTAGAAAAGTCAATACTTATTGAGAAGAACATATAGTCGGTTATACTCCTGCCCATTCTTTAGTAACTAGGCCTATGGGCGTAGTAGGAACCTGCATCCATGATATATTTCCTGGAACAAGAAATGATTCCAACTTACGTAGTTTTACAACCGCATCATCGATTTGTTTTTTTCAAGGATTTGAGAGCGTACCAAAATCCTCAATTTTTAAATGCTGCTTACGCTCTTCTAGCGCATCGTAAATATGCTGATAAGAGAGATATACAAATTTTTCCGCTTCTCACTCTTTCAGGTACTGCACTAATTCATGCGCCAACTTTGGCTTTACTGTTGCAAAAAAACCTATCGTTGTAAAAATAAAGCCTCATATACCAGGCTGAGTTATAGTTTTTTTGATCATGTTTTTTATTTCCTCTCTCCCCTCATTCAATCAGTCAAACAAGTCCATTGCTATAGGATTTTCTTGAATCGCTATATTTTCTGGAACCCGTAGTTTTGATAATTCTCTCGTATCGCTCTTTCCCATAATGGTTATGTATAATAGATAAATCTTTTATTTGATGTCTGATAATTTTTTATATTTCATGCTTATATTTTTCTTCAACTGAGATGCTTTTTCTATCATAGCATCTACCCTACCTCGATCCGCAGTGCTATAATATTCCTTTTCAAAACTTTTTGCAATAGTATTGATGATCTGGAGATGGAGTTCATTACCCACCGGCCCCACTTGGGGCAGCATACCTTCTATAGAAACAATATCAATATGCGGATACTTTATAGACAAACCATACAAATATGTTGTATATTCTCAAATGTTGTTGGTGTACTCCACAAGGGAAATAATTTCTGTGGTAAATTTTTCGATATCGATATGATCTTTTATTCTCAGATCTAAATGTATAATAGCTTCCTTAAAATTATCCATACTTTGATATATCGCTTCTCCTACAGACGACACCTGTTCTGAATCAAGATGGTCATAGGTTCCTTCTGACAACTGATGCAGGGTGTGATAAAAATGTTTTATTTCAAATCACAAATACGTGATATGCGAAAGCATGCCAACGGTAGCTGCAACTTTCAAAAGCATCCCATCTTTTTTTGCAAGTTTTCGATCTTCATGCATATTATGTTTAAAATGAGTAAGTTTGCTTTTTACATATCCCTCATATACATCGCGCAAGAAAGATTGCGCCTTTTGTAATGAATTTTTAAGAAAAACATTTCTCTGATGTTCATCTTTGATTTCGTTTGCCTTTTCTTCGATATGCTCCAATTCTTGGCTTATCTCTTCCCCTTCTGCTAGTAATTCCTTGGTCTTTTTTTCATCAAAAATCTCGCTTTCCAAAAGATCTTTATTTTTTTCTTCACTTATTTTTTTCTCTTCTGTTTTTTTTATTTTTATTTCTATTTCCATATATTTTTTTTCTAAACTCGGGGATGATTTTCATTCTTGACGCAATTGTTCTATGGTTTTTTTTACTTCTTGCAGCGACTTAGAGTAGTCCTTATTTGGATTCTTTGATACATCAGCATCGATACTATTGAGGATATTTTTTGCGACATATGTTTTTATATTGCTTTTTATTTTTATAAGTTTTGATAAATATTCTGTCTTTGCATCTAAGCTATTTATGATTTTTTGTTGATAAGAAATGTCTGTAACTACGCCTTCTTTGATCGTCTGTCCGGTAATTTCCACTTCATCTGTAGTAAGCGGTCCTTGCTCTCAAATAATCGGGACAATCTTATGCGCCGCTTTTAATCCTACAACCAAAGTGATGGTTTGTACCAGTGATTCCATAGTAATATGTTGTAACTTCTGGTCGAAAGTAAGCGAAACGATTTGATCCGTAGCTAGCATTCCCGCAATTTCTGTGGGCAATTGCAAGCCTTTACTGAGTTGCTCGAAATATTTTGGGTTCACTCCTTGCTTAAGAAGTGGCGATCATAATTTTAGTGTACCAGCATTTAATACCCTTCCTACCCCACTCATTACGCCCATATACAAAACACTTTTACTTCGTGCTGCGGGACTTTTAAGTTCTTCTACTGCAGTAGCCCAATCGTTGGAGATTGCTCATGTAAGTAAAGTATTGCTCGCATGAAAGACTGATCATTCTACGATCATCTTCGCTGCAAACAAAGCTATCCTTCCTCAGCTCGTCGCTGCTTCTAGGCCTCACAAGAGACCTCTTGCCGCGAGAGAACCCAGCCCTCATGAAAGTGCAGTAATCGCAATAGTAAGCGCGACCTGATCTGCCATTCCTTTAAGTCTTTGAATTCTTGAATCAGCCATTCCTCATTCATGTCCTATTCCTTCTACATCGTTGTAGATTTTGAATAATGCATTATTTTTACTCAACACATCTGCTCTTCCCTTTCCATCATCGTACTGTAAAGATCATGCTAGCATAACTGCAGCGAACCTTTGGGCCACCATCATATTATATTGTTTCATTGTATAATTTTTTGTCTTGTCTTGTATCAGCGATTTTATTTTTTTAGTATCGATTCCATTCATCTCAAACAAAGTCATAATGCTTGCTTGGAAGACTCCATTTTTTTTGTAATACTCGCATCACTGTAAAAGCTCTTGTTCGCTAATGTGCATATTATTTTTTTTCACTTGTTCTCCCAGCACTTGCATAATCGCGATAGTGCTTAAACTTCAGACATCTATCTGCTTAACAAAAGCATCTATCTCTTCTTGCATATTTGCATCTTTAAATACTTTTTGCAAATGCAAAATAAAATTTACAGGAACCTTACCATTAAGATTTTTGATAAGTGTTGCAAATTGTTCTTCTCATGATAGTTGAGATTGTCCGTCCTTGAGTGAGCCTTCTTTCATCTTTTTAAGAAAATCCGTGACAAGTTTCAGATCAGGATATTTTTTAAAATCTTCTGACTGAAGAACATCATCTTGGAGATTTGCCATATTTTCACTTTGATAGAATGATCACATAAACCCTTGCTGGGTACCGTAAAATCATCCCCCCAACATTTCTCTTGTCGTCGCATAATATTCTCATTTTAATTGCTCTTTGTCTTTGACGGATTGTATCGTTCACAATGATTTTAGAATATTTCCAAACTTAATAAACGGTTCAACGCCTACAGAATCTGAGCCTGTACTCGTGCTGGCATTTTCACGGAAATATTTATACGCAGGATTTTTACCCCCACCGATAAGCAATCCATTACTGTGAATGGTCTGATTGAAAAAATCAGCCATAGCGTTTATTTTGCTCTGATAGTCAGCATACGATGAACATCCTGACACAGGATGCTTTTGTAAAAATTCTGAAATATTTTTGATAATATTTTTATATAATCTATAATCGCTAGACGCTTTCATTGTCGCCTGCATGTTTGAAAGAAAATCAATCATCATATTTTGTGACTCCAGAAGCGTCTGATTGAGCAGTGGAATATTTTGAGAAATATCTACTGAGTTTTTTTTATCTATTTTTTTGTAATTAGGATTTATTTTGAGTATCTTCGCGGCTACATCAGCATTCCCTTTTTTGATATAAAGATATAACTTCAAGAGTTTACTCTCTGAGGGTGTCAAATCTCCATTTTGCATAATCTTTTGTGCTATCTCTTCATATGCAGATCACAGAGCCCTTTCATCTATATACATTCCAGGCTTCTTTTCTTTTAGGTTAATATCCATTTCTTTTGCCAGATCCTGCAGATTTTTTTCACTGGGAAGAAAAGTTTTATTTTTTCCATCGAGGAAATCTTTGATCTCCTGTCCGGTAATCGCAATGTCCTTATTTCTATCTATCTGTTTGAGGAGTTCTCCTGGCATAGAAAGATTAGATCGTAGATAAAAGATCTTCTATATTTTCTTGTTTCTTGTCTTTGTTTTCTTGTTGTTGTATTTTTTTTATCAACTCAATCCCTTGTTCTAGCTTTTCTTTTTCTTTGCTGTTTGTGATGGTTTTGATGGACTGATTGATAAGCAAGACTATTCCATTCATAGTTCTTTCATCCGCGAAGCTACTCTCGACTAATGCCAAAATCCCTTCCGCTAAATTTCGATAGGGCATGAGTTTCGTAAGAACTTTAATGAGGAGTTGCTTTTTTTCTTCCATGATAGGAGTTTTTACTAAATCTTATATCCTAATTATACGTATCAAGCACCCTTTTATCAAAAAAATACCCCATTTCCTGCACAAAGACGTGACATATTTTTATTTTGTTACACAATACTTTTTGGCTTGAATTTGCCTGATTTATAAGTATATATAGGATATACAAACAAAAAACAAACAGAACTATGAAAAAGGTCATTTTAGTATTCCTTGTGAACAACAAGGATCAGAAAACGCCTACACATACTTTTTGGGCGAACGTTAAATGCACTCAAGATGAGGAATCTCGTATTAGATGCCTTATAGAGATCAAAAAAAATGATCCTAGTATCTTGACCGAGATTATTAAAAATGGTATGAAAAACCCATCTCTTCCTGAAGCTCAAGCTTTTTTGGGAAAAGTAAAAGGACTGATTGAAGAGTGTCATAGTATTGATGTACTCTTTATGAGTGAGGCTAAATTAGAAGTGGCTGTAGAAAGCTACAGTAGAAAAAGTTTATATACGTATATGAACAAGCCCAATCTTCAATAAAAAACGAAGAAAAGGCCTCATTACATTGGTCCGGTGTGTTCACCGGGCTTTTTTTAATTAGAAAATAATCAATTAAACTAAAAAAAAACAACTCAGCTCCACTCTATGTTGACTTTTATGTACTAATATGTAAGCTGTGTGTTCAAAAACACAAACAAAAGATGAAAAAAAATATCATTATTTCCATACTATGGAACAATGGCAAACCAGTCCTTTCTTTCATAAATCTTCCAATTTCTTGCACAAAAGAGCAAGAGGCAGAAATTAGAAAAAACATTACTGAAGAGAACTACTTCAAGAATGTAATATTTATATTGAAGCCATTAATAGATCAAGAGGCATGGAAGGAAAATGAAAGGACAATCGAAGATGTCCTTAAAGCAATCCCCAACTTCTCAGATATTGAAGTGGACTTCATAGAAATTCCTCAAGGATTTAGTGAAGCGTACGCTTTACCTACCTGGATGGAACAATTTAATGCCACAGAACGTGGCAAAAAATTTAACAGCAATGAAAAGGCTGTGGGGAAACATCTTAATTTTATGGGAAAGTCGTTGGGTCGACTGATCAAGAAAAAGAGAAAAAACTAATACCAGAATGTTTTTATTCTAAATCCTCGCGTTTCGCTAGGATTTTTTTTTATATTCTCCTTCAAAAATATTCTTTATATTTTTGATTGAAGAATATATATTTACTAACTCAATAATTCATTCATTATACTTCTGAATTATTTGGTTAGTAAATGATTTGAGACGCAGGAAAAATTTGAGTGATACTATAATAGTATTCTGGATTATTTCTGTCTTAGTTCGTTGATCTTCGATCTGGTTTTAGGCCCAAGAAATCCTCTCAAGAGCCAAGAATCCGTGTCTGAAATCAGTGAATATTTTTTTTGAAAATTATAGACCGATTCCGCGACTCATTTGGAATATACTCCATCAATAGTTCCGCTATACACCCCTTGTGATTGTAAAAATTTTTGAAGAATTTTTATTTCTGAGCTTTGCTGTCATTTAATATATGCTCTGTAAAAAAGAAACATCTTGGATGTTGATGTGGGATTCAGACCTCCTGATGAATAATTCGCGACACCGGCAGAAACAACTCATTGCCGAACTTCTGGTACACCATTATAATATTTTGCTCAATCTATAATATTTGCGAATGTCCCTGTGGCGTATAAGTTTTGTGGTAATAATCATTTACTTTGCATATCCATTTTCATGATATATCTCGTCATCTTTCAAAACACACCACAATCAGGACTCCTAGAGGAGATTATTTTTTTACTAACTTGATATGTACAAAGTGCCTTTTTTGTGTGTTCCTCATAATTACCATTTCGATATTTTTTGTTGAGGTATCCAAGTTTTACTAAATATTTTTGTAAGGTTCGTGTCCAAATATCACTCCTTCCCGGCTCAAGTTGCTCTATCCATACCGCGATATCAAAAAAGTTTTTGAGTACAGGAACATTTTCTCGTAAGAGAGTATCCTTGGGCGGTGACTGTACTATCGAGCAATCGCAAAAATATCAAGTCATATTTTTTTTACCAAAAGTAAGCGCTCTGATCAGTCATTCTTCTCATCTTCCCATCCATACATCTATACGATCACAGCTCTGGCCTCTTTCTCACGAGAGTACAATTGCTCCTCCTCTATCAGCGACCTCTCCTACACCAAGTCCTGGGAAATAGATCACAGAACCAAAAGGATAACTTGCGGGTCATGCTAGCATTCCGTTAAAAACTTCTTTGCCCGACGCGCCTACATATCATTGTCCATTGAGCGTTACCTCTTCTTGAAAGCTTGGTTTGTAATAAAATGCTTGGCCACTTTCTGGAGAATAATATGCAGTTACGGTAAACTGTTTTTCTTGACAAGCAGAAAATTCAAAGGCATTTGTAGCACCTCCTAAGCAGAAGCAGATGACTGTCATGAATATTCGTTTTTTCATTCTCAGAATATGTTTTTTGGCTTGATAATTACAAGAGTTTTTTTATATGTAGAGACATAGAGTACACGTTTTAATGCATTGTAAAAAATGTTTCAAAATATAGAAAAAAAATTAAACAACTGGATTGTAGACTTTGTAATCTGATGATCATATCTTAGTGATAGCTGAACTCGTTTTTTTGAAAAAATTAAAAAAATAGGCCGAGAAGCCTATGATCACATTATGATTCAGTTTGAAAGAGTAAAGAAACGGTATAGGAGTTAGACATTAGAACTTAGAACAAAAAATATTAATATTCTCCCCAAAAGAATATTCTTAAATTTACTAGACTTGGTATTATTCATTAAGCTTATCCATGATAAATACATCCGCTACTGAAAAGGATAGTTTTAACATCAGAGATGTTCATGAAATAGGGAACTCAGATCTTTCAAAAATAGAAAAAAATATCCATGAGATATTAAACGCCGTATATATTTGACCGTATAAAAACATAACCCTCCTCGATAAATGAATGGCCAAGAAAAAATGAAATAAGCTGATACAAGCAGGTATACCCCTCCAATTCTATGAAAACTATTCTGTTTTAGAGGAGAACTGAGTTGATAGAGTTTCGAAAATCTTTTATGTAAACGATATTCCTTGTGGAATCATAAGTTATAAAATTACACTTCAAAAAGAAGCTAAATATCTTGATATGCTTGCAAGCAATAATTTTAAAACGAAGAATTGATATCTAGAATTAAAGAGTTTTTTTGTTTTTGAAAAACATACTCAGCAATGACTATGAACAAAAATGATGAAGGAAATCTTTGATTTTTTTAAGTTTACTTTGGGTTCTTATGATTGAGTACTTATGACAGTAAATAAGAAACAAGTAGAATACGCATATAATTTTTTTATAAAAAATTGATTTGTAGATATTGGCAGTGAACGTAATCTAAAAGTAGACAGTATAAAAGAAAAAACAGAGCACGTGCTCTATTTCCCCAAAAAAATATCTTAAGATTTTTGTAATGTTTATTTATACTTTTCTGCTTCAACGATAACTTTGTTCATCACTTTGATACATTCAAGTGGGTACTTACCCACTGCTGATTCTCATGAAAGCATAACGTATTCAGCGCCTTCGCGTACTGCGTAAAAAATATCGCTTACTTCTGCTCTTGTAGGTATCGGATTGGAAATCATTGACTCCAACATCTGTGTCGCTACTATAACAGGAGTATTTTTTATTTTGCACATTTTTACAATATCCATCTGATGACCAGGAATCGTTTCTACAGGAAGCTCAGTTCATAGATCACCTCTAGCAACCATGACCATATCACTCGCATCAATGATTTCTGAGATATTATCAATCCCTTCCTGATTTTCTATTTTAGTAATAATTTTTATTTTATCTCCGCCATTATCCTGTAAAAAGCTTCTCAACTCTTCAACATCGGCAGCCTTTCTTGTAAAACTCAAAGCGATGTAATCAAATTTTTGCTGAATAGCGAACAGAACGTTTTCCTTGTCTCTTGCCGTGATGCCTGGAAGATTATAGTGAATACCTGGCAAATTAAGATGCCTCCTTGACCCAACCGTGAAATCATTTAAGGATTTTACCAAAATATATTCGGACCCTTTTTCTAGAACCTCTGCTTCGAGCAATCCTGCATCGATTTTTATAATAGTCCCTATTTTCACGTCTTCTACTAGCGTCGGATAATCACAAAAAATTCACGTTTCGTCACGTTTGCTTTCATTGACATAAATTTTAAAAAGCTGTCATACCTTGTAAGTAATTGGCATTTTCAGAACGCCCGTTCTGATTTCTGGTCCTTCAGTATCTAATAAGAGTTGAAATTTTCCTCCTACTTTTTTTTCTACAATATGTGCAACATTTACATCCCTCTTTGTTGTCTCTTGATTGTAATGAGGAAAATTGAATCTCAATATCCTGATGCCATTTTCATAGCATCTAATAAGTTGTGCATCACTATTGTTTGACGGACCCATGGTCATTACTATACTGGTCATCACTATTTTTTAAATTTAAAATTTCAAATTGTAAATTTAAAATTTATTTAATCTCGTACATCTTCTTTCCTTCTAAAAATTCTTTTGCTAATCCAATTTTTTCTTCATCATTTGCATACATCGTATAGATGGTCTCACCCTTCTTTACGCTGTCACCAAGTTTTTTGTGAAGATAGAGTCAGGAATGAAGATCTAGAGGAGAACCGAGTGTTCTTGTTACTACATTTACAAGTTTCATATCGATATTTTTTACTTTTCCATCTTTTTCTGCTATAATATCCTTTTGAATCTTTCATAATTTTAAACCTTCAGATTTTACTTTAGGATCTCCACCTTGTGCAGAAATAATCTTTTGCATCATCGCCCATGCTTTTCCACTGATGAGCTGTCCGTATGCAAGCTTTTCCGCATCTTTACCTTTTGCCATACCGACAAGTTCGATTATTTTGGATGCAAGATATACTGCTTTTTTTTCAAGATCTGTTGGTCTTTTTTCATGCTGTTGTAAGACTCTGAGTACTTCTCTTACTTGGAGAACCGCTCAAACACCAGCACCAATAGGCTGCAATGCAGGAGTGATTTCTACGTGAACTTTCATCCCAAGCTTTTTTCCTACATAGATGTATTTTTCTTTTAACCATTTTGCTGTTTTCATGTCTGGTACTTTCGCTGTTGGTCCTACAGGAATATCGATAAGCGAATGATTGATTCCCATTGCAAATTTCTTTGCCATGATACTGACTATCGTTCTTGAATAAGATTGCATAGAAAGTGGATAAGCAACTTTGATAAGTTTCTCATCAGCGGGAGCAAGATCCAATCCTCCTCCTCGTACAAGACAACAGTTATTTTTTTTAACTAATGCTTCAATTTCTGGTTTACTAAATGAAATATTCATAAGCACACTTACACATTCACCTGTAGCTGCTGGTGTTGTTATCGCCTTGGAAAATGTTTTTGGCATTTTTATACCCAATGAAGCAAGCAAAGGAATCATAATCATTGTAGTTTCATTTCCAGGAACTCCTCCCATACAATGTTTATCTGCCACTACTCCTGGAAACTTAAGCATCTCGCCTGTCTCTGCCATAGCTTTTGCCATCCAATAGAGATCCTCATCCTTGGAAGGGAAGAAAAATCCCATCGCAGAAAAGTACGTGGTAAGGATGTCCGTAAATCTATTATTTGAAATGTCTTTCATGATTGCGAAAATCTCTTTTTGATTGAGCCTTTTTCCGGTCAATCATTTTTTGAGCGCATCAAGAGATTCTGAACTGTTTTTGGTAAATGTAATAGCAACATTTTGCCCTCCCTTGATTCCATATTTTTCTTTAATATCTTGAAAAATTCCTATCTCTCAACGTTGTACAAACTTATCACTAATATCTACATCGAAAACAAATTCTCTCTTATTGTAGATAAGCGAAATCTTATCCATGCTTGTAATTCCATGTTGCCAAGCGTCTTTTTCATTTATAAGAACAACTAATTCATCTCATTCATGGATGTCGATAATTTTTGTTTTTGCTATAAATAGAGCTTGATGTGATGTTTTTTTTTGTTTCATTTTTATAAATGCTATTTAAAAATAAAATGCTAATTACTTTCTCTTCTTGCGGCATGTCTCAAATCTTTATTTTCTTTTTTCTCAAAGAATTCAATTGCTTGAGCAAGCTCTTCATGCGTTTTTGCGTATTCATGAATATCTATTCATTTTGTATAGGCTTCACAAGATTGAACTAATGCAGTTGCTCATTTTTGTGTTCCACCCGGATGTGCGTGACATCCTGCTCCCATCGTAGTAATGAAATCTACACTTTGCATCACATCGATAAATGCTTTTAATAAAGTGGGATTAAGTCCTCCTGAAATAATAGGGCAACACTTTTTGATTGCTCTTCGTGAATCATCTTGCAATACGGTATGATGTGCAATATCTTGTTGAACATCGTGAACGAAATCTTTGTCAGTTTCTGGAATAGTCCCTCGTGATTGATGGAAAATATGTCCTTCACCTACGAGATTGAGAATATTATGTGCTGCAGTGATATCCTCTTCTGGCGTACCTGCCATTTTACCTACACCTGCAGTTCCCGTATGGATACCTGATGCTCAAGCGAGTCTTGCAAATTTTGAAAGCACTAAAACCGTATATCCGATAGGATTTTCTGGTCTCGTAAATGCTCCATGTCCCGCTCTGTGGAAATGAATAAATACTTCAGGATATTTTCTTCTGAGCGTCTGCACTGCCATCCATCCTGCAGTTGTTCCATCGATAAGAAATGCATATGATCATTTTTCCATTCATGAGTTGACTACCATCTCGCATCTTGCAAGCATAGTTTCATAATCGGAAGCTGATACATTGAATGAATGCACTTTTTTATGTCCTGTCTCTTTAACAGCTTTTGCCATAGCTTCAGCCACATGTGCTACCATTTTATCATAGGGACAAAAATCTTGATTTGCTTGAGGTTCGTCATTTTTTACAAAATCACCACCTCCTACCCGGAAATCATAAGCAACTTCAGCATACTCTGCAGAAGTAAGTCCCATTTTAGGTTTTATAATCGTTCATAAAATGGGTCTTTCATAGACATTCAAATATTTTCTCATGTCATCTAAAGTATAACTTGGTCCATCATACTGTTCTAACATTGAAGGTGGAAATCGCACATCAAGAATTTTTAATGCTTGGATTTCTTTCATTCCAAAAACATTTCCTGCAATATAGGTTAATATATTCTGGACATTGCCCCCACGATCAAATAATCTTCGTGGATAAGCTACTCGAACTAAGTTTTTTTCAAGATCCGCTTTATATACCAACGCATTCATTTCACGTGAAAATGGAGTCTCTGTTTGTACCAAAAAATTTGTTCCTGTTGATGATTCTGCCGCCATTTCACATGCAGCCTGAAGAATGTTTAATTTTCCTCCTGGAATAATATGAAATGCACAAAGCATGTATTCTCCGTTTTGAGGATTAGGTAAATCTAAATTCACATATGCTAACTGGTGGGGATTGAGTGTTGGGAAGAGTTCTCTAACGTCCATTGAAATGTGATTAAAAAGTTAAAAGATTATTAAGGTTAGAAGATTCTGAATTACTAATTTTTATGATTTGGTCATTTTAACGTTTGGTCATTTATCCATTTTAATTATACTGATTTTTTATTCCTTGGCAAATTCGGACTTCTAAGTTCTAAGTTCTCTTGTCTACGAAAGTGGAAAAATCTAAGTTCTATTTTACCATCCATGGGCAATTTTTCTTCACTACTTTTTTAATATCTTTGGGGTTGATAATTCCGTATTCAGTGATAATGCCGGTAATGAATTTTGCAGGGACCTTATCAAATGCGTAGTTAATGATATCAAGTCCTTTCGGAGCATCGGGTCGGAGTTCTTTCCCAGATCTTTGTTCTATTTTTACCGTATTTTCAGTATCTACTTTTGTTAAACTTCCTACAATATATACAGGAATTTTAGAATGCCGAGCTGCTAGTGCGAGAGAGAAACTTCCTATTTTATTGTATACACTTCCATCTATTTTTATCGCATCAGATCCTATAATTAGCATATCGATATGAGTAGTTGACTCATAGAGATTATCTATGAAAAATGGGCCTGCATCATCAGTGATCATGGTGTCGGGTACTCCCGCCTTCACCAAATCTTGAGAAGTTTTTCTTCATTGATAGAGGGGCCTAGTTTCTGTATTGTATACGTGGATATTTTTTCCTTGCTGATGTGCAGTAACAAGAAGTTTTATAACTGATCACGAATGACAGTGCGTCACGATATTCATATTTTTTTTGATTACCTTTGCTCCTATTAGTGGTCTTAATGCCTCCTCTCTTTCGATATCGCCTAAGTAACTTTTACATGCTTGGAATAATTTAGTGGTTATTGTTTTGAGATCTGCTTTTTTTGCGAGCAAATTTTTATACGTCACTAAGCAGTATTTTAGTCCATTGAATAGCATAGGTTCCGTAGCCCTTGCCTGTTTGAGAAAAACAACGGCTTGTTTCAAAAAAGTATCAAATTCTTTGAGTGATTTAAATTTTTGCTTTTGGATCTCTTTAGCTAATGTATCGATAGCTGCCTTAGCAAGAGGTGTCGCTCACTGGATCTTGATAGCCTTAATATCGTCAGCAATGTTTTTGATAGGAGCAAGATTCATAGTAAACAAATTAATAATTAAAAATTGAGAATGAATAATGATGGTATCTCTTTTTCTGTCCTCCTTTCTAAAGGAGGAGGCTTGTCATTTGCGAAGTCAAAGGATATCCGCATTTTGCGGATGGAGGATTTTCTATCTATAATTTAAATCCCTCTGTCCTCCGGACATCTCTATCTTAGAGATAGATAAATCCCTTTACAAAGGGAGACAAAATAAATTGTAAATTAGGTTTAAATATTCTTGTTATACAAGGCTAAGAAGAACGCTTCATACAGCTCATATTCATCAGGATGGAAATCTATCACAATGGGATCAGAATCATCATCGATGATATAAATTTTCACTCTCTTATGGGATTCATATTCTTCCGTGATAATGTATTTTACTTGTTGCTCAAAAATCACTAGAGAAGTTATTTTAAGGTCATTCTGATTCCCATCAGAAAAAAATACTTCTGTGCAATGTTTACTAGGATTTTTTACATCAACTACTTTAAAGAGATCGAAAGATAAGGCCATGATAGAATAGTTAACAACTAAAAACTAATAACTAACAATTAATAATCAATAAGTAATAACGATAGTGTTCTTTATTTGTCCTCCTTTTTGAAGGAGGAGGTATCCGCATTTCGCGGATGGAGGATTTTCTATCTACAATTTAAATCCCTCTGCCTTCGGACTTCTCTATCTTAGAGATAGATAAATCCCTTTATCCCACGGGATTCCCTTTGGTCACAAGGGAGACAAAACAATTCTAAGCGCTAACTGTGTTGTTTAATGAATAGATGTTTATGGGTATCGAATGATTGGATAAGTTCATACATGCTTTCTATACTTTTTCCTACGGAAACGAATAGAAACCAGATGATTTTGTTATATAATTCTCTTTTTTCATCATCTTGATGGAAATTTTGATTTAACTTACTTCGTTTATCTAATTCTTCATAGCTATATTTTTGCAATTCTTTTATTTTGTGCGAGAATTGTTCAAATGCCTTTTCATTATGAAACAATTTATGAATTCGTGCATTTTGTATTGCAAGTATTGCATCTTCATAATTCATGATACCATTACTATCACCGTAATTGATGGGATGCTCTTTTTGTTTGCGATTGATACGCAGTTCTGCCTCCCCTCCCTTGGGTGAATATATTACCGTATGTTCATCCAGAAATATTTTTGGATTATTCTCTTTATATTTTTCATCTGCTCGGGCTGTTACTACAAACAAGGGTAATGGACTGTGAGAAAATCATATAAGTTCGGGGATATTTCTTCTTGTAAATACTGCTGTGTTAAATTCTCATATTCCAACCTGTACCAGCAGATCCTTCTTTTGGTATTTGATCAGGGTATAGAGATGGGACGCATTTCATATTTCCATATCTTCTCATGTATAAGAACTATACTCCGCCACACCGCCCGTTCCATAATACTGCTCTGCTATCCTTTTGAAAGTTCCGATATCGTTTTTCATGATTTCTGCTTTTTTTTTCAAAATATCAGCAAGTTCATCTTCTTTGCTAGAATATCTTTTGAATGGTCAATCTCGATCATATTTTTCTTTATTTTCTTCCATCATGAGCATAAGAGTAAAAAAACTACTCTTCAATTATATCTACTTAGCTAATTTTTTCCAATTTTCCAGTATTTATATCAGAAAGAACACTACCAGAATTCTAAAAAAGTTATATAATAACTATTTAGTTAAAAACAGTACACCAATAGTCTATAATTTTGGGGTTCTTACAAAAATTGCGAATTAGATAAAAAGTCAGCAAAATTTGCAAAATAAAAAAAAATACCTATAATTATTTGTAATTTTAGTAAATTTATCTCTCAAGAGAGTACATCATGAAGGATACCTCACAGAAAGTTAATCCAATCAAAGTAATCTGATTTTTTGTGATGAGTATTTTTTCATTATCTATGCTATTATATTTGGGGACATCCCTTGCAGATACTATTACCAATACCGTTCTTGGGGTAACCGTAGGGACATTTACCTTTTCTAAAGATGTGGGCACAAGCATGAGTCTTTATTTTATCCCTCTCAACGGTCATGTCACAGGAAATGTTTCTGCAACTGTTGATATATGAAATTATGGAGCAAGTTTAGCAGAAATTGCTGCTACATCTAGTGGAGATCATAGATTTACCGTGAGCGATATGCTTGGGAATTCTTTTAATGTTACCCTTTCTAGCACAGCATTGACTGCATCTGGTGGACTAAGTATCTCTGGAAGTGCAATTACCTATACAGGGACAGTTCGAGTAGGGACAGGAAGTCCATTGACAGCTACCTGATCCTTCAATACTTCACTAGCTACTCCGGTAACTTTTGTTGCAAGAGCCAATACCTCATGACTCTCTGTATTTTCGCAAGAGATCACGCTCAAGGTACAAATACCTGCAGCTCAAGCACCAGCTTCTTATAGCGGACAACTTACCTTCACCTATTAGCATTAATTCATATACGAAAAAAGTCAACAAAAATTTGCAAAATAAAATATATTATGTATAATAAAAAGGAATTAACAGATTTACTATTTAAAAAATCTTTTTTATGGAACGCATTTCAAATAAGAGATCAATAAAAATGATTGGACTAACTATAGTCGGGATTTTTTTGCTCTCTACTTTATTATATCTTGGGACATCTTTTGCTGCCACTAGCAGTACAGATACAACCCTAGGAATCACAGTATGAACATTCAGCTTTTTTAAAGATACAGGCACGACTATGGGGGGATACTTTGTCCCACTTAATACCCATCTCACAGGAAGCAGCTCTGCGAGTATTGATATTTGAACCTATGGAGCGAGTTTAACAGAAATAGCAGCGACATCTAGCTCAGATCATAGATTTACCGTAAGCGATATGCTTGGAAATTCCTTTACGGTTACGCTTTCTAGCTCCACATTGACTGCGGCTGGCGGACTAAGTATCGCTAGTAGCGCAATTACTTATACAGGGACTGTTCGAGTAGGTACAGGAAGTCCATTAACGGCTACTTGAGTGTTCAATACCTCATTAGCTGCTCCTGTAACTTTTGTTTCAAGATCCAATGGTTCATGACTTTCTAAGTTCTCGCAAGAGATCACGCTCAAGGTACAGATACCTGCAGCTCAAGCACCAGCTTCTTATACTGGACAACTTACCTTTACCTATTAATTTCGAAATAAATATACAGTAAGAAAAAACCACACAGAAGTTGTGTGGTTTTTTCTTATGTCAGACATATCTTACTGGAGATATTTCTATGTTTTATATTTTCTATAACGATATATTTTCCTTCACATTAAGAGCAATATGCATAATATACCAATACTAAGCAGCATAATTTCTTTTCTATGTACGGATAAATATGGCTCCGCAATTATGATATCTAAAAACTTTGCTCTACGAATGAGAATACTAAAATCTACGACTCATCATAAAGAGACGCCTTTGGTATAATAGACTAAACAACCAAGGACATCTCACTTTGCAGTTTGGGGATACAATAATTGTGCATGTTTGATTATATTCACATTGGCAGGAACTATAAAAGAATTTTCTATTCCTGTGACATATTGGCCAAATTTTTCTTTCTGATCATTTCCTAGACATGCTCTATTTTTCCATTGATCATTGGTAAGGGCTCCATCTACGAAACTCATAGAGACGAGAATATCCTTATCCATACTATTACTGATTTCCAAACAAATATCTTGCTGCTGCCCTGCAGTAATAATATATTTTTTTGTTTTACTATCATTCTCACAAAATTTTACTTCTATGTTTTGTACTTCAGAATTTGCCTGATTAAAAACCCTCCCATCGATTTGAGTATTTATAAAGGAGTCTCAGGTTCCAGATCCTAATGCTATATTTCATATATATAAAAATCCAGAAAAAAACAATACTGAAAGAAACTTTTTCATGGAAAATATCGTAGAGTATATAAATTTTTTGTTTTAATCAGCACTTATATAATAATGTTATTCATTTTTAAGATTGTAGTGGCGTAATAGGCGTTGGAACAATAGGCGCTCATCAAGGGATTACTTGTGATTCTTGTTTTCTTTTTCTTCTTGTAGACCTAATAAGCAAGACAATAATCAACACCACAAGTAAGATTCATATCACCGTAGCAATCGTAATTATGTTTATGATAAAGATACTTGCACTTTCATGGAAAGATGTTGTCTTAGGTGCAATATCAGTAATCCCAGGAATTACTGGCGTATATGATAATTGGATATCTACATGTAAATTAAAATTTGGTATTTCATCTAACTTCTTGGTAATGATAAATTCTTGTCATTTCAGTAACCTACGCGTTTCTACAAATGTATTTTTATAGGTAAGAAAATTAGAAACAACCCCAGTAATGACGATATTTTCTTCTACTCATCATATATTTTGAACGGTTATTTCAATAACATATTTATTGTCTCCTGGATCTTGGTAGATTCTAATTTTTGAGTTTGGAGAAAGATTTTTTGATCATGGCGTTGAGAAATCTTTGAGTCATACGCTTCAAATCAAATCTTCTGGATGTCCCACCAAGACATCAATAAATTTAGCTTTACGCATCAAGATAGTAAAATTTGAGCTTACTCATGTTTCTCCCACAGGCATATCTACAACACTATATGTTATGCACCCATGATACTGTCCATCCATTCATTTTGGATAGAGTAATTTTGCATTCTCTATTTTACTTTCTCCTCCTGTAAGAGTCACGATATCACTATACTGGGTTACATACTGACCAAAATTTTCTTTTGTTGATTCATCTAAGCATGCCTTATTTTGCCGCTTATCATTAGTAAACGTACCATCAATAAAATTTATTTTCATAATAACTGGCTCATTAGAAACGTTTTTTAGTATATAACATATTCCTGTTTGTACTTCTGGATTTATAATATAATTTAATGTGCTATTTGTCGTATCACAATACTCCAACGACACATCCTTGAGACTACTCGCCTGAACACTTGCAAAGTAACATCAGCACACAAACAACAAAAACAAAAATGACCCTAAATATTTTTTCATAACAACAATGAAAAATATAAAATAATTTATCAAACCACTTGCATGTATATTTATATATTTATACCGACTAATCAACAAGAAAATATTTTGTATATATATATATATATTTAGTTAGGGTAGAGAGTATAAATCATCGTACCAGAGTAATTTCCAACACTTTGAAGTTCAGGTACCGTTATTTCAATAGCAGGCGATATGGCATAGGTTCATGTTAGTCCACCATTGGCTCAAGCATTTCTTTGGATAAACGTAAGAACACTATTCCCAAACGTTGTATATGATCAAGTAATGCCTGATACCACATTAGGGTTACTAGATCATGACAAAGTAATAACTCCTGTAGCTGTTTTGACGGCTATATTATTATTGCTCAATATATTTCAAGACTGATTGCTCATATTCCCCATAGATAAGGTGGTATAGTATCACGCATCATCTCATATATAATCTGCTATAGTAAAATAATCATTAGCTCAAGTAAATATTTTTGCTACCTTTATTGTTGACTCTGGAGTTGGAAGGCTTCCAATACTAAGAGATGCGGGGCCCGCTATAGCAAAACTTACAGTAACTATGTCTATGGTAAATACCGATCATGAGCTCCATGCTCATACATTTCCAAATCTATCGTATGCAGAGATTCTTCGATAATATGTTCATGTAGATAAGGAAGATATACTTGCTCCTGTGACAAATGCCGATCATGAATTTAGTATGTGAGCAAAAGTATTTCATGTACTTATTTGCCATACATAGCCACCACTCAATCCTACTCCCGTATCTACTCATCAACTTCGCATCAAATTTATATTTCAAGTATTGAGTGCTTGTCCACTACTTGGTGATAATGCTGTGACCATGGATGGTCAACTATTGTCGTACAAATATGTCGCTGCTCCTCAGGTCGTTATATTCCCTGCGTTGTCAGAAATTCTAAATCTAATTGTGAGATCTGATGTATATGCTAATGACGTTACTTCACAATAAGTCGTCTGATATGTAGCACTAGCCCATCCTATTCATGTGCTATATACACATGTCGATCAATTCAATCATCCAAATCCGTCTGAAACTTCTGATCTGATAGAAATAGTTCATTTGTAATATAAATTTCCTCCGTTCGTTCATGTTATTCATGCGCTAATATATCATGTCGCGACTGAAGGTCACTGTACTCCATGCTCATGTATTCTCAAATCTATCGTATGCATAAACTCTCCAGTAATATCTATTGTCTGTCAGTCAATCTACCGTTACCCCACTTGTAAATATCGATCATGAATTCATAATTACAGCAAAAGCATTTCATGTGCTTATTTGCCAGATATATCCACTCAATCCTATCCCAGTATCTACTGATCAACTTCGTAGTAAGTTTACAGTTCCTGTTGATAGCACCTGCCCACTACTCGGAGATAATAAGCTAGGGATGGATGGTCAAGTATTATCGTACAGATATGTACCCGTTGCTCAGGTTCAGAGCGAGCCATAAGTATTTGCCACTCTAAAGATTATATTTAAGTCTCCACCTACGATTCATGTTGCCTCACAGTATCAAGCGACTCATGAATATACCGCTGATGCTCGTCATGCTCATGTCGTATACTGACAGCTATCGCCCGACAATCATGCTCCTCCATCACTCACATTTGCGCTTATATTTACTGTTCATTTATAATATAGACGTCATCCATTTGATCCTGTCGCTCCCAATCATATATATCACGTAGAAACTAGAGGAAGTGCGTTACTAACATTGATAGTAATGTTTTTTATTATTATATATCAATCATCAAGATCTGTTGTTTGTACAGAGAAAGCATTAACAAGTCCCAACAAAGAAACTGACACAGACCGAACACCTCAGCTATCTGATACTGCGGTTGTTCAAGATATTGTGTCTCATGATATAATCATGATCTGACCAGATAGTGAAGAAGATCCCTGCTTTATGGTTCCACTAAGCGTTATCAAAGAAGAAGTAGCAAAAGATCAACTCAAATGACTTGATATAACTATCTTTACAGACAAAGGAGATTCTGCTATATAAAGTCATGTATCGTAAGATATATCACTCAGCATCTCTTCTTGGTTTTTATAATATACGGGCTGAACCTGATTAGGAATATTTGCTCCATAGACATATCCATATTCATTATTCACATATCACGAAAAGAGAGAATTATATGTTTTGTAATTACATAAAGCTCAGGTTTGTAAATATGAACCACTAGCATCTATAGGATTTACTACCTGATCACAGCTCATTATTCACGTGGAGACGAATGATCCTGTGGTCCATCACAGGTATCATAATTCCAATCATCACGTAAATCACTGAAGCGCGTTCGTTACGTTTGCAAAAGAACTATTGATTCAATAGTAAATGTTCCTATTTTCAAGAGCGAATCATGCTCAAGAATTATTAAAAGAAGATACATTATTTATTATAATACCGGTAGACGTCGTGGCTATTACTCAAGTCCAGCCATTATTATAGATCAAAGAGTTGTTTATAATAAAGTTTGCAGGACTGGCTATATTTATTGATTGTTGCCTAGAACTGAAAGAGAGAGTATTATTTATACTTATATTTGAAGCTCAAGATGAATTAATAATATTAGAGGTATACATATTATATGCCCTTATATTATTCAAAGCTATGTTTGCTCCCACGTTGAATCGGATTCAATAACTAGTAACTGTTCATGAATACATATTATAAATACTAGAATCATCTATCAAAATGTTTTTGGAATATGCTCGAGACAAACCGAGAACGTGATTGTATATATCAACATTACTAATAGTAATATTCGATGCCAATGTAGAGTATACCGCTGCAGAATTTCATCCATGCATAAATCATGTACTAGTTTTCTTTCAATCAAATTTTATATTATCTATTATATTATTCGAGTCTGTGGTTGTAAATGTAGTGTTTGCTCTATATATATCAGTACCATGAAATACATCTCCACTACCTGCGATAACATCACATTCTAAGAGTGGTTTAGTACCCGTACTTGTGTAAACCCCGGGATTGAGGACATAAATAGTGTTTACTACAGGCGCCACAGGTATTGTATTTATTCAAGAATTGATTGTTGTTACAGTTATATTTCTTGGATCGCATGAGTTGTATTCTCGATTCTGAGTATATGCACTGGCATAACCAAAATACTTCTGGATGGTAGCATTAGATATGGGTCATATATATAAAATACTACTAGCAAAGTTTCTTGTATTTTCTCATGAGGTAAGGGTTATATATATATTCTTTTCTCCTGTGGAAGAAGTTAAACTTATATTTATCTTTTGACTGTATCAAGTTGTGGCTCCCGTCATTGGCGATTCCATAAAATCTCATGTCAGTAGATACGTCGCTCATATTTTATCATATCACATATATACAGCTACTCAAGTGATATCTGTTAAAAATTTATTATCTTTGAATTTGAGATATCAAAGAGATGAAACACTATTTTTTTGCCCGATATCTTGAGTAGGATCATAGGGCAAATTTGAAAAATTTAGTGTTCATCATGTGTAATAGACAGGCTGTATTTGATTTGCTACTCAAGAGCCATAAAAATATGACTGATTCATATCATCTATAGTCATACTTCCATCTGTTCACCTAAAACTACATGATGTATCCGTTGGGTGATATAAAAATCAATCTGAATTAGTGACCTTATCGCATCATAAAACATCCGTTCTTGATACCGATCACGTAAGCCATCAAATTCCCGTATATTCTGACCATCAAGTAAAAATTCTTGTACCAAAAGTATTATTGTCTCCGTTTGCAAATATTTTTATAGTCCCATAATAATAATTTCACGTCTGCGTTGCAACGTTCGTAGAAGCATATCAAGTGCTGTTGTTGAACAAGGAAACATTATTTATTTTTGTTTGATTGGTTCCTCCATCGAACAGCAATCAGTTAATAGCATTACCATATAAAGAAGAGTTATTGATAACAATTCATGTCGTGTTTGATAACCAGATTCCATTATTAATATTATTATATGTCTGAGCGTTGTTTATACTACTTCCCGTTATAAGCGACATATATATTCAAACAATCAAATTATTATAGGACTGAATATTATTAAATAAAATATTACTCGACACGTCATATATTCCATACATATTACTATATGTTTGAACATTATTTATCATTGTTTTATCTGAACCTGCAGCTATATATACTCAGTATAACTTATTATTATATGACTGGACATTGTTGAGAACGCTATTTCTTGCAATATTAAGATAGACCCCCGCTGATCTCGTATTGTATGTTGCTATGTTATTTAAAGTATTATTTCATAATGTTGCAATCTGAATCGCATACAATGTAGAGTAATGCGTTCATCATGTGCCATTTGATTTAGCGTCTATTTCCAAATTATCGAGAACAACATTTTGTCTACTCGCTAAGTATACGGCTCAGTTTGCTTGTACAGCAGAATGAGTAAGCGTAGATCTTTTTCTTCAAATGATTGCGATACAGTTTCCTCCTGGAGCAACGTTGGTAGTAGAAACATATGTTCATCCATTTAACACATATATGGTATTTGCTGCCGGAACGGCTGCAAGTGTGTTTATGCCTGAATTGACATACGTCACTGTCATAATATTTGGATTACAAAGCGCTCCTGTTCGATATTTTGTATATGCTGTGGTATCCGCATTTCATGTCCCATCTCCATACAAAGCATTCTTGATCTCTGATGCTGTAGGCCCAGATACTCGGAAACTATCATCGATAAAATTATCATTGTTCCATACTGGCGC
>JAPLUT010000008.1 GCA_026397475.1 candidate division SR1 bacterium | reverse complement strand
ATTTGAGGATATCATGCATCATTTCTTTATAATTTTTCATTTTTTTTCTTCTATAACCAGATAAAATTATCTAATTATAGTTGTAAACCTCAAAAAAAGCAAATTTTCACCTACTTTTTTACCGAAGTTGGAAATAGACCCTAGAAATTTTGACAAAAAGACCTTCGCCGAGTATACTTGAGATAATAAGAAAAAACCAAAATATTTATCCTGAAAACATATATGAAGGCAGTTCATCACATCTATAAGCACCTCAAGCACCATCATAAGAAATACCTCTTCGGGATCTTCTGATCTTTTGCTATCGCAAAGATGGTAATGCTGTTTGCTGGAGTTATAGGACTGATGGATCTTGCAAATACCTTTGCAGTAGAACCCGATGATTCCATCATAACACAATACTATGGATCATGATCCACATATACTTCTGGACGAACAAGCAATATATGTAATACATCTGGAATGACCGTATATTATATCGCTCCAGGAACAGATATCCTTCCACAAACACTTAGTGGGAATAGTATTTATGTCTTACTTGCAGGAGCACATATAACTTCAAGAGTTATATATTTAAATACATGTTCTGCCCTTGTAGGGAGTTGAGATGCAACTTTTTTCTCTACAGGACAATTTGCTACGATGATATATGGATATCAAAAACAAAATGTTATTATAAATAACATCAAAATAGATTGATCTTGAGATGGGCTTGGATGAACGCATGATAAAAACAGTCTTGGAATTGGACTACAAGAATCTTCTAATACTACTATCGATAATGTTTCTGTATATAATATTTTAGATTATTGAATTTATTTAAATTCATCCTCTGAAAATATTCTCAGAAACAATGACACCTATGCTAATAGCGTTGGAATTATTTTAGAATTTGGTTCAAATAACAATACCCTAGACGGAAACTCATCACACAACAATACTAAGTGACTTCACTTGTGATATAGCTCAGACTCAAATACTATTATTAATTCTCAATTCTATAATAATAGCAATGGACTTGTCATTTACGCTTCTTTATACAACACTATTGAGAGTTCCCAATTCTATAATAACATTAACTGAATATTTGAAGATTGAGCAGATTCCAATACTATAACCGGTTCGCAATCATATAATAATACCAACTATTGAATTTTTTTACAAGGAGCATCAAATAACACGATCAATCAGACTGAGACATATGGAAATACTATAAGCATTGCATTAGAAAGTTCTATGCATACCACCATAAGCAACACACAAAGCTATAATAATAGTGCTGATTGAATATATCTCAACAGCAATTCAAACAATAATTTTCTCCAATATGTAGAAGTATACAATAATGCTATGAATTGAATTGACTTAGAATTAAGCTCAATCAACAACACCATCAACAATGCTCAAATATATAACAATGGATCTAATGGTATCTATTTATATAGTGATGCAAATGTTAATACCATCAACAATACTCAGATATATAATAATAGTTATGGAATTGTAATGTATGCATCTTATAGCAATACCATTAACAACTCTGACATATACAACAATAGTAGCGATTGAATTAACTTTCAAAATATGTCTAGAGACAATAATGTTTACAACACACAAATTTACAATAACTTTTACTGAATAAATAATGATCCGATTTCATTTGATAATATCTATTATTGAACACTAACCATGTTTGCTAACGATCAAAACGTTAGAGATGATAATGGCGGAGCTGGATTTTATTCATGACTAGATACGCAATTTCCTGGCATGTTCTGATGAGGAATTATTTATACGTGAGGAATCATGTCGTGTGATTGGGTAACGAATCCTAAAAACAAATATGGTATATTTCTCATAGATGAAGTAAGTGATCCTACTTGTAATTTTAGAGGCGCATATTACTCTCGATTATGAACTTCCTATAATCGATATCGCTACTGAGGAAATATACTCACAGAAAATCTTGCACTTGAAGCAACGGGAGCGTGACTTCCTGCTATGCTCTCTTGGTTAGATTTACCTTTTGGCTTACCTTATATAGCAGAAGTGCGTCCCTTGTTGAATGGATTTCTTGTCCTAGCATGATGAGACCCCTATACTACGGATACTGGCGTATGGGTTGATTTGGCAGTAAGTGAATCTGCTGACTACGTACTGACCTGAGATTTTGAAGAATCTCCACTCATAGGATCACTTATAGATTCCAATTCTATAAACGTAACCTTCACTCCCTGATATGGCACAAAAAACTTTACCGTAAGCTACACTACATGAGGACAAGAAAGGATCGTCAGCAAAAGCATAGAGTATGTTCACAATATCTACTGTGATTATTTGATTACTGATATCCCTCAAGTAGAATGCGATGCTCTCTTCTCTTTGTATACAAGTACTGATGGCGATAACCGACATTATAATACCAAGTGGTTTGGCAATGGAGACCCTACTCCTACTACGGCATGTGACTGGTATGGTGTATCATGTTGAGCAGGATATGTACAAAACATTAATTTACCAGGGAATAATCTCTCTGGAACGATTACTTCGTGATTTAACAATATATCTAACTTGACCTATATATACCTTCAGGATAATCAAATTACACATATAGAGACCGGCGCTTTCTCTTGATTCTCGAGCTTGTATTATTTTGAAATGTTTAATAACTATATCTCTGGATCTTCTTTGGAACTTTTTTGTCCGTTTACAACTCTTTATTATTTGTCGGTTAGAGATAACTATTTTGTCGGAGATATTCCCTCATGTTTGACGGGACTGACTAGTGTAAATATCGGATATAATTTCCTGAATACGAACGTAGATAATGCTTCTGACTTGTTTACTTATTTGAATGCCCATTCTAATTGATGGGAAGCGCAATATGTCCCTGCCAATCTCTCTTTCGTTTCGTGAATAGCTAATTCTTCATGAAATAATTTTTGGATGAATATCAGATATAGAAATTATTGACCTCAAAATATAAATTCTGGTGTAATATATTATGACATACAAACTGGGATTACTCTCTCTGCAGATATGACAGGATATATGACAGGAGTAACCGATACAGGATACATATGATTTGGAGATCCCTGCTTTGACCAGTTCTATACCTATGGATCATGACCCTATCAAAATGCTTTTGATGATTATGCCCTCTCTAATGAATACGGAAACTTCTATCTTATGCTCCAACAAATACTTAGATACCCTGGCGCAGCTACCTGAGCATGACAATGGTTTATAAATTACCTCCGTGATCATGATCAAACGATAACTAACTGGAGAACTTACTTCATCGGTCGATTTGATTCTAGCTTAGATATATGAACAGTTCCTAATTGCTGAGCTCCGGGAAGAAATGTATACATCTTTGATGTAGGAACTATTATGACATGAAGCACAACATCATTTACTATTACTTGAGTCTCATCTGATACATTAAGAGATGATTGATTTATAAATACCTTCCAATCATTTTCTACTAACTCCCTACGAAGAGATTCTACTACAGGGAATAATTGGCTTGTATTAGGCATCGATCCGCCCTTATTGACGAAACCAGGGGATCCCTTTCCGGATATTATAATTACTATAACTACTAGTCCTACTACTTGATGATCGGGAATTCCTCCCCTTTGACCTGACCATTGTCTTTATGTCACGTGATCAAATACCAATCTCTCATGAGCAAATCATGCAGGTATCGATTACTCTCCAGAATATTATGATGGCACTTGTGAAGGACACCATGAACTTCCTATAATAACTTGATGATGTACGCTCTATACTACTGAGCTAAGACGAGCATATGATTTTGCATACTACTTCCATATCACGACAATACCTGATTGCGTAAATGTTGATATGTATGGTCCTTTACGCAGAAGAGATCTCGCAAAAATGATGGTAGTATTTGCAGAAAATATATTTGGCAGAACATGAATTATGGTTGATAACCCGAAATGTACGACATTCGGTGATCTCGGCACGGAGACAACAGAAAGTAAAGAATACATAAAAAGAGCATGTAGATATGGATTTATGGGACTAGAACCAGAATGAACCACCCCACAAGATATATTTAATCCTGATCAAAAAGTCCCTAGAGCACAGTTTGGTACTGTTATATCAAGATTTTTGTGGAGAACTGCTTATGGAACAAAAAATGGAAAACTCTACTACGTCAAGCATCTTCAAGCACTTAAACTTGCTGGAGTCATGAACGATATCTCTCAACCCTTCATATATGAAGTTAGATGACGAGTGATGCTTGTCATGAAGAGAATATACGATAGCAAATAAATTAAAAAAAAGGGGACCCGATAGATGGGTCTTTTTTTTATCGTATTAAATATTATATCATATAAATATAAAATGTCCATCTCTAATTTATAGTATATATACGCATATTTGACAAATGTTCTTTCTGGGGGCATACTTAAGATAATCAACAGACGATATCCTTTATTGTATTCCAATATAGTTATGCAACTTCACCGCCACATCTACGCTCATATCAAACAGCATCACAAAAAATATCTTTTGTGAATTTTGTGATCCTTTGCTATCGTAAAGACGATGTTTCTTTTCGCTGGGATATTTGGGCTTATGAACGTTGCAAATACCTTTGCAATAGAGCCTGATGATTCGATCATCTCACAATATTTTGGACCAAGTTCTTCCTACATCTCTTGATGGACAGAGAATGCTTGTGTTGTTGCGAACATGCATGTCGCATACCTTTCTCCAGGGACAAACACTATCCCACGAACACTTACCGGGAATATGATATACCTTTTGAACTCATGAACGTATATCACAACAAAAACCATCAATCTCGCCGCGCCTTGTTCTGTCATCGCCGGAACATGAACCGTACGCTTATTTTCTAGCGTTACTTTGACATCAATTTTATCTAACATAGGAAAAGCAAATACCATTATAGACAATATTATTATAGATGGAGAAAACGACTGAAGCATTGGGACTCACGTAACAAATACCAACTGAATCTATCTAGCGGATGCATCAAGCAATACTATCAGCACTAGCGAAACAAAAAACAATACTTATTGAATTTGATTAAGCGGCGCCGATTACAACATCATGAGAAATTCTATAGTACATAACAACCTATCTGATGGGATATATCTTACGAATGCTAAGAACAACAGCATGACTTCCCTTCAAACATACAGCAATGCGAATCATGGAATAAACATAAATAATTCCTCAAACCGTACGACGATCAACAACGTGCAAACATACAATAACACAAAGGCCGGGATATATCTTGATACTACCAATAATACCGTCATCAATAATACCCAATCCTATAAAAATACTACCCACTGAATAGAGTTGTTAGACTCCAACTACAATACAATTAATAATTCTCAAATTCATAATAATGCACAAAACGGTATATATTTGGAGAACGCTACAAATACTTACCTCAACACTACCCAATCCTACACCAACACTATAGGAGCGTATGTCTGGTGAACTAATAACCGCTATTTCTGAACTCTCAAATTATTTAATAATACCTCCTCAGACATCTTTTTAAAAACACAGACTGAAACATTAGATGCTTGAATATGAAATAAGACCCTCTCGTGAGGAATTTTGGAAACAGGAGGAACTATGTCGTGCGATTGGTTTACTAATCCGAGAGATAGCCAATGATACTTTCTTATAAATACCTGAACCTCTCCCGACTGTTCTACAATGTGAGCATATGCTACTTGGGAGGGTCTTGACGTAAGCTATCTCTACTGAGCGAATATCTTACAACAAATACAGCCCCTCACAGATACTGCCGTCTTAGGCGCACCAAATTATTCTTGGTCGATTCTTCCTTTTAATGCAACAAAATATATAGCAGAATACAACCCCATAGGCCAAGTCGCTGCAGAACCTGATCCGCTTGCAACGTACTATTATGGAACAGGATCCTCATTCACTTCTGGACGAACAAGTAATGCTTGTACTCCCTGAGCTATGACGGTGGAATATGTGACGCCAGGTATGGATACTATCCCGGAAAACCTAAGTACTAATACTATATATTTCTTAAGTTGAGGCGATTATATTACCTCTAGAGCAATCAATTTCGCTAACTGTTCTGCTCTCGTAGGAAGCGGAAAATTTACCTTATATTCTAGTAATACTTTAGCGACTATGCTTTTTGACCAACTTCACAATAATATTATTATACATAATATTACAGTAGATGGCCTCGGAGATGGACTTTGAAATGACCGTGCCAGCTCTGATGATTATTGAATTCTTTTTACAGGAACAAAAAATAGTACAATAGATACTATCGATATATCTAAGTTTTGAGCTGGTATCGTGGTATACTCAAATGAGCATACTATTTTCAATCATATCTTATCGCATAATAATAGTTTTGGAATTGGAATGCTAACATCATCAAGCAACTCTCTTGACAACAGCACATTAGAAAAAAATACTACAGCCGGTGTGTATTGGGGTAGCTCGAGCCACAATAGCATTAGCAATACACAATTAATAAATAATACGACGTATTGAATTCTCTTATCAGATGAATCAGCTACGACCATCAATGCAGTCAAATCACATGGCAACAGATACGGAATCGCTATACTGTCTGGAGCATCAAATATCATAACAAATTCAAAATTTTATTCTAACCAAGATTATTGAATAGGTATATCCAACTCTCTCTCTACCTACATCGATCACATCCAAAGCTATAAGAACGATTACTGAATTTACTTAGAAAACTCTGCTAATAGTACCATCAATAATACCCTATCTTATGACAATACAACGCTCTGAATGTATCTAAAGACAGCTACAAATAATGTTATAAATAATTCACAAATATTTAATAATGATAATGGAATATATTTGGAGACATCTTCTTATAATGCGCTTAATACATCTATAAGCTATAACAACAATAACTGAATATACATAGATGCCACTTCAAGCAGCAATATTTTGAATAATTTTAACTCCTATAGTAATGCTTATTTTGGGATAAGTAATAATGGAGACAATAATCAATACTATGGAACACTAAGCTTATTCGCAAATGGAACTGCAGATATGGACTGACTTCCCCTTACTACAGCCGCTTCACTATTCTTTACAGAATGAACTATCGTGACTGATGGAACGATGTCGTGTAACCAAGTTACTAACCCTAGAAACACTGATCGTATTTTTATGATAGATACAGCTACGTATCCTAACTGTGCTATGATAGGCAATAGAATTGGCAAACGAAATCTTGGATCAATGAGTTATCTCTACGGAACAAATATACCTAAACAGACTAAGGTTATTGAAGATCTTTGAATACCAGGTAGCGATTCTTCTTTCGCCGTATCTTCTTTTTCTTTTGACCCAACAAAATACATAGCTGACTTTACTACTACGCTTGAAGGAACCCTTTCCCTTTTCCCAGACCTAACATGAACGACTAATTCATGAATCCAGTTGATATTGCGAACAAACCAAAGCGCAAACTATTATCTTGAGTGAGATTTTGAATGATCTCCTATGACAGGAATAGTAAAAAATACTAAAATAGATATCTTATTTACGGGATGATATGGATTAAAAAGCTTCAGTGTTACCTACACTACAGGGACAGAAAGCATGGAAACAAGGACAAGTATAACTTATATAGCGCCTACAGCTCCTACATGATTAGCGTATTATTATTATGGAACAGGATCTCCTTTCACTTCTGGACGAACAAACAACACTTGTGATCCGTCGATTATGACTGTTGAGTATATAGCGGCAGGCACAGACACTATCCCGGAAAGTTTAAATACCAATACGATTTATGTCTTAACCTGAAGTGAATACATCACAGCTAAAACAATTAATTTTTCTAGCTGTTCTGCTCTCGTAGGAAGCTGAAAGGTAATTTTATCTTCTAATGCGCTTTTGCCATCACTCCTTTTGGATGCTGGGCATGAAAACATTATCATAGACAACATTGGCATAGACGGGCTCAATAATCGTTCTTGAGGCCCGCATAGCGAGCAAAATGATTACTGAATTTTTCTAAGTGGTACTACCAATAGCACAATAAATAATAGCCAAACCTATCGTAATGGAATGGGAATTGTTTTGTTTGGAGCGACACACATTGTTATTGACCATATTCAATCGTATAATAATAATGTCGGTATTGCTTTAGCAGCAATATCTAAAATGAACACGATCAATAATACCCTCATGTATAACAATCAAACTTATGGAATATATGTATGAGCTGACTCTATCAACAACGTCACAAATAACTCACAAATATTTAATAATGATAATGGAATATATTTGGAGACAGCGTCACACAACACCTTTACTAATTCCCTAACCTACAATAACAATAATGGAATATACATAGACGCTACTTCAAACAGCAATATTTTCAACAATATTAAATCTTATAGTAATGCCTACTTTGGGATAAGTAATAACTGAGACAATAATCAGTACTTCTGAACATTAACCTTATTTGCAAATGGAACTGCTGATACCGATTGACTTCCGCTTACGACCTCTGCTGCAGAATTTTTTACTGAATGAACTATCGTGACTGATGGAACGATGTCATGTGATGAAATTACTAATCCTAGCGATATTGACGGAACCTACCTTATAAACACAGCTATGTATGATACCTGTGGCTTTATGTGACGAGATGCTGGGCGATACTCAAGCGATGCCCATTATCTCTATGGAACAAATATTATACAACAAACACAAGTTATCCAAGATCTTTGAACACCAGGAGGAAATCCTAATTATTTCGCCTCTTCTTTGGCTTTTGATCCGACTCACTATATAGCAGATTTTGCTACTGTCTTGAGTTGATCGCTCTCTTTCTTACCAAACACAACGGTTACAACTGAAGCAAATAATCAGATAGCATTAACCGCAAATGAAGCTGCTGACTATGTGCTCACCGGAGACTTTGAATGATCTCCTCTTACCTGATCACTAGTAACAGGTGCAACTATAGACATCACGCTTACTGCTGCGTATGGAATAAAAAACTTCACCGTCACCTATACTGCGGGAACGCAAACACAAAGCATAAGCGCAAGTCTGTGATATATACAAGCTATGAGTAAATATTGTCAAACACTTGTTACAGATATTCCACTCCAAGAATGTAATGCTCTCTTCGCTTTGTATACCAGTACTCATGGTGACGGTCGATGAAATAAGAGCAATTGGTTTGGTAATGGTGATACAACACTTTTGACAGCATGTGACTGGTTTTGATTAACCTGTAATGCCCGATCAATACAACAAATATCACTCTCAAAAAATAATCTTGTTGGATATATTCCTCAACAAATAAGCGATATTACTAAGCTAGCAAAATTTAGAGCTTATTCTAATGGTATTATTGGAATCGAAGCTGGAGCTTTTGATGGGCTTGATCTCTTAGATACCCTCTATTTTGAATCTAACCAGATTGATGCGATTGTTTGAAACACCTTCAATAATCTTCCTTCTTTGATAACCTTAAACCTTAGTGCAAATAGAATCTCCAGCATTGATGCAGACAATTTTATTAATCTCCCCCTATTCGAGAGACTAACACTTAATGACAATCTACTTACTGGGATTAATACTAATGTCTTTTATAATCTTTCTAGTTTACAATACCTCTTCCTTCAAAATAATCAGATTTCTAACCTTGATACCGGTTCTCTTTCTAATCTCACGGGACTAATATACTTATCATTAAACAATAATGAGCTTGATTTTTCTTTGGATGTCTTCTGTCCGCTTACCAATCTTGTAGGCTTAGATCTACAATATAATCATTTCGCAGGAGATATCCCAACATGTTTGACGGGATTATGAGTATTGTATGGATGAAACATATCATATAATTATCTCTATACCAATGTTGAAAATCCTGAATTATTAAATTTTTTAGAAAATAAATTTGGTGCTTTTGGTTTAGATGGATGGAGAAATCAACATTTCGTTTCTGATCTGTCACTCACAGGAAGCGTAAATCTTATCTCTACAAATTCTTTTGTTCTTAGTCTCTGATACCAAAACAACTGACCTCGATCAAGCGATACTACTACCATATACTACACCATGGTACCAGGAGTAAATATCGAAATAGATACGTGATATACCACAGGAAATGTATGATGAATAGATAAATATATATTTAACGTAGGAACGATGGCATCTTGAGACACAGGGACAATAACTATCACAGGGACATTTACTGAAATCCTGAGGAACCAATGATTTATGAATACCCTTCAAATCCTTTCTCAAAATCCTTTACGATCAGACAACCACATCAGGAATAATACTTTTGGATTTACTTATGGTGATGGGAATATAACTGTCGATGACAGAACATCATTGTTTGAAGACTTACCAGAAGATTATCTTATCCTAACTACAGGTACGAATATAGATGAAGTAGGAGCACTGACAGGAATAAGTATCCGTTCTGAAAATATAGAAGCCCTCTTACCTACAGGAATTATCGTCACTCCAAGTGGAGAGGCTTGTGACTCATCAGTATTAGCTGCTCCAGAAGATGCTACAACAGCAATACAAGCTGAAGACTCAAGCATCATCAAAGCATTTAGAATAGGGTCTGTATGTACAGGAACAACGTTAAGCTTCTCAAATCCAGTTCGCATCAGAATATATGTACCTGAAGGACTTGGTGACATCAATGTCGTAAAAACATCTAGCGACACCATAACTCGAACTGATGTTGTTTCCTCTAAAATTAACGATAATCTGATCGAAATAGAAGCAGCCCATTTCTCCTACTTTAAAATCATTACGAGTACAAGCACGCCTCCTCCTGCAGGTAGACCAGGAGACTGAGGATGAAGCGCTTGAGGTGGTTGAGCTGGAGGATGAGGCTGAGGCGGTCTTATCCAAGACTCTTGCCCTGTGCAAAGAGACTGTTCTGATAGCTATTATGATGCCCTTTGTGGTAAATGTAGCTTAATAGAAACAATAACAAGCGATCCCACAAGCACGCCTCATGGCTCTGCTAGTATGAGTGGAAGCGTTTTAGGATCTCTGCTTTCCGAGGAATTAAAAAGTACCTATCTCCGAGCATATCAATACGCTATCACTACGATGCCAACCATACAACAAGCGAATATGGAAGGACAACTCTTGAGAATAGATATGGCAAAAATGGTAAGCAACTTCGCTATCAAAATTCTAAAAGTAGATCTCTCTACATGAACAAAATGTGATTTTATAGATACTAAATCATTTCCAAAAGAAATGCAATACTACGCTATCGCAGCATGTAGACTTGGAATCATGGGATATGAAAGCAATGGAACTACAGTTAAAAAAACTTTTGATCCTGCGGGTATAGTAACAAGAGCTCAATTTGGTACTGCTCTTTCTAGACTCATTCGAGGAGACAGAAATAACGGATGAACCGTCTACTATCAGAAACATCTTGATGCTTTGAAAGCGCAATGAATCATGACCAAAATCGATACCCCTGATCAAAAAGAAATAAGAGGTCGAGTCATGCTTATGCTCAAGAGAATATTTGAAAAAAAATAAATACATTTATTTTAGTTTGAAAAAACATCTGATTCCTCAGATGTTTTTTTAGTTTTTGGGCAAAGGATTGACAGAGATATCGACTCCAATTAGCGTATTTCCTATGATCCAGCCTTCACTATTTTTTTTGATGAACGAAACATCTACCATATTATGTACAAGCTTCTGTACAAGATTGACTATCCTTATAGTCCCTGACTCCGAAAGAACAAATGGAATATGCGCTATTTTTGCTTCAGGCACTACTTTAAAATTTTTTCTAGCATAGTCGTCAAAATATTTTTCAATAGCATTATTTTGCGAATCTCACAAAGCAGGAATCAAATCATTTATTTTTTTCTGTATATCATAATATGAAACATCTGGTACGGTATATATTTTTGTAAATTTTCAGCCACTACTCACATTGCTTACTTTTCAAATATTTCATTCTCTTCCAAAAAGCTGAATATCAATAGTCTGATGCTCTGGGTTAAATGTCACAAACGCCCTAACGTCAACTGTCTTAGAGACAATTTGCCCTCAATTTTCGAGACTTATTTTTCTTGGCAATTCATGGAACTTTTGCAAAACATAATTATGAAGTACGGGTGTTTTTTCATTTCTTGTTCGAATATTTTTAAGGCTAGTAAAATTCCGTTCTCAAGGGAAGTATATTCACTTTCCCCCATCAACAAATGGTTGTTTTGCTATATAGGACTGTTCTAATGTGTGAATAAACTCATCTTTTGGACACTCATCATCAAAATATTTTTCTTTGATATTTTTCTTGCTGATACAGCTTCCTGTAAGATCCTCTCGTCAAAGAATATTTGACCAAAGCTTTGATGAAAAAGCCTCATTTTCCTGATTCAAATATCTGTCTTGAAATATTTTTAAGAATACTTCATAGTTTTTGTGCGCTCTATAGGTATAAGAAAGACCGTAGTTCATCATTAGGGTTGTGTTTAACTTATTTTTTTGTTTTTTTATTATTTTTTGAAACGCATTTAGAGAAACATAGTCAGCATATTCTTTATTTAGTCAGATGGTTTCAGGACCTCAAGTAATTTCTTTGTCTGTAGCAAACACTATTACTATTCTTTCTGCACTTTTATTTTGGAGTTCTGCTAGAATATATTTTTCAAAATACTTAGGAGCATTTTCATAACTCGTCAAACTTTGCAACTCTTTCATAAGTTTGCTATAGGGATTCTGCGGGAATTCTTTTGTATAAGCAATATCTGCCGCATCGATAACCTCTATCATACCTGGTCCTCAGACATTTCCGGTATTTACTTCCATGATAATGCCGTCGGGATTTTCTTGTTTTTCATTGTAAATAAATTTTTTCATCTGCTCCTGATCCAGGAATCCTGCGTTTTCTATAAACTGATTGGTAAGCGATGCTATGTTTCTTTTGTACTCGAAAAAGTTGATACCTTTGTGGTCGTTATCTTCGCGAATACGTTCGAATTCTTCGTTGAGCATAGCATTTGAAGAAGAAACTAAAATGGGAGATCGTCCGTTTGTGGAAAGTTAGAATGAGTTTCTTGTCAGTTTTGAGAATGCATATTTTCTGAAATTTTTTGGTCTCTTAATTCTTTTTCTTCTTTTCGCTTTGTGAAGGCAATGGCGAATTCTTTTTTACTCAGGTAGCCCGAATCGTTAGACAAGCAACTAACGAATTCTTCTTTTTGTTTTTGTTCAAGAGTTTTTGATTTTGACTTTTTTACTATTTCACTTCTCTCATTCCATGCTTGGGTTTCTTGCGGCGTAAGAATATACTTTTCTAGCATTCCGAGTCCCTTTGAATATTTCACTTTAAAATATTTTGCGAGAAAATGCTCAGGAAGAGACGCTTCTCCACATCAGAAACATTTCATAGTTCCTGAAGGAGAAATACTGAAGGATGGAGTATTTTCCTTATGAAAAGGACAAAGTCCGATGTACCCTATTCCTTTTTCAGAATGTTTTTCTCTGAGTGTTGTATTTAAGAATTCTTTGAAAAGTAAAGGAAAATTTATTCTATTTTCTTGAAGTTTTTTTTCTATATTTTTAATATATCCTGGTCATTTTTCTCTATGTTTCTTTCCCTTTGAGCCATGCTTCCTTTTGACGATTTTCTCCTTTTCTTCGGAGAGCATAAATTTAATTATTCTTTCTTTGGTCTCTTGGATAATTGTATTTGTAGCATTTTGAAAATATACCTGGTCTTCGATTTGGGTACAACCTCAAAAACATTCATCAATTTCATTTTTGGCGATAAATTGAAATTGCCTCTGTCTTCTTGATGGTAAGGTTTGGAGTCGTTGCTCTATATCTTCCATAATTTTGAAGTAACAGGAGCCCGAAACGGGCCCCCGATAGTATATGCATTCGCCTAAAAGCAGGGAATCTGCATATTTCTTTTATATGTAAACTAAACTAAAAGTCAATAGAATAAGGCAGAGCTAGGGAATACTTTTTTGAGTTGAAATAGTGGGAGAATACTTTAAATTAGACGATAGTCTTTAGACCTTAGTTTTTTTCAATTTTTAGTTATTGCTATACCATATGAAACATCTCGTGATTGTAGAGTCTCCAGCGAAGTCTGCGACTATCAAAAAGTTTCTCGGTGAAGGATTTGAAGTAAAAGCTTCCTTTGGACATGTCATAGATCTGCCCCAAAAAGAACTCGGAGTCGATGTCAAAAATAATTTTGCACCCAAATATCAAGTCTCCCCCGACAAAACCAAGGTCGTAAGCGAGCTGAAAGCACTAGCAAAAAAGGCTGATAAAGTCTGGATCGCTACCGATGAAGACCGCGAATGAGAAGCTATTGGGCGGCATGTCGCCAATGCTTTGGGATTGGATATCAAAAAAACTGCAAGAATTGTTTTCCACGAAATCACAAAAGAAGCCATAGATAAAGCTGTAAAAAATCCAAGAGCGATAGATATGAATCTTGTCGATGCACAACAAGCGAGAAGAGTGCTTGATAGGCTTGTGGGGTTTGAACTTTCTCCGGTATTGTGGAAAAAAATTAAGATGGGATTGAGTGCAGGAAGAGTACAATCCGTCGCCGTAAGGTTGATCGTCGAAAGAGAAAGAGAAATACAGAGGTTTGAGTCAGCATCATTTTTTAAAGTGATTTGAAATTTTGTAGGTGATGTGAAGAAGGAGTTTAAGGCTGAGTTATCAAAAGATTTGCCAAGCGCTGATGAAGCAAAGAAATTTCTCGAGTCTTGTAAAGATGCAAAATATACGATTGAAAGCGTTGAAGTAAAGCCAGGCAAGAAATCACCTTCCGCTCCGTTTACAACATCAACTATCCAGCAAGAAGCGAGTAGGAAATTATGATTTTCTGTAGCGAGAACGATGCAGGTTGCGCAAAAATTATATGAAGGATGATTTATTACCTACATGAGAACTGACTCCGTAAACTTGTCTGAATTTGCTGTCAAAGCCGCTCAGGACGAGATTGTGAAAAGATATGGCAAGGACTATTCTAAGCCTACGCAATATGTAACGAAGAGTAAGGGCTCACAAGAAGCACATGAATGTATCAGACCGACGCATATGGAAAACAATATGGCGGGCGGCGATGCTTCTGAAAAAAAATTGTATGAACTGATTTGGAAGAGAACTATCGCTTCCCAGATGGCTCGAGCTGAGGTAGAAAAGACCAAAGCAACGATAAGCATTTCGACAAATACTAAGTTTAATTTCATCGCAAGTGGTGAGGTTATTAAGTTTGAAGGATTTTTGAAAGTCTATCTCGAATCGAAAGATGAGGAGGAAGATGATGAAGAATCAGGCATGTTGCCGAAGTTAACGAAGTGAGAAATGTTGACGATGCAGCAAATACTAGCGACAGAAAGATTTAAAAATCATCCTCCAAGATATACTGAAGCATCGCTTGTTAAGAAGCTTGAAGAGCTGGGTATCGGTCGTCCGTCAACCTATGCACCAACCATCTCTACCGTACAAAAAAGATGATATGTCGTCAAGGAAGATAGAAATGGAAGCGAAAGAAAATTTCAAGAATTTACGCTCAGGCTTTGAGTTATCAAAGCGGAGGTGAATAAACAAAATACCGGCGCAGAAAAACAAAAACTTTTTCCCACAGACATCTGAATGGTGGTAAATGACTTTCTCGTAGCCAATTTCAAAGACATCTTGGACTACAATTTCACGGCAAGTGTAGAAGAAGAATTTGATGAAATCGCAGAAGGGAAAATAAAACGAACCGAAATGATGAAGAAATTCTATGGACCCTTCCACAAAGAAGTCGCTAAGACGATAGAATTCGCGGAAAAGCAAACCGGAGAAAAAGATCTCGGAATCGATCCTAAGACCGGAAAGAAAGTCGTTGCAAGAATCGGAAGATTTGGTCCTATGGTACAAATCGGAACCGCTCAAGATGAGGATAAGCCTAAGTTTGCGTCCTTGAGACCGGGACAAAATATAGAATTACTCACGCTTGAAGATGCCTTGGCATTATTCGCCCTCCCGAGAATAATTGGTGAATATCAAGGTGAAGGAGTTACTGCTGCAGTAGGAAAGTTTTGACCCTACTTGAAGTACAAGACACTTTTCGTTTCTTTGCCAAAAACTTTGGATCCCTATACCGTTACGATGGAAGAGGCAGCGCCTTTGATTGAGAAAAAAATCGATACAGAAAAAAATAAGTACATCAGTGAATTTGATCACGAGTGAAAAAAGATAGAAGTCTTGAATGGATTGTATGGAGCGTATTTGAAGTACGATGGGAACAATTACAAGATTCCCAAATGAGGAAAAGACGCTACGGATTTAACAAAAAAAGATTGTCTAGAAATCATCGCCGCAGGTCCTAGACCGAGCAGGTTTTGAAATAAGAAAGAGGCTGCTAAGCCAGCCAAAGCAAGCAAGGAAACTGCTAAAAAAGCGAGTGCAAAAAAAGTGAATAAGGCAGTGAAGAGTTTGGAAAGCAAGCCAGTGAAAAAAACCAGTAAGAAGAAATAGTTTTTGAGGTCCGGCGAGAGTCGGATTTTTTTTATTTTATTTTTTTTCATTATATCTCTTCCAAAAAAAACTATACTTGACTTATTAAGTCTTTTATATATAGTAATTTTGTCGTCGATCATTAACAAAAATTAATCTATTATGAACAAAGAAACGTTTTACCTTATAGGTGCCGCTTTCGGATTCCTTTTTATCGTGATACATTTTGTCACGCGTAGAAAAAATCAATGGGACCAATTGAGCTCCTTAATTGTTGCTGGCAAACAAGCTGGTAAGTCTGATGAAGAGATACAACGTATTGTTGCAAATCTTAGTAGGATAATGTTAGAAAGTTATAACAAGCTTCATGATGATCCTGTGGCTTTTAAAAAATGGCTCAAGGAACAAAAGAAACAAATTAAAACTAATACCATTGTGATTAAAGAAAACAAAAAGACCATTGTGAAAGCAAACAAATTTTTAAACAAGTATAAATTAACCATTAACCATTAACTAAAACAAAAAACAAAACATTATGAACTACTTAACATTATCTATTTTAATCAGCTTTGGAAGTGTCCTTGGCTTAACTGCTCTTGGTACGGCTTTTACCAAAAGAAACATCAAAAGAACCATACTATGGGCTAGCATTATTAGCGTTGTATATTCAGCAATTCTTTACTGGATTTATTGGGGAAATTACACGGGATTCATTGCACCTACTCCATTTTTTGGAGGAATTACTATTGGAGCAATTCTTGCTTCATGCATTAGTTTCATTAGTGAAATAAAGAAAAGAGCTGCAATGCCTGCCGCTACAGTAGCTATTATATTAGCCGGCTTCTCGTTACTTCTCAACATTTCAAGCACCGACTTCTGGAATGCTGATAAAAAAGCTACATTAGCTGTAGTTGAAAAAGTATCCAAAGCAAATGAGGCAATAGAACCTTCGGACGTAACGCATATTTGTCTGGTAAGTCAATCAATGGCTATAGTAAAAGCCAATGAGGCACTCAGCAAATTCGTTATTGAAGGTGGAGCTATTGCGGGTTCACGATTTGATATCGGTAGCCCTACGAAACAGTTTGTGGATGGACAGTTTTGGTGGATATTCCCTTTGGATTTTAAAGGATACTTTCAATGGAAAGAGCACCCTGAGGTGCCTGGATATTTGAGAGTGTCTGCTGAAAATCCTGAAGCGGAAGCACAACCCGTACAGCAAAATAAACAAGGGAAGTCGATTGCAATAAAGTACATGAATTCAGCTTGTTTTGAATTTTTAGCTGAAAGGCATTTACGGTACAATGGCTATCTTATGGCTAATCTTGATGATTGGACCTTTGAGGTAGACGATGACTGGAATCCCTACTATACGGTGAGTGAAATCAAAAGAACCATCGGATATGAGGGGAACATAGTTCAAAGCGTTGTTATTCTTGATCTTCAAACAGGGAATATTGTTGAAAATTGTCCGATTGCTGATGTTGCTAAAAAGTATCATTGGATTGATCGTGCATATCCCCTTGATGTAATCAAGGACCAACTAACGAGCTGGGGAGAGTATTCAAAAGTAGGCTGGAGATGGACGTCTTCTGAAGATGGGTTACGTATGAAACCAACTGAGAGTTGGTATATCACCTACAATAAAGATCATTGTCAGTGGTTTACTGGGTGGACGAGTAACAATTCCGATGCAGCACTTATTGGTGTTTCCTTGACTGACGCACAGACAGGAAAAACTATTTTCATGAATGCAAAAGGCGTGACTGAAAGTATTGCCTATGATGCAGCGAAATCGTTATGGAGTAACTTTACAGGATATGTGCCAGAAGAATTGGTGCCTTACAATATTTACGGAATATTAACTTACGTTATGCCTATGTCCTACCAAGGACAATTTGTAGGCGTTTCGTTGGTATCCGTAGAGAACAAAGACATCAAAGCTAAAGGGACTACGATAGAAGAAGCACTCAGCGCGTATCGAATTTCTATAGGAGGTTCGCATAATGACAGAGAGGCTCCTTCGGGTGGAGAGATAAAACGATTGAAACTTACTGGCATTGTTAGTGAGGTTGGAATCCTTCTTATGCAAGGGCAACAACAGATTATTCCTTTCCGAATTCAAGGAGTGGAAAAAATCTTTAATACCGTTTACTCTTTTTCTTCGCCTAAGGTTTCTTTTTTGAAACCAGGTGTAGAGGTAGAAATTACCTTTGCAGAGACGAAAGAACGGATAATAACCTGCGAAACTTTTGATATTCCAGCTCTTAAGCTTTCGGAAGAAAACCCGAAGCAAGCGCAATGGTATCAGAACCAAAAAACAGTAAAAGCTGAAGACACCAGAATTGATAATATTCAAAAAAACTCAACCATTATAGAGTCGAGCGATATGAGTAAAATCAGTCCTGATAGTTTGAAAGCCTTTATAAAAAAACAGAAAGAACAAAAAAAGTGATGTGACGACCATTGCTTTTATGATTCTGATGGTCCGCGTATGCGCGGACCATTTTTTTTATTTTAAATTTTTTTTAAACTCAAACGTCTAACGTCTTCATCTTGTAATTTTGCTTGAAAACGCTACCTTGAAGCTAACAAACAAACCTACAAAGGAGGACAAGAAAATGCTGTTTCAAATTCAAAATTTCAAATTTTAAATTCTAAATTATTCCCCCGTGTTTTACATCCGATACGAACATCTTTCGAAATCACACCCAAGTTTTCGTGTCTACAAAATCCGTGAGCAGGATCAGATTTTGCAGTATATCTTACATGAAAATCTTGAGAAGATAACGGATGAGTCACGAGAATATCCTAAATATACGCATTACTTTATGCTCGATGAAAGCAGGTTTTCATTTTTTAGATTTGATATTTTTCAAAGCTTTGAAAAAAAATTTACCTTCCAGGATTTGAAAAATGTCATCGAAGAAAAGTCGCAGGCGACCAAGAAACATAACGATGTTGATGGAGAGAGAATTATGGTGTACGTCGATAGTATCCATGTCAATGGTGAGGAGAAAAAACATGTCATCGGGGAAAGTGGAGAAATATTTTTCAGATTATATATTGTGTATTTACATAAAAATACGATGAATATTGTTAATTCTGTATATGGAAACCTCTTCGAGATGAAGAATATCAATATCCTTCCGCAGTCCTTTCATACCCTCCTCTTCTTGAGAAATAATTTGAAAAAAGATAATTTTATCCTCCTCTACATAACGGAAAATTCTTGTAAGGCGATCAAAATCCAGAACGGATTTTATCATAGCGTCGAGACTTTGAATTTGGGAATGAGCGCGTTGAAGCAGATGTACAAGGATAATGGAATCGTTCAGTATCGGTATAAGACCTATGATTTCATCGAATCGAATCCATTAGCGAAAGGACTGGTAAAAGAGACTTTGCAGTTTTATTCTGAGCTATTTTGTAAACGATTTCACGAAAAAAATCTTACGGGAACTGACGTCATTGTTATTTCTCCTATCACGAAAAACGTGCACTTCATCGAGACTTTTAATGAAGAATATAAAAAACTAACGAACAATTATGTCGTTCCTTTTCATCATTCTGAGATGCTGAATACCTTTGGCAAGATACGAGAACCGGATGATATGGACGCAATTATTTTGATGAATCGTGACGAGAAAATAAGAAACACCCTTCTGCCGGATAGCGAAAAGAGTGCTTCTAGTGGTGTAGATATGTAGTTGTTTTTATTGTTATTGTTATTTCGAATCTACCTGCCGTAGGCAGGCGTAGCGAGAAATTCTTTCCATTGTATAAGATTTCTCCTCACTTCGTTTGTCGAAATGACAATCAAAAAGGAATATCATTGTTGACTATTTTTTGTGGATTCTATATTCGATTCTATACTCTACTCCGTTTAATTTTCTGTTGGGATCTAAGGTATCCGCTATTGTTATAACTTCTTGTCCATTATTATCTAGCTGAACGACTCATCAGAGCGATTCTGCCACTTTTCTACTTGGAATGTTGTCCTTGTCTACAGGGTAATATAAGTATTTAAATTTCAATTTTTCTTGTGCTCGATCTACGAGTCCAGCGACCGCTTCTCTTCAAAGTTTCTTTCCAAATGCAGATTTCTTTATCCAGATACCAAGTTCTGGCGCTTCTGTATCTAAAGCAGATATTCCTCAACATCATAAAAATTCCTTGGTCATTTTGTCCAAGACAACGATCTCGTAACTTCTTCATTGTTCTCTTTTCTTCATCGAACCTTTGATAAAATCTTCTGTTTCAGAGATTTTTTCTGGAGATTTTGGAAGCATATATGTCGTAAGTTCTGGCGTAAATTCTTTGAAAATCTCTTCTGCGTAGTCCATAGTTATAGGAACTAAGAGTAAGCGTTCTGTCTCTATAGTTGTGGTGTTTAAGTTTTCCATTGGTAATAATTTAAACGATAAAATATGTTATATAATTGAACTTTCTTGAAGCAACTTTTTATCCTTGATAATATATTTTATGGTAGTATTTATCTTTGCTGTAAAGTACTGATCATGACTTACGATTAATAATGCTCAATCATAATCTTCTAGCATATCCTCTATCGTTTCTCTTGTCGAGATATCTAAATGATTGGTTGGTTCATCTAAAATAAGTAAATCTATAGGCGCACTCAACATTTGCAAAAATTTTATTTTTACTTTCTGTCCATAACTTAGGTCTTCGATGCTACCCTCTATTTCATGCTGAGACAAGCCTATAATAGCGAGCTGAGATCTTATACCTCTTTCATCTGTTTTGGACTTGATATGTTTGGCAAATCGTGTGTACACTACTTCACGTGATCGTAAAACTTCATTATGTTGATCAAAATAGTCAAACGTGATATTGTTTCAAGTCTTAATATTTTCGTTGTTACTGGCTCCTGTAAATGCAGAAATAAGATATTTAATCAAAGTCGTTTTTCCACTACCATTTGCTCAAGCAAGCATAACCCTGTCTTTACCTCTAATTTCCATACAGACATCCTTGATAAGGACACTCCCATCAAATCAAATATTCTGACTTTTTATTTCTAGTATGAGTTTACCTTGATGTGTTCCTCCTATTCCACGAAGAGAGAGTTTTTTTTCGTTTTGAACTTTTTCTACTTCTTTGGAATACACTTCTCTTTCGATATATTTTTCTTTGCTCTTTATCAAACGTCCCAATGCGGGATTGACATATACTGATGCTCTTTGTCTCATCTCTAACATCCAATCTTCTCGTTTTGTTTTTTCTTTCTGATACCTTGTATATTCTTCTTGTTGTCTCATTTTACGTTTTTCTTTTTCTTCTTTGTATATTTCGTAATTGCCGTGATAGATGATGAAATTATTCTTCTCTATCTCTAGAATTTTATTCGCCATCATATTGAGAAAATGTCTGTCATGAGAGATGAAAAGTACAATTCCTGAATGCTCGGTAATACATTTTTGCAAAAGCTCTAATGATCATTGATCTAAATGATTGGTCGGTTCATCTAGCAATAGCACTTCTGCATTTTGCAAGAGTATCCTTGCGAGTTGAAGCTTTTTTTGTTCTCCACCACTTAAGCTTTTTACCGTTTGATTGATGTCTATCGGCAAATTAACGTCTTCTAATATAGAATATATTTTGTATTCCTCTCGACTATCAATATATCTCAAAAAATAATCATACACGGTCTCGCCTTCTGTATATTCAATATCTTGTGGCATATATGCGATGCTATTACGATTCCTTATACCTCAAGTATCTGGTTCAACTTCTTTCGCAAGAATTTTTATAAACGTTGTTTTTCCACATCCATTTTTGCCAACAATTCCTATTTTTTCTCCTACTTGAAAATTGATATTAATATTTTCAAATAATACTTTATCGGCAAAAGACTTTGAAAGTTGAGTAATATGTATTGTTGTACTCTTTCCTCACATAAGAATAAAACATTAATTTAAAAAAAGCTACGATTCCGTAGCTTGATATGATGAATTTACTGTTTTAGAGCAAAAAATCTTTTGTGTGATTATCAAACTACAAGAAAAAATAAATGCTTACATATACGTATACGAACAAATCGGCGTTTTGTGACAACTCTTTTATCAGGGACGAGATAGAAGGTCAAAGGTCCTAGGACCAAATCCCTTTTCCCATTGTCCTATATAAGTGATTTTCCTTTCATCTCTTTAGGAATTTTTAATCCCATAAGCGTCAATACTGTAGGAGCGATATCCGAAAGTCCGCCGGTTTTTTTGAGCGATTTGGTCTTGCCCTTGCTGATGTATCGGCAAGGAACAGGGTTAGTACTATGTGCCGTTATCGGTGCCTCTGGAGTACCTTTGTCTTCACAGTTTCCATGGTCGGCAGTGATAAGAAGTTCGTAATTATTTTTGTCGCAGAACGCGATAATGTCTTTGGTGATGCCATCAAGTTTTTTAACTGCTTTGACGACGGCGTCGAGTTTTCCGCTATGTCCCACCATGTCTCCGTTTGCAAAATTGACTACTATGAAATCAAAGTCTTTTGCTTGCGCGACGAACTGGTCGTAAATTTCTTGTGCGGACATTTCAGGGTCAAGATCGTAGGTTGCAACTTTGTGCGAAGGCACGAGAATGTCTTTTTCGCCATCGAACACGATGTGTCTGTCTCCGTTAAAAAATTTCGTGACATGAGCAAATTTCTCCGTTTCGGCGAGGTGAAGTTGACGAAGTTCATTATGTGAAATCACTTCCGATAAAGTATTTTTGATGTCCGGTTGTTCCATAAATACCTTTCCTTCGTACTCTTTGTAATATGTGTTCATCGCTACAAAGTAGATGTTGTCGAGTCTTTTGATGAGAAAATGTTTCTCTCGCGTAGGATAATCTTCAGCATATTTTTTGTTGATAGAAACCATGATTGCTTGGGTAATTTCTCTTGCTCTATCAGACCTGAAATTGAGATTGAAGACCGCATCACCGCTTTCTATCTGTTCTCCCCAGACGAAACTTACCGGAAGAAGGAATTCGTCGGTGATTAATTTTTCGTAAGATTTTGCGATATATTCGCTTGGGGTGTCGCTGGTTTGTAACTGACCGAAGACAATTTCATCATAAGATTTCTGAACCCTTTCTCGGTTATTATCTCTATCCATGCCATAATACCTTCATGCAAGACTTGAAATCTTTACGTTGGGAAAAGCTTTGAGAAACTTCTCAAACTCCTGCATCAATGCGAGCATACTCATAGGCGGAAGATCTCTTCCATCACCGAAAAGATGCAGTGAAACCTGTATTTCTTTGGGGATTAATTTTAGGATTTTTTTAAGATGAGAATCAGAAGCATGCACACCTCCGGGTCAGAAAAGTTGGATGAGATGCAAGTTAGAATCGTTCTCTTTACAGTGTGCAATTCCCGCTTGAAATTCTGGTATCTTTGCAAAACTCTTATCATCAAGCATTTCATCTATTTCTACTAAGTTTTGTTTTATAATCCTTCCAGAACCGATAGTCATATGTCCGACTTCAGAATTTCCCATCTGTCCCGCTGGCAAGCCTACGGCTTTCCCAGAAGCATCTAAAGACGCGTACGGCTCTGAAAATAGCTTTTTAAATACAGGAGAATTTGTTTGGGTGATTCCATTATATTGTGGTGTTTTCTTATTTATTCAAAATCCGTCTAGGATAATCAGGGCGAGTTTTTTCATAGCAATGAGGTAAGCTCTATAAACGTGTTATCTATGAGTATACTCTTCTCCTGTTCAATTTCAATGCTAAAGCCCAGGCGTAAATTAGGCTTTCAATGACAAAAAGTAATTTAGAAAGCTTAATTTAAAAACAAGACAATTTAGAATTTATAATTTAGAAGTGACTGGATTTTGGGGTGATTTGTTTTTGAAGCTTTGAGCTATCTTATTGAAAATACGAGCAATTTCTTTCGATTCCTTGATGATATTTTCTAACTGCGCACTTGCGGTATTTGTTATTTCTGATAATAATTCAAGCCAATACGCCGTTTCTTTAGACTCTTTCTTACAAATGTATATTTTATTTGCAAAGTCTCTTTTTGAACTTGCTCCGTTCGCTTCACAGTAATTTGCTCCTATACTCGTTCAAGACCTTAATACTTGATTCACTATATTTTTATTAATGTCTGTAATGTATACGGTTTTTATATACCTAAGCAGTTGCTTACTAAATAAAAGGACTCTTTCTTTTAGATCATAGATCATGGAATAATTTAGAGTTTAAAAACGAAATAGCATAGTTTAGAATTTACAATTCAAGAACAAAAGACATTAATTTAGAATACCCTAATTTCTAAATTCTTTTATTGTTTCTAAATTTTAAATTATTTTATTTTTTTCTAAATTCTTTATTTTTTTAAATTTTAAATTCTAAATTTTAAATTTATCCCTCGTCTACAAACATAGTTTTGCTCCTATACTGCATCGCCTCAGCGAGATGATTGATGGTAATGAATTCTTGTCACTGGATGTCGGCGATAGTTCTTGCGAGCTTAATCGTGCGGTGTACGACTCTTGTGGAGAGGACAAGTTTTCTAGATGCGAGAGAGAGGAAATCTTTGCAGGCGCTGTCGAGAGGAATAAGTTCGTCGATATGTTTTGATGTGATCTGTGAGTTGGATGAGATACCCAGTCAGAGAAATCTTTTTTGTTGGATTCTCCAAGCGTTGACGACTTTTTCTCTGATGCTGGAGGAATTTTCTTCCGCGATATTGTTGAGAATCTTGTCGATATCTTCTCTGGGAATTTCTAAAATCATATCAATCCTATCTAGCAGCGGTCAGGAGATTTTGCTTTGATAGCGCTTAATATCTAGCAAGGAACAACTGCAGGCTTTTTGCGGATCCTTGTAATATCCGCAGATGCAGGGATTCATCGCGCCGACAAACATAAAACTCGCAGGATATTGAATCGTTCCCGAGACTCTGGAAATCACAACCGACTTATCTTCTAGCGGTTGACGAAGTACCTCAAGAACCTCTCTCGGGAACTCAGTTAATTCGTCAAAAAACAAAATTCACTTATGCGCTAGACTCACTTCGCCCGGCGTCAAACGCGTACCTCCGCCAACAATTGAAATCCTGGAAGCCGTATGGTGGACCTGGCGAAATGGCCTTTTAGTAACAAGCGGAACGTCTTTGCTGAGCTTACCGACGATGGAATATATTTGGCTGACTTCGAGAATTTCCTCGAATCATAAGGGCGGCAAGATGCTTGGCAGAGCTTTACTGAGTAAAGTTTTTCAACTTCCTGGCGCGCCGACCATGATGATATTATGGAGTCCTGCTGCGGCGATTGCCAATGCTCTTTTTGCAATAAGCTGTCATTTGATATGTGCAAAATCTACCTCATGAACATCGCTTTCTTGATATAATTTTTCTATATCCTTTGCTTGATCGATACAATAAAATTCTTTTCCTTCTATAAAATATTCAACTATCTGATCAAATTTTCCTATCGGATAAATGTATATCCCGGGGACATATTCCAATTCATAGACATTTTCTTCGGGCACGAAAAAATGCTTGTATCACTGGCGTATAGCGCTAATAACGCAAGGCAAAAGTCAATTAACTCTCTTCACGCTTCCGTCTAATCAGAGCTCTCAGAAATATAAATATTCCGTTTGGGGCAAAGTAATTTTGTCTTCAAAAGTAAGAAACAATATCGCGACCGCCATGGGCAAATCAAATCCTGTTCCTACTTTTCTAATATCTGAAGGCGAGAGATTGAGGACGATTTTTCTGTTGGGTAGAAGAATGCCTGCATTGCGAAAAGTCGCTCTCAAACGTTCTTTTGACTCCTTGATCGCGGCGTCCGGCAGGCCAACGATTTCAATGGTGGGCAAGGATTTGCTGGAATCTGCTTCGACCGTAATTTCATGTCCTTCGAGTCAGACATTGGCGTAAGTTTTTACTTTTTGAATCATGATATACAAAAAAAAGATACTAAAATTTAGTATCTCATTCCCTCTGTTTGAACTATTTGGCAACGAATGAATTGTAATAATCTTGCGTAAAATTTCAAGAGCTCTTATTTAATTTCTATGAATAGCGATGGATTGTAATGCTTGGTATAGGCCTTATTAAATTCTTTTACGTGGACCTTAAAGCCTTTATTTGTGAACGTATCTACCTTATATTTTTTGATGATGCTTTTTGCGGTCGACAAAGTAATCGAAAAGATGCCGAGGATTTCGTCAAGAGAACGATAGGGCTTTGTCATAAGAAACAATAATTTAAAATTTAAATTTTTGAACCTTGCCTGCGGCAGGCAGGTTTTAAATTTGGAAGTAACTCTAGATTATAGAACTACCATTGTTTTTCAATAATATATTTTCGAAGGAGAATATAACATACTCTAAAATAGAATATTAAAAAAAGCCCCGGTAATACCCGGAGCAAGGAAATAATAAATTAAATGGATTGCCTACTTGAAGTGATTCTGAACTTCAATGGAATAGCTCATGAAGATCTGCTTTATTTTAGCAACCTCATGTTCTACTGTTATTTGTGATTCATGATCATTGTGCACATACACAATAATCTTATCACCAAGCACCCTTGTTTTCTTATCGTATGTTCTAATACGTGAGAAGAAAAATTCATTATCGGTGAGGGGAAATGCAACTGTACTACCAATCGCAGAATCCCATGTCAGAATAAAAGTTTTGTCCTTCATAATTCTGATTTTTAAATTAACGAGTCCAGAATTTATAAAGGCATTTATAAATGACTCTTCCCTGATTTCATCCGGCACACTACCTTTGAACAATGGGTAGTGGGTGAGCTTCAAAAGAATCACCAAAATTTGTTGTAATGTATTCATTTTATTTTTTTTAGGTTTTGTTTACTCTGTTCTTTTCTTGCCGATTACCTTGAAAAGATAAAAGATTAGGTTGATGATGTCGAGGTACATGTCTATTACAACATCTATAGCACTCCTGGCCGTCTTTGTAAGACTGTTTGCACGGTACATAGTATAGACTACAGCTAATGAAAGCGCACCTGAAGATACATAGTCAATCACTCCGAGATGAACATCTGAATTCATGAATTGAAATATCCCAGTCAGACCAAGGCACACCCCAACGATAATCGCTCCTCGAAAAAATTTATCGAAGAAGCTAGGATATGCTATTCCCATTACACCTAGCCACACGGTAGTACATGCTGTGATACCAAAACTATTGAATATCAATCCTGAATGATACTGATTCAGAACTGGAGCCAAGATGCCAGCAAATGGCATTATAATGAATGTGTATGCAACAAAGGATACCCATACATTATTGCTTAAGAGGGCAACAATTATTCCCACTAATGGGAATGCAATTGCGAGCGCAAAAACACTTCGCATATCTGGCAGGTAACCAGATTTTTCTATAGAATTTGCTACGATTGCGGTGCCTAAAAGGCCCCAAATCAATGCTACTACCATCACAAAATAAAATGTGTTGGCTGATAGTGTTGGCCGTCCTGTGCGGGCATACACTCCTGTTGTGATTGTTTTGAAATTTTTCATACGATTTTTTTTGTTTAACTGTTTATTTACTTATTAAATAGTTGTACTGCGTTGATAATCCAATTTACGCAGAGTGTGATGGGTTGGATAGCTACCAGCAAGTAAATTGCAAAAAATAATAGCATCCAAGGTATTCCTTGTTTGGGAAGTATAATAATGTCTTCTTTTATCAGAAGACCTCCTCCTATTGATAAGGAGACTATAATTCCCCATTCGAAATACTGGCCATAATATGCCATATTAAATAATATGCAGATGATGGCAAGATGTGGGATTACCTTTACCCACCAAGGATTTCTCGACACTTTCTCAAGTGGAGTTTCCCCTTGAAAATTTATGTCTTGATTTTCCATGATATTTTTTAGGTTTTGTTTATTCTTTGTTTATATACATTTAACCCTTAATGTCAACAATTTGATTTTTTATTAAAAAACACAAAGATTCATTGCGAGAAAAAACGTATTGAGTTTCAAAAGCTGAAAAGTCCGCTCTGATTGTCTAGTCCGGAAAAATCAAATGGCGGATGATTTTTCCTAGACCTTTTTCGTCAGTTTTTGGGGCAATGCCAAAAAGTGACCCCCAGCGGAGCGTCTTTAAATTATATAATTGAATGTTCTTTATTCTTTTGTATTTGAAGAAATATCAATAAACTCCTGCATGCTGGTTTTTAAGTGCATTTGCAGCTCTTTGAGCTTGTAGGTCGGCAGAGCGATTCATTGCTTTCCAAACCCACTGTAGGTCGGAGACTGGAGTCGTTCTCTGATTTGCAGACTTTTGATGCCTCTAAATTCACTGATAGAAATCTTGAAAATTTCTGATCACTTGGAAAATTTTCCATACTCTTTCAAAGTATATTTTTCTGGATCGATGGACTGAATTATTTCGTTCAGTTGTTTTGCCTGAGCATAATTGAAGGAAATTTTAGAATCGCTTTTGGATATAAGGAGTAGAATTTCGCTTTTTATCTGTTTGACTTCTAAACTGACGAGGCTATTTCCAGCCATAATTTTGTGGATCATAGAAACTTAATGAATGAATAAAAACGGACGAAAAGTAGACTAATGGTAGCTGAAAGGTGGCCTAAAAGTTGCTGTTTTGCGAGCTATTTTTTGTCTATTATTTGTCGCGACCACGGAGGACTCCGTGGGGGCTTTTGTCAATTAGCGTTAATCAAAGCATCTTATATATTCAGAAATATTTTTTGGAGGAATTGGCATGGAAGAAAGCCACTCTTTGGTGAACGTCTTGATCGAAGAACTAAAAAATAAATGTTTTTTTTCTATTTTGTTGAGTAAGGTAATGCCAGACAATGTCTTTGATCTGCTTAATGCGGTATAGGCTTGCCCTCAAGTGAAAGTGTTAGAAAGATCAAGCGTACATGCATCAAAAGTCATCCCTTGAGATTTGTGAATAGTTATTGCGTAGGCTAATTTGAGAGGAAATTGTTCGTACGTTCAGAGAATTTTTTCGTTGATCTTTCACTTGCTAGAAACAGAAATTTCTTTGTTTGCTCGTATTTCTGAAGTGACCGTAACGACTTCATCTCCTAGCAATACATCAACATACTCTTCTCATAAATTATCGACTATTCCCATCGTTCCATTGATTCGCTTTCCTCGAGGATCGTTGGTCACCATCATCACTTTCGCTCACTTTTTGAGTCTTAAGATACTATCCGCTTTTTTCATAGACTCTGGAAAATTTCACTCTGCCTCTCACTCGTAGATATATTCTTTCCCCGGTAATTGAGAAATTTTTTGGGTATTGATGTCGTCTACTCTGCCCCTATGCGTTGATAATAATATAACGTCAGCACTGGCTTCTCCGACTTGTTGATTGAGCGTAGCAAGATGATGTTCAGAAACTGTTTCATTTCTAATCGCATCCAACATGTCTCAAAAAGAGCTATCGTATTCTTGTCTATAATTTTTTTTAAGTTGTATAATGTGGTATTCGAGTTTCTTTTTGAACGTGAGAGAATCAAAAAATCGTTCACTCTCGTAGTGTCCACCAAATTTATATTTTCGCTCCTGAGTGCTTACCGGAGGCAATTGAAAGACATCTCCAACGAAAATTACTGGCTTTCCTCCAAAGGGTTTTTTGATGAGTTCATCATTTCATGCCGCTTCGGCTAAGTAATATTTCATAAGGAGATTTACACAGTCGAGGGTGTTTGCATTGACCATTCCAATCTCATCGATGATAACGAAAGGAACGTTGACCAAAGTCTGTATCTTACTTTTTTTTAGTTTATATTTTTTATTTTTTTTGTCTAAGAGATAAGGTTTTATCTCTTGAGGCAATACGTTTTCGATGCCTAACGAAAAAAAGGAATGCACCGTCTGTCCTCAAATATTGAGCGCGGATATTCCTGTCGATCAAAGCACAAGCGGAGCCTCGCCAATTTCTTTGCAGAACTCGATAAGTTCTCTGATAAGTGTAGATTTTCCTGTACCCGCTTTTCCTGTAAGAAAACAACATTGATCGGTTTCGTCGATCAATTTCAAAAACGATAAAGCGTCCGGATTTTTTTTCCGTTTATCTAAAAGTATTTTGTAATTTTCTTTATGTTCGTCTCCGAGGTCCTTGATGTGAAGCATCTAGCACTGTACATTTAAAATAATTATGTCTGCACTATACGTATCCCCTGAGCTATTTCAATGGGCTTTGTCAAAAATAGATTTGACAAGAAAAATTTAATGATATTCAACAAAAGAAATGCTTATTTGTTTTTCTGATTGTATCATTTTCGCATTTTGCCTTTTGCTTTTTGCGATTTAACAATCGGATAGTTTTTTTTAATTTTTTTATATGCAGGCTCTACTTTTGGTACAACTATCGCAGCCAATTCTTCAATCGCTATTGATTTGATCACAAGCGGTGGCATTTCCAAATTTTTGACTATCTCATCCATACTCTTAGGAAAAAAATTTCCGGAAAAATCATCATTTCCTACCACAACAACCGGTCAATGAATGTCTCGCATTTTATTGCTATTGAGGAGGCGAAAAACCTCTTCTGCATAAGAACATCCGATCCCTATTATTATAGCTCCGAACCCCCTCTCTTTCTTTTTTTTAATTTCAGAAACTTCTTCATCTGTCAGAGATTTAGGGGTTCGATGCCCTTCTTCGTCCTTGATAAATTGAATGCCTCCATTTTTTTTAGAAAGTTCTTCTTCGCTGTGAATGAAAGGGAATCTGTTGTTTGGTATTTCAGATCAGGTCATATATCTATTTTTTTGAAAAAATTAAATTTAAATTGGGATAGCTATCATACATAATCTCTTGCAGATGTCAACCCAATCAATATAGTATTAATAATAGTATTTATCTGATCATTGCTTTTGATGACCCTCATTCCTACAGAACAAGCAGACAACACTACCAACACAGAAACACTAGACCTGGCAACAAAAACAACTCAAGCAATTCACCAAAGCCTCCAAGATTCTACTGATAAGGAATTTAAAAAAAGTCTTTCAAGTATGAACGACGAGGAGCTTATGCAAGAATTTAATAAACAAAGCGACAAAGCCAGCGCCAACACAAAAAACACCTTCGCTATCTATGACGAATTCAGCAAGCGCGGAATTAGTTATTTTACCGTAATGAATAAAAGATTGGAAAATCTCGGAAAAAATAATTTAGAATAATTTTTTTAACTGATGTTTTAGGAGAAGGACTTCATCATCTTCCTCGTCTTGCTCTTTTTCATCATCATCTCTTTCGTCGTCATCTTCTTCATTGTCATCGTCATCATTTTCTCTTTCGTCGTCTTCCTCCTCCTTTTCTTCACAATAGACATGATACAGTAATTTTGAATATTCAGTAATGAATGTCATTGATTGTTGAATATGAAATAAAATTTATTTACGCGATTTTTTCTTTTATTACCTCCAAGATTCTGACCATAGCTCGAGTATCTTGCTTACAATAGGTGAGTAAGTTTTCTATCGCTTTTTCTAGTTCAGGTCAATGAAGTTTTTCTTGTTGAATTTGATACAGGACGTTCATTGCATCGCCACCGTTTCCTACTTCGAGATTGTCGTAAGAAATCTCTGTCAGCACCGGCAAAACTTTTTTGATAGAAGATGATCACAAAAATTTACGATCAAAATACAACATATCACTAAAAATTGTCATAAGATCAAACGTATGTTCATTGATCTTTTCAAACACTTCTGCATGTTCCGGATAAATGATTCATAACTCTCTATTCCTTCCATTTTCAAAGGCTTTGTTTCGGACAATATAAGTCCCATTTCATTGTTCTAAATCTTGTACGAGTTGGTCTATAATTCTTTTATTGTGTTTTTCTCCTGGCCTGACAATGCAGTCTTTGTGCGTTATCGTTCCGTCTGCATCAATTTTGTGCACAGAATATTGTACGATAGTTTGCTCTCGCGGACCCATTCATTCAAAGCTGGGAATCGGGTACGAGACTGTTTCGTAGTCGTAAAAAAATAAAGGAAACTTGAGTGTTGCTAGTCTATTTTTAATCTCTTCTTGATTGATTGTCGTCTCTCCTTGTTTTCGGAGATTCATGAATTTTGAGGATTTGCTCTCTCCCCCATCTTTGTTTGATAATACGCCCAATATCTCTTCGTCCGTGATATCGTCCAGAGATATTTTTGATTGTTCATAGAGGAATTTCTTTTTATTTTGCACGATGCCGGTGATATTTCGGATGCTTTTTTTGGGGGCGTCTTCACCGAAGTAAGTAAAATAATCCGACCCGTCGTAAGGAAATTTTTTATTGAATTCGCTGAGGCTGAGAGAAAGATCGCTTTCAATCGTACAGAGAATCTGCTCTATCGCGTCGTCAGTCATCAAATCATCGTTTACCAATTCTTGGAGAATGATTTCACTCGGATTGATTTCTCAATTTTTTCTAAACTCTTTATTGAGGTAGACAAGGTAACAATCTCAGGAGAATTTCTTTCACAAAGTTTTTTTCAAAAGATATTTCTGGAAACTTACATCGGCGATCAAATCATCGATGAGGGTTTTACTTTTGTTGTTTGATCTGATTGAATTCTTACTTTTTACTTCTAAGAGATCATAAGTTCATGATGAATTTTTTACAAGGAAATCCGTCTTGGCAAACAAGAAATCAGCAACGAATCCTGCTTGATAGAGCACTTCTGGGCTTTGATCGAGCGCCTTGCTGGTCATGATATGATAGGACTTATGCCAACCCTTGAATCCAAGTTTTTTACTGTCTATCTCAGTAATTGTTTTGTCGGAAAATAATTTCTTGACCATATCTTCAACGCTTTGTCCGATAGCCGCTCCGTCCATTCCTCCGTAATTATGTTCCTGGATTTTCGCGTAAGTTTTTTTATCGTTGATATGGTACCAAGCGAGCTTGGGAGATTGGAGGTATTCTACGAAGATGGACTTTGTGATGAACATGAGGATTACATAGGATCAGTAAAGATTTTTGAATATTTATACTTATTGTATTCTACGAAGATGGCCATGCCTACGGCAGGTAAAATTTAGTGATGAACATAGAGCAAAGAAGTAGTAAAGTTATTCTCAAGTTTATATAAGCAGTTTTAGTTTTCAATAAAAGAAAAAAACCTATCCGGAAACGGATAGGAAGAGGTTAATAAGTTTTTCAAGAGAGCTATAAGTAGCAAACAGCTCCATAACAAAGAGATAGGTAAGTCCGAATCTAATAATGGGATTGAGTATCAATTTATTTTTTGATACTTCATGAATTAAATATAATAAACCTCCTGATATTGCGAGGCTTAAAATTTTTCTTCCAAAAAGATTGTTCTTGTCAGCCTGCAGATGAGAATGATGTGCATCATAGGTACTACATGCTGAGGGTTTCTTTCCTCTTCGAGCCTGTCGAATTTTAAGTCTTCTTCTTCCATAATTAATTTTTGTTTGTGTTTTTTATTGTAAGTATTTGGAGGAAGAAGTCAATAAAAGTGGTTTCTAATAACCTACAAGACACTTCTATTGATTTTTTATTTATATAGCCAACTTATTTAAAATTCACATACTCAGTAACGACTTCATTTGTGTGATGGCAGTTCTGTTTAATGATATCAATCTTTGTGCCTGTGAATATCACATTTTGATAAACTCAGCATTGATACTTTCCATATTTGCAAGAACTATAAGCTGTTCTATTGTAGCGTAGTCTCTAATATTTCACTGCTTTCACTGATTTTTTTCTTGTCGGTCTTTTGCTGTCATACCAAACAACGCTTTATTGAGCATATCTGCTTCATCAGCATATAAGAAATTGATTTCGCTTTGAGAAAGTTCTTTGGGGATAAGATTTTCTTTAATTGCATCAGTGTGAATTTTATAATTCATCTTGGTCAAAAATCTTTTGACGTTCCAATCTAATGCCGCTGCTTCTTGTGATTTGAGTCTTTGGAACTCTTTGATGAGATAAATTTTAAATTTTGGACTTATCCACATTCAAAATTCAAATGCTATATCTTTGTGTGCATAGGTTCATCCATAACGACCGGATTTTGCAATCAATCCGATAGCATTCGTTTTTTCCGACCGTTCTTTTACACTCATCTTATAATTATTCAATCATGCCTTATTTTTAATTGTAGCGAATTCGCCATAATTAAAATTCTGATTATATACTTCTTCTCGTATTCAAAGAAATTCAATTGTATTTCTATTTCTTAACCAATCTGCAATAAAAAAATCTCCATCTTTGGACTTTAGCATATCTGTTATACAGATATAATCTTGATTGTTTATTTTTAAAACACTTATTTCTAGTCACATTACTTGAATTTTTTGCTTGTTGCCCATCATAATAAAAAAGATGCTAAAAACGGTAAGCATCTCATTCCCTGTGTTTATAGTGGCAACTAAGTGAATTATAAATGTTTGATCTAGTTTTTCAATGTAAGAAAAAAATCCGTTATTCACGAATCCTTCTCGAATAAAATCAGATATATGTTTTTTAGCTTAATTCTATTTTAGACAAGTATCTGGCTGCATAGTAAATTATCATACTCTGCAATCCTAAATACACCAACACCAAAAAGAAAATCAGCTCGCCCGGCAAGTCAGTCTGCGTAAGCAATACCACGTTGACTAGCATAGCTCATACGCTCGCTACGATCCAGTAAATGTAGTCCGTCCTGGTAAATATTTTTGCTAACATCGGCACTTTGTGTGCGTAAAATATCATCGATGAACTCACGATATTTCGGATGATTCCTCGGCTGACTACGGCTCCGGCATCGCTATTGAAGTAAGAGAAAAGGCTCACGTAGATTGCGAAATTGATTACAAGGAAGACTACGAGATTTTGGATGATACTCGTGTATCAGATTTTTTTGAGCAAGAGAACGTTGCTGATAAAGGTCACTATCACTGCTCGATATAAGATATGATTTACTGATGAGAAACTTCAGACGTGACCTATGTAATGAATGATAAGGATTGCGATAATGATGACGTTGAGAATCTCCAGAAATTGTTTTGTCCAACTTGGCATGCCTGTAAGTATGCCATATACGAACTCCATATTTTTAGAATTATAGTAAGTCTTGGGTGCAGTTATTCTTTCACCTGCAAGGACACGTCTTACAGAAACCTCTTTCTTTTTCTCAGCTGACTGGGGCCTAAATTGGAATACTTTGAAGATCAAATAATAGAGTCCGGTGAGGAACAAACTATTTATCGTAAGCGCTACATAGACATTTTTTATCTGATCAAAAACAAAGAGGAAGAGCGTTCCCAAGGAAAGGACTCCCAACTTATATCGCATATACTTTTCGACTTCCTCTTGCAAACCTACGATGAAAATAAAGAAAGCGACAATTCATAAATGCAGTACTCGAAGGAGCGAAAAAATGTTGAATGCAAGGATTCGTCCTCAAAGTGCGAACGCTATAATAAGCAGTAACGCTACGCAGAAATAAAATCAAATCTGGAAGACAGATTTCCCATCCTGATATTTTGCTAAATACGAACCTACCCGAAGAATTAAGTTAAGCGAAAGCAATCGTAATACCGTTGTCGTCAAATCTACTCCGAAGTAATTGAGCACACCAACGAGTCCTGCGAGGATTATCGTTCGTGCAATATATAAACTATATCTCTGTAAAATTTCAGATCCTCTGACCTTGATCGTCTGCGTTCCTCCGTAATATCAGAAAAATATTCCTAAAAAAATTAGGGGAATAAGTGCGAGATACCAGAGTCCGATTCCGTAGAAGAAAAGCACGAAAGCGAAGACTACGAGAGATAATAAAAACAAGGACATGGTTTAATTTTAAATTTAAAATTTATAAATGAAACAATGAATTTAGAAGGCTGAATTTATAATTTAGAATATGTTACTTTTTTTTAATTTTAAATTATTTTCTTTTAAAAATTCTAAATTTCTTTTTTTTCTAAATTTTAAATTCTAAATTCTATTTCGCCTATAACGCGAAATTAGTAGTCACCAACCGCATCAATCAGTAATGTACAAGCACCGTAATCAAGAGAAGCAATACTAGTCTTCCGAATGAGGCATTTCTATACACGACTGTTTTCGACATAGATCAATCATCCAAAAAAGCTTCGTTTCACTGGCTTTTTTGGCGGTTGATTCTAAAATATCTTACAATAAAAATAAGTAATCATCGTATACCGATACTGATAAGTGAGTGAGCAAAACCATACTGATTGCTTGCAAAAAGGTAGAGAGAGTTTGCGATAGTATATATGCCTAATACAAGAAGGATCATAACAAAGACCAACTCAACAAGATCATAGGCAAGGTATGCTAACCATCAAACATTAGACATCTTAGACAAGAAATCTTTTTGAAAAAATTTCCAAAAAATTGCTCATGATCCAAGCGTAGAATAATCTTTGTTACCGATTGCTATATGAGCACCTAATGATTTAAGTATTTTTATGTTTTCTAATTTTTCTAATTCTTTATCTACATCAAGTAAAGTCACAGTAGATCATGAAAAAATAGTTTCCTTACTTGCAGAAAGACTTGCATACCAAACAAGATTTATCGAGTCAATGCGTTTGAGTATCTCTTGAATCGTTTCTCTAATCTTTTCAAAATTGGTACCCATACGCACCTTCTTGAGATCTTCTGCCAGTGATTTGAGTTTTTTACTTTCTTGAAGAGAAATTAGATTTGCTGATCTTTTTGTTGCCTCTTCAATCTTTTCAAATACCCTTACAATAATTTTTTTAGCTGATTCCAAATCAACATCTTCATATACCCTTCTTTCTTCTTCCTCGTGTTCTTTGATATGTTTCCAAACTTCTGTTTTTTTACTTGCAGAGTTGTCTAGCCCGTTGGCGATAATTGTCGAAATCTCTTGAGTTGATAATTTCTTTGAATAGCTATTGATGCTTGAAATATCAAATCCTATCAAAGTAAAAAAATTACATGCCTCTTGGATGTCTGTATATTTGGTAACGATTTCTATATTTTGGAAATTGAAGTCAATCGTGAAATAAATATCCCCAAACGTCGTTTTTTCCGTAGGGAATTCCTTGAGTGAAAGAATCAGGATATTGTTTTCTTCAAGAATTTTTCTAGCAAGCAAAATAGCATCCGTACAAAGCAATACCTCGACCGTATATTTCTGGTTTTTTTCTTGTTTTATACCATTTACGCTAAAAGTCATCACGAAAATACTAGGTAAAAAGCTCGAACTTGGTGTCGCTTTATGCTTTTATATTGAATTTTACGAAAAAATCAATATATAGACAGTAGACAAAGCAACCAATTTACACTTAAAGATATACACAATTTTTATACAAAAAAATAAACAACCAATACAAGTAAAAAAAGGACATACAACAAGCTAAGTCCTTTTTCTTATCCTGTTTAATAAATAACTATTTCTCCATGTCGTGAATCTGCACAGACATTGGCGTATCTAAAGTTTTTAGTTTTTAATTTTCTTGCTCTATGAAAAAACTTCTTCGAGTGACATTTCTTATTCTTCTTTTGGGAGTATGATTTCTTTATGTAGTAAAAAACCCATCACTCGCTATTTCACAAAAAATACTCACAACACTTCATATCAATCTTCCTTCAAGTTGAACAGGAATCGATCTCACAAGTTGTATAAGTTATTATGATGGGTGCAATACCTGTACGGTCAAAGATGGTAAGGCAGAGGCATGCACAAGAATGTATTGTGACACGCCAGCTGAACCGCAATGTTTGGAATACGCGTATACATGAATAGATTTGACCAACTGTACTAGCTATTTCGATGGATGCAACAACTGTACGGTAAAAGATGGTAAACCAGAAGCATGCACCATGATGTATTGTGACAAACCGACTACACCAAAATGTAATCAATATAGCAGTTGATCAACCACAGATACCGGTACTGCAGGAATAGCAAATCCAGCTTCTGTCAATTGCGAAAACAATTGATGAACTTTGGAAATTATAACTGACCTTAGCGGAGGACAATCGTGAGTATGCCATTTGTCAAATGGAACAACTTGTGAGAAACGAGCATATATGAGAGGAGAATGTTGAGTTCCAACAACAGGAACTACTTCAAGTAATGGAGGTACGGGTAGTGAATGAACAGCAAGCGCATGTACTTTAGATTATACTCCCGTCTGTGCAAGCATCGCAATCCAATGTGTAAAAGCACCTTGCGAACCTATAGAACAAACATTTGGGAACGCTTGCGAGATGAGAGCAAACAAACTTGCCACCTATCTTCATGATGGAGAATGTGTGAAGAAATAGTTTTTTACCAACAATTCAAAGACTATGAAAAAGTTCTTATGGATTCCCCTCATTATAATCCTCTGAATACTATGCTACCTCGCCATCAGCAGAAATCATAGAATACAACCCCCAACTAATGTCTCTGTATGTACGATGGAGTATACTCCCGTCTGCGCTAAAACCTATCTCTCATGATATATTCCTGTAGTAAAAACCTTCAGTAATCTCTGCACCATGGAAGCAGAAAAGAAAGATAATCCAATCCTTATGACTTTCTTATACAGCTGAGAATGTATTAAAAACGAACCTCAGAAATCATGAGACAATTATATCCTAACAACAAATACTACTGATAAATATAAAGTAAAAACGGAAGAAGGACAAGCAATTGCATGACAAAGTATTTACGTCTACGATCTTTCTGGCAACAATATGTATTCATTGCCTACTAATTCCGATATGGCTCCACAGCGGTATATTGGAATCGCTTGAAACAATATCATTGCTGAATATTCTACAAGCCCAGATGGGGATTTCTCGATCTACAATATCCCTATGAAACAAAAGATATTCTCATCAAAATACCATAGCGTAAACACTTGAGTATGGATAGAAAACAATACCGTGAAGTATCATGCTCCCGTATGGATCCAAGGAAATGACATAGCCACTAAACCTGAAAATGCGCCTGTCTGTACAGGAATTGATGACGGATATATACAACTTATGACCTTCGATCTTACTACTAAACAGATAACAAATACCTGAGCATTGCAATGTACATACTTCCAGTAAATCATCAAAAAAAATACCAGCACTTGTCCCGAGGGATTATTCATTATTCATTTTTAATTATTCATTAACTTTTCATTCATGGAACAAATTATCTGAAATTCATTCCTCGATCAGTACTTCGATGAACATACGATGTCCTTTCATATGAAAGAGGGTCGTCCTATCTTGAGAAAAAAATGAACCCCAGGAAACTGGAAGCCCGAACTAGATACAAAATCCATGAACAAAGAAGAGATGAATGCCTTCATTCAAAAAATATATGAAGAAATAGAATCGAGAGATGATGGATTTATGGAAATCGATAGAAAGTTATCTAAAGTTTTACAACTTGGGCCCTACAGAATAGTAATCGTCTACCCGCCTCTTTCCGATGGGTTGGAGATAACCATAGTCAAACCGATTAATAAATTGGTGATGGATGACTATAAATTAGATCCCGAAGTATTTGATTTATTGAGAAATAAAGCCAAGTGAATATTAGTTTCCTGATCGCCAGGAAGTGGAAAAACAACTTTTGCACAGGCATTAATTGATGTCTACCACAAAGACAATCATATCATCAAAACTATTGAATCTCCTCGTGATCTTCAAGTATCTGACGACATCGTACAATATAGTTTCACCTACGGAACGCATGATGAAGTAAGAGATATTCTCCTTCTTTCGAGACCTGATTATACGGTCTATGATGAAGTAAGAAATAAATCTGACTTTGAATTATATAAAGACTTGAGATTGACGGGAATAGGTTTGGTCGGCGTTATCCACGCTACGAGAGCAGTAGATAGTATCCAGAGATTTCTCGGAACTATTGAAATGGGAATCATCCCACAAGTTATTGATACCGTGATATATATAGATAAATGAGTCATCCAAGAAATATTTACTTTGCAACTTACAGTCAAAGTTCCTGAGTGAATGGAATCAGAAGACCTTGCAAGACCCGTCATTGTCATCACAAGTTTCCTGACGAAACAGGTAGAATATGAAATATATACTTTTGGAGAACAGATAGTAGTTATGCCACTTTCAGGAGACATGAATGGCGAATGAAAGGTACAAAGCAAATGAAAAACCGTAGTTTCTGAATACGCTAAGCAAACGATTAGCAAAAAACTTCAACAGTTATTACCCTGTGATTTCTTTCTCAAAGTTAAGTGATCGTCCAATCTTGATCTCTATATCCCCGAGGAATCCAAAGGTCGCATCATCGGAAAAGCTTGAGCCAATATCAATGCACTAGAAAAAAGTATGGGCTTGAAAATAAATTTAAAAAGCTTTGATGAGCTTCCTCTCTTGGAAGTAAACACAGATATCCAAGCATGAAAAAAAAGCAATATCTCTGAAGTTCTTTTCCCGATTGAGTTTGCTAATCAGAATATATGTTTTCTTATCGGAGACCAAGTAGCTTATTTCATCGCAGACGCACGCTGAATGATAACAATAAAAGACAAGCAACTTGTAAAGGAAATCAGTAGAAGAGGCTTTGTTGTTGTGGATACTAATAAACTATAAACAAATATTTTGTCTCCCTTTGTAAAGGGAGAAGTCCGAAGGACAGAGGGATTTAAAAAATAGCAAAAAAATCCTCCCCCACTTCGTGGTTCTCCTCCTTTAAAAAGGAGGACAGAAAAAAATGAATTTCAAATTGTAAATTCCAAATTAGTTCTTTTATTTTACTTAGATACTCATACGTATGAATAACTTTCATTTCTCAAAAATCATCGCAGGTGTAGGTCCTACCTTGGCAAAAGAAACCGTCCTTTCCAAAGTCATCAATATGGTTGATGTGTTTAGAATATCTTTATCAGGTGGATTTGATGATAATAACAAAAAATATATCGACACGATTATGAAGTTAGATAATAGCAAAACTATCATGATGGAAACGAGAGGATCCGATATTAGAGTAAAAAATGTTATGGATATCAAGCTCAAAGCCAGACAAAATATGGAGATTGATTATTCAGAATATGCTCAAGAGCATGATAAAAAAATATTTGTCGATGCGTCATTTCTTCATGAATTGAAAGTCGGACAGATTATTAAGTTCCAGCAAAGTGGTGTCGTGATCAAGATTAAATCGAGCAAAGATACGTCAATCATGTGTGAGGTAATTGAGTGAGGATGGATCATCCAGTATGATAGAGTATTTTTCCATAACTATGATTTGAACCTACCTTTCTTGGGAGAAAGAGACAAGCACGATATCTTGCGATGATTGGAATACGGTATTCATATGATGGCTCCCTCACTAGTAAAAACAAGAGACGATATTGTTGAATTGAAACAATTCTTATCGACAAAAAATGCAGGGAATATGAAAATTCTTGCAAAAATAGAAACCGCAGAAGCATTGGAAAACATAGATGATCTTTTGGATATTTCAGATGGATTGATTTTCGTTTTTGAGAAAATTGAGAAAGCGATGAGAGCATTGAAACTCAATGAAGAGATATTAATAAATAAATGTAAGGTTCTTGGAAAGCCAGCAGTCGTAACATTTGTCGGTAAGTTTGAAAAAAACAAGTATCAGCTCATCAACGAAACGCAATTGAAAAAGTTTTCAAATATGGCAGCAGATGCATACATGCTTGATGTCTTGCTTAAAGAAGAAGATCCCCTTACAATGATCACGCAACTCAGCGATACTTTGGACAAGTTAGAACTGAAAATTCATCCCCAGGAATTAAGTCGTTTCTATGTGAACAATGAATTTATGGTCAGAGATTATATCATCTATAATGCGCACAGAACGACCCAAGAAGTCGACGTAAGAGCAATGGTATTGTATACGGAGAACGGGTATTCAGCAGGAAGACTCTCAAGTTTGAAACCGAGAGTGCCTATTATCGCTTTCACCAAAAGTGATGAAAACTATAGATATCTCAACATCCTTCGATGAGTAAGAGGATATAAAATATCTCAGTCCTTCTCTTATGAAAATTTAAAAAGAATAGGAAAAGAAATGATCAGAATTATCTTCAAAGGAAATATTTCTCTCGACGATAAAATTATCATTGTCCAAGCAAACGAGGCCATCACGGATGAAAAAACAGGAATGATCAATGGATTGGAGTTGTATAAGTTTAAAAATATATAATAGAAATAATTTTAAATTTTAAAAAGTCTGCTCTTCGAGAGTGGATTTTTTTTATTTCTGAATTCACTAGTCTTGACATTATAGACCAAATGTTTATATATGGTATCACTTTTTTATACCCTGAAAAACCGCATGCTAACACCAAAAGACAATGGTGCCCCACTAGAAGATAACATGACTAGAGTCAACACCAAAAAATATTCAGAAAATACTAATGCTCTGAGTACTGTTTTAAAAATATTTACTACTAACGAATGAAAAGACGCTCTTCTTAATTCTCCTCTTGAAGACCTTATGTCACATATAAAAACACTAAAAATATGAATAGACTCTCTTCATTATGTATGAGCAGAAGTAGAACACTATAAAAAAATAATAATAAATATTGAGAACCAAATAACGATTAAACTCTTCAACAAATATCACGACACCCATGAATTGCTAACAGCCAATGAATGGGACTTTCTTGCTACGTATTTTTTAGATCATGGAACCGAATATCTTCCGTCTATTAGTGATAAAGACCTAAAAGTTTTTTTTGATCTAGAAGAAAGTTATTATTTTTCAAAACAAACCTTACCCCATGAACTAGAAGAAATACTTAACTCTAAAATAGAACGTCTCTTTGAAAAGGCGGGAGAAGTTGTTCAAAAATTTCTAAAACTCGGGGAAACTTTTCCTGAGTCGATTCCAGAGCAACCCTATAATCCAAGAAAAACAGCGGGGTTTATAACTCTTTCTGTAGATGGGATAATGAAAGAAAGACGTCAGATGGGAACTGGTGATATTTTAAAAGATGAAGATGAGGAATTTTGAACAAAAGGACATAAATACCTGAAATTTGCTACTCAAAAAGATCTTTTTGCCCTCTTAGACAACAAAGAATATAGTGAAGATACAAGATTTAAAATCAAAGGAAGAATAGAATTTTATTATGAAGGCAAAAAAATAGGATTCAGCTGCTCATGATGGAGCCAACTTCAGGACCAGGCTATCGTTATCCTTGCAGCACATAAAGCTGGAATGATTTGAGATGAAGAACTTGTAAGGAAGCAAAGAACATTGAATAATCCATATCTAGAGACTGCATTTATTGAAAAGTTATATTCAATGTAGTATGCCCTTTGGGCGTAATTTATCCTTTGGATGTAATTATTAATAGTAAATTACGGGAAGCTAATTATACGAAGTATATTACGCGAACATAGTGAGTAAATTATCAATCCTAAAAAATATCATCGAAATCTGTGCTTAAAATATAGATTTTCCCTGGTATTTTTTTTAATGATTTTTCCATTGCAATGTTTAGCACTTACTATATATAGTGGCTACCTTTTTTCAAACACCACAAGATATTGTATATTTGATGTATTTTCAAAGAATTGTAAATAACAAACAAAATGTAATTAAAAATTAATAATGAATAATTAATAATGTCGGAAAAATATTATTTATATAAAAAAAAATACCAACACTTGTCCCGAGGGATTATTCATTCTTTATTGTTCATTCTTCATTCGTTTTAATTATTACATATATATACGTGATGGCTATCTACAAACTAAGGAAAAGAAATTGAGCGATTGTTGACTTTGATATCAGCAGAATAGAACATGCGATCAAGCGTGCTGTAGAAGCGGTCGGAGGAACAGACTTTAAAGACGTATCTAGTCTTGCAAAAAAAGTAGGAAAAGAGGTTGAGAAAAAGACAGGGAATGAAATCCCTAACATAGAAATCATCCAGGATACCGTGGAACAGGTATTGATAAAAGAAGGGCATGATACTGTAGCAAAAGCATACATCTTGTATCGCCAAAAAAGATCTGAATCGAGAGCACAAGAAAATGTTGTTGTCGAAGTAGCAAAAACTATGGATGAATATCTCGACCAAAGTGATTGGAGAGTAAACGCGAATAGTAATCAGTGATATTCTCTTTGAGGACTTATTCTTAATATCTCAGGAAAGGTAATTGCTAATTACTGGCTTAGTCATGTCTACCCTACAGAAGTAGGAACCGCACACAGAACCTGAGATTATCACATTCATGATCTAGATATGTTTTCTGGATACTGTGCATGACGAAGTTTAAGACAGCTTCTTGAAGAATGATTTAATGGATTGACGAATAGAGTACAATCATCTCCACCAAAAAATCTTCAAGCAGCAGTAAACCAAATGATTAACTTTTTCTGAACACTTCAAAATGAATGGGCTGGAGCTCAAGCATTCTCATCTTTCGATACCTATCTAGCTCCTTTTGTGCATGTATTCACAACTGAATTAGAAGCAGACATGAAGGCTTCAAACGCTCAATTTCCTACTGAAAAAGAGAAAAAAGAATATATCTACAATAAGACATATAAATATGTAAAACAACAACTTCAGAATTTTGTTTTTGGATTGAATGTTCCTTCGCGTTGGGGAACACAGACACCATTTACAAACATCACGCTAGATTGGACTTGTCCTGAGGATCTCAAAGAAAAATCTCTTATGCTTTGAGGGATAGAAAAATGATATTACCATAAAAAATTTAGCGAACTTCAAGAAGAGATGAAGCTCATCAATAGAGTCCTTATCGAAGTATATACTGCAGGAGATTGGACAGGATCAGTATTTACTTTCCCTATCCCAACCTATAATGTAACTAAAGATTTTCCACGAAATGATCCAGATATCGACGCATTATTTGAAATGACAGCAAAATACGGAATCCCATATTTCCAAAACTTTGTAGGATCACAATTCAAAGTGACCAAAGATAAAGATGGAAATGTAAAAAAAGTAGATAACCCAGACGCGTATAAACCAGGAGCAGTAAGATCAATGTGCTGTAGATTACAGCTTGATCTCACTCAGCTTGAAAAGAGATGATGAGGACTTTTTGGATCTGCAGAGATGACGTGATCTATCGGAGTAGTGACTATAAATATGGCAAGAATCGGATACAACTTCAAAGAAGATTTAAAATGATTCAAAGAACAAGTCCACTATCTTATGAACTTGGCAAAAATATCACTTGAACTCAAAAGAAAAGAGATTACAAAACGATTAGATGCATGACTCTATCCGTATACAAAAAGATACCTTCATTCATTCAGAAACCACTTCTCAACTATCGGTCTCAATGGATTCAATGAAGCCATTCAAAACTTTACCAATGGAAAGGAAGACATTTCTACTGAAGTAGGTAAGAAATTCGCAATGGAGATATTAGACTTTATGAGAGAAAAACTTAAAGAGTATCAAGAAGAGACAGGAAATTTATATAATCTTGAAGCAACACCTGCAGAAGGAACTACCTATAGATTTGCAAAAGAAGATAAAAAACAAATTCCAAATATTATTCAAGCAGGAACAGATGATGCTCCGTATTATACCAATTCTACTCAGCTTCCTGTAGGATATACAGACGATCCTTTTGAAGCACTTGAACAGCAAAACGAATTACAATGTAAATATACAGGAGGAACAGTACTTCATCTTTATATGTGAGAAAGAGTGTCAGACGCACAAGCATGTAAACAGCTCGTCAAAAAAGTTATAGAGAACTATCAACTTCCTTATGTCACTATCACTCCGGTATTCTCTATCTGTCCAAAACATGGATACGTAGTAGGAGAGCATGATTACTGTCCAAAGTGTGATAAAGAAATCTGATATGCATGAGATAAGTTTAATGTTGATCTTAGGAAGAAACATACTTCAGATCCAGATAAGATGAGAATCATTACCGAGAAGCAGATACATAATTAAAAAGTAATGTTGAGCGTTAAATGTTGGAATTCTTTTTTAACTTTATAACCCTTTGTCGCCATGCAATCATTCTTCAACAAAGACGGACAAGAAATTCACAGAACTCCATGTCAAGTATTCACTCGTGTAATGGGATATCTTAGACCCGTAAGCCAATACAACATCGGTAAAAAATCAGAATTTTATAGTAGAAAGTATTTTGAAGAAGGAAAGAGCGCTAACTCAACATTTGTAAGACAATTCGCTCCAGAAATGGCATTTGTATCTTGTGGATGTGAATAAGAAGATATAAAAAAACAATAAAAAAATGATGAGGCAGTAGAATATATTTCTGAATACTGTCTTTTTATTTACTGTAAAAATATAATGCTCTATAAGGATCTTATTTATGGGGATTTTGAAATTGAAGAACCAGTAATTATTGATCTTATAAATAGCTCTGCGATGCAGAGATTGAAGTGAATTAGTCAAACAGGATATACTGAACCCTATTTTCCTAATTGAGATCATTCACGTTTTGAACATTCCTTGGGCGTATATTTATTATTGAAGAAATACTGAGCGTCGATCGAAGAACAGATAGCCTGATTACTTCATGATATCTCTCATGGGACATTTTCTCATTGTCTAGATTATGTTTTTGACGAGTGAGATTACAAACAAGAGCATCAAGATAATATTTTTGAAACATTTATCAAAAAAACAGATATCCCTAATATCTTACAAAAGTATGGATTAGATATCGACTATATTATCGATGATTCACATTTTCCCTTGAAAGAAACAGTATTGCCTGATCTCTGCGCGGATAGAATAGACTATTCTTTGAGAACCGCTTTTCATTATACTACCCATTCCTCTAAAGAAATTTCTGCTCTCTTAGAGCATCTTATTATACAAGATAAAAAGTGGATATTTACTGATTTGGAATTTGCAAAGAAGTATGCGGAACTATTTTACAAAATGAATAGCTCATATTATTCTGGCATAGAATCTGCAGCCATGCACCAGACCGTTGGAGATTGCCTAAGATATGCATTGAAAAAATGATATCTCCATGCCGATGAGTTTTATACGACCGATCAACAAGTCTTAGAAAAGATTACTGCTCATATTGAAAGTGATAAACAATTGAATATCTATTGGCAAGGAATGAATAATACATTTCCTTACAAGAATGATCCCAATGATTTTGACTATCATCTTTTCTGTAAAAGTAGAATTGTAGATCCTCTTTTTATGGACGGTAAAGATATGAAAAGACTTTCTGAGGTTGATGCTGAACGAAAAGTAATCTTGGAAAGAGAAATGAGACCGAAAAAATACTTTTTGAGGTTTGAGAAATAAAAAAACTATCTCTAATTTGGAATTTTACTAATGTTTTGTCTCCCTTTGTAAAGGGAGAAGCCGAAGGCAGAGGGATTTGTAAGACAATTGTTCTCAAATCCTCCATCCGCGAAATGCGGATACCTCCTCCTTTAAAAAGGAGGACAAAAATTAGAAACAAACCTATTTTTATTTTTTATGAATCACCGCTGAAAATTGCATGAATACAACAATCTACAATGATAGACTACCCTGGCAAAATTGCTTGTGTAGTCTTTACTCAGTGATGCAATTTCCGCTGTCATTTTTGTCATAATCCCGAATGTGTTTTGCCTGAAAAAATGCTGCTGTTTCAAAATGATTTGATTCCTGAAGAAGCATTTTTTAATTTTCTAAAAACAAGAAAGTGACTCCTAGATTGAGTTAGTATCTGTGGTTGAGAACCAACAATTTGGAGTGACCTCTATGACTTTGTTAAGAGAATAAAAGAGATGTGATTTCTAGTCAAGTTGGATACCAACGGGAGAGATTATCGTATCGTAGAAAGAATGATCCAGGATAAAATTTTGGATTATGTTGCGGTAGATTTGAAACACTCGCTCCATGTTTACGAACAAGCAATTGGCGTCCATCAGGAACCAGAGTTTTATAATAGTTATCAAAAATTATTGCAAATATTGTTGGAAAGCAAGATAGATTTTGAATATAGAACTACCGTAATAAAGGGTATGCATACCGCGGAGGATATTGAAAATATGGCGGTCTACATCAGAGGCGCGAAACATTATTACCTTCAGAATTATATCGGCGGAAATACCCTCGACCCGAATTTTTGAGGAACTCCATTTGATGACGAGGAACTCGAAGCATTTAAAAAAATTGCTGAACACCATGTCCAGCATTGCGAGATTAGAAAATAGCTAATTACTGTTTGAAATGCGCTAGACAATCTTCATATCCTTGGAGATATGCTGCAGTCATATGTTTTTTACGAGTATCCATTACATTTACAGGAAGCTCTTTATAAAAAAGATGCTTTATGCCTCACATATTTTCTATAGTATGATGCCTCATCATAATTTCCAATGAGACAGAAAGATTATCAAATATGTTTTTTATTTTTTGATTTTCTTTGAATTTATTGAGTGCTATACCGATAATTTCGTTGTTAGGATATTGCGTTTTTGCAAATTCAACAGGGAAATTGTTTGTCACGCCACCATCCATGAGGACGTGTGTTTCATACGGCACAACTGGGAATATTCATGGGATAGACATACTTCCAAGAAGTATAGTCGATAAATCCCCCCTATCAAACAAAAGAAATGTCCCTGTATTCGTATCTGTAGTTCAGATATATGTTTTTATTTTAAGTTCAGAAATATCTTTGGGTAGATCTTGCGCGAAATCTTTTTTTAAATAATTGAGCCTCAATAAACTATCTCTAGAAAGAATATTTATCGAAGAAAATCCAAAAGCACGAGAAGAAAAGAACATATCATAAATCTTTTGTGCCGAATATCCTGCAGCCCGATAGCTTCCTACAAGCGCTCAAGCACTTACTCCATATATCGCTTCTATCCTATCTTTATATCATAGCTCTTCTAATCACTTTAAAATTCCAAGAGCATAGAATCCCCTGACTCATCATCATGAAATTACTAGAGTATACTTTTTTTCTTCCATAAAAAAGATAATTAATAATTAAAAATAATGGGAAGTATTTATTAATAAAAAAAATACCCACACTATTCGCTCTTCACTGTTCACTGTTCACTGATTTTCATTTCTGCTCGATCTCCTGTCTTAATTCAAGCAGCATTTGCTTCTTCGATATCGATATGAAAATCTAATGCATAATCGTCTCTTGCTCTTACTGCTACATTTTCGAATACTACTCCTCTGATTCATCAGACATGCAATTTTATCATATCTCCGTTTTTGATTCCCATCTCCTGAGCCTCTTTAACAGTACAATGTAAGTGCCTTTCTGCGACTAATGCGAAAGGGCCATAAATTTCACCCACAGGTCCGATAATTTTTATATATTCCAAACCATTGGTATCTCCTGATACTTTGATAGGAGCATTGATCCCCAAAACAAAATTATCACCAAGCATAATTTCTACTTGGGTAGTTTTTCTAGTTGGTCCTACGAATCTCACTCTTTCTATTTTTCATTTTGGTCATTGTAATGTTACGGATTCTTCAGCTGCAAACTGCCCTGGCTGTGAAATATCTTTTAGCTTTTTAAATTGATATCCTGGTCAAAATAATTTTTCTGCATCTCCTAAAGAGAGATGGATATGGCGGTTTGAAATACCGATAGGGATTCTCATGGAGCATAATTTACAATTTAAAATTTTCCACCTTCGTGGACAAGTGAGTTTACAATTTTAAAACCTCTTGCAATAACTATGTTTTTAAATTTCAAATTCAAAATTGTAAATTTAAAATTTATGTATCTCTGTTTCTATCTGCTCATATAACTGGTCAAAAGTTCAGTTATTAATCAAGATATGTTGTGCAAGTCCCATGCATTTAGCGATATTCTGTTTTGCGGGGTCGGGATTTTCCATCTCTATTTTTTCATTCATAAGAAACTCCTCGTAAGATATTTTATCAGTTTCACTTGCTCTGAGAATTATTCTTTCATACCTAATTTTGGGATCTGCATCAATCGCAAAGAGATGGAAATTTCATTTATTTTGGAGTGATTGAGCTTCTCCGAGAGTTCTGATACTTTCAATGATTGCATCTTTTCAAATACTTTCTGCTTGTTGGTACAATTGTTCTATGATATAGGAAGCACCGTATTTTGCACGAAGATCATTTGCAACCATAACCATACTATCTCTATTTACAGGCAAGCCCCTTTTTTCTATTTCTTGAATTAAAAAAGACCTCACAGAAAAATATTGAAATAATTTCTTTTTTACAAGATATTCTACAATTGTTCATTTCCCTGCACCAAGAGTTCATGTGATTCATATAATTAACATATTATCAGTAATGAACATAAAGGCATTAGTCCTGACTATAATAATTTACCGTGAAGAGTAAACAAAATTTTTGTATTTGAAAAAGACTTCACAGTTAGTATATATTTTATGTCTTTTATCTTATGTCTAAAAAAATGCGAGAACAGATACAAAAATATTATGCTAACAAAAAATTGTTTTGGAGAATTATTATTGTTATCGCTTTTTTACTTATAATCATCTTTCTAGTAAGTGGGAATAAATGATCAATTAGTACAAATGCCCAGCTCTCATTTGCTGGTGAATTGATGCCTAAACAGTGAAGATATGCTTTGAATATTGAAAGATTTGATAGAGAGGTAGCGTTGCTTGAAGTCAATGAAGCTCAATTTATTATCATCTATAAAAGATGGAATCTGATTGTCCCAATGATAGAAAAAGAACTCCAAAAGGCAGGTCTCCCTGATGACTTAAAATATATCCCTGTCATAGAAAGCGCGTTAAGGGAAAATGTAAGCAGCTCTGCTGGGGCAGCTGGACTTTGGCAATTTATGCCGGACACTGCTAAAAAATACTGACTTGTCGTGAATGAATTTGTAGATGAAAGATTTGATGTCGCTAAGTCTACGGCGGCGGCCATGCTATATTTCAAAGACTTAGGCAAGCAATTCAACAAGCGGACACTAGTGGCCGCCGCCTACAATAGAGGTGAAAATGGGCTACAAAATAGTTTAGAATCACAGTACACAAATAACTTCTACGACCTCTGGTTGAATAATGAAACCTCAAGATATGTGTTTAGATTGCTGGCAATGAAGTATGTACGAGAGCATAAGTATGACTTCTTTGATCGTGATAGACTTGGAGGTAGCTATAGCCCTTTTGTAACTAAAAGCATGAACATAAAACAAACCACTGATCTTGCGGATCGAGCAAGAAGAAATAATCTTTGATATTTCGAAGTTAAAAAATTGAATCCATGGATCATAGGAAATTCTCTCCCCGAAGGGAAATGGAATATAAAAGTATTCACCCAGAATAAATAGTTTTTGTATTTTTAAAAAAGAGACATCCGTCTCTTTTTTTCTTATATATTTTAATTAGTTTCTCAAGTAACTGTATTTAAAGTAATCATATCTCCTTCGTTTTTGTGAAGAGGAATCATTATTTCCATGCCGGTTTCTATTGTAGCTGGTTTTTTTCCTGCTTGTGCTCTGTCTCATTTTACTCCTGGAACAGTTGCTATAATCTTGTATGGAACCGTGGGTGGTAAAATAACACTGATCACATTCCCTTTGTAGACCATAACAAAAAGATCCATATTCTCTTTAAGATATCCAGTTATATCATCAACCATAGATTCATTGAGATCGTGCATATCGCCTGTATCATTTTCCATGAAAGTATACGTATCTCCTGCCTTGTACAAGAAGATAGCATTTTTCGTGATAACATCACCTTTTTCGATAACGCTTCCAGACTTATACGTGAATGCCTGTACTCCACCCGTAATAAGATTCTTCATCTTAAAGCTGTAGCTTCCCTGTCTTTGTTGCATTTGCATAAAAGCAAAATCAACTACTTTATATAACTGACCATCGATTTCGAGGATGGTATTTTTTTTGATTTCAGATACATCTAATTTCATTACTTCGTGATTAAAATATTAAAATACTAGAATATTTAGAATATTATAAAAAAGTTTTGTGTATTAATCTTTTGTTTGTAAATCTTTTAATTTTAATAATTTTTTAATCTTTTAATTTAATTCAAACACAATAAGCTGGCTTCCTCCACCAAGACTTTGCCCAATAATATTGTTTATAAATTCTTGATATTGAGGACTATTGGATTTTGCAAGATTTACCAGTCCAAGGTATTGAGCAAGAATCAAACGATTGTCTTGAGACAAGCCCTCGACAGTTTTTGTTAACTCTTCAGAAACTCATTGTTGTCCTAGTATTGTTTGTGCTGTTGCAAATATCTTATTAGCATCAATATCCTTTCCATACACATCTGCGATATCTCATATTACATCACCATTAGCAATTCTATTTGCGAAAGTTTCTCCTATGAAATTAAGCAAAGTTTGTGCTTCTGGAAAGAATCTAGCAATAGAAAGTTTTGCTCTCAACAATATAAGTTCATCTTGTCACATAGCACCAAATTTTGCTATAAGTGTTGCATCATCCAAAGTAAACGCATATTTAGCTCAAAGATTATTTGTAGAGAATAGATTAATATATCCTGCCTTTCGAAGCTTAACTAAGTTACTGATGGCTCCATCATCTATAATTTTTCCTGTAACAGGATCTTTCTTTGCAAAGAACCTATTGAAGAGAGTCTCATTTCATTCTCACATAACTACCGTTCCAATGTTTGGATCAATAACAAGATATTTAACGTTATTATTTCTAATTCTTTGATATGACCTACAAAGATTACCATCACTATTTTGTTCTCGGAATCGAGACAACATTCAATCTCCTCTTATATTATGTTGATTGTCTAGAAAGTATTGCATATACGTCCCAGCGACCAAAACACCATCGACGTCTTTTCTATTTTTTACATAATTAATAAATTTGTTGTAATGAGGGAATTGAAGATCAAAAACATCTTTTCGTCCATATCCAGATTTGACTACTTCTTTTTGTTGGAGCGTACTTGTTATTTCTACCATCTTTCCATTATTCATTTTATATCGAAGGAAAGGTCCTCATCATCCTTGTGAAGATATTCTCACAAAATTGAGAACCAATTGTACTAATCATCGAATAGTAAAGAGGAAAATAATAATATATATCATAGTCTTATCTTTCTCATCTTTGGAATGATTAAACATATCTCTGAGAACCATAGCAACGGAGAGTATTGTCCAAACGACAAGTCCCATTCCATATCGTACGATACCTCATCATATAATCCATCGAATAGCTCGTCCGATAATGGTAACGCTTGAAAGAGCGACTAAATTAGTGTCTTGATTAAAGCGTTTTGCGTTGAATGCAGCATAGAGGAATCCAAGAACCAAAAGCATCAAAATCAATAACCATACGAATCCTATATCAGTATAATAACTACTTAAGTTTTGTAGTGATCGATTGAAAGTAACATTGAAAGGGACAAGATATCTATAAGGAATACTTACTTTCCCAACATCTGTTTTGACAGCGTGATTTTGATAATATTGTCTTAATGAAACTATTTGATCTCTAAACTCAGCTGGATTGATTACTGTTCCCGTACCGCCTCATTTTATTTTATACTCTGCAAGTGCTCAACTAAGAAGACCATATACGATTGTTCCTGGCTTAGATTTTGCGAATAATGTTTCCAATGTTGGGACACTGAAGCTTTCTATTGCTTGTGCATTATTACACAACATTTTTGCTTGTCTGTCTATACCGTAACATGTGTTATTACTTGGATAGAAAAATCTAAGTAAGCCATATCATAGATTTAATCCGGCCCCTTTTGTAATTTCTTTCCATCCATACCCCACATATCTTCAGACATCTTCATTACTAAGAATAGCCTTTCTTGTACCACCACTCAATTCTTCTTTCGTAAATGTTGTTTGTTTACATTGTGCTGGTGTAAGTATTGCAGAATTAACTATCATGGTATCTACATTTGTTTGTTGTGTTAATGCTGCTATGTCCGTAGCTGCCAATAATTTTTTTTGATGATTCGTTTGTAACAATAAGGTGCTTTTAATTAAATTTCAAGGACTAAAAGTACCAGACTTAATTTCATTAATTAGAATATTTGGTCATTTGAAAATCAATACGTTTGCTATAAGAGCAACTCCTCGAACGAGAATATATTTTAATAATCTTTTTTTGTCTGACAGATTTCATTGATCTTTGTCTTTGTTTCTCATCATTTTAAATATTCCTCCAACAACTACCAATAATCACACCAATGCTACATATTTTCCCACAGCAGGAGTCATCATATCTTGCGCATTTGCTATTTGCAAAATTCCTGTCATTCCTACGGTTATGATCCCCAATCCTATAGCAATAATGCTATCTATCCAAAGACCAATAAGCAATAATCCAAATAAAGCGATATCTATAAATGCTGTTTGTTTAGCTATAAGTGCCCATGCAAACATCGTTCATGAAATAATGATGTACTTTAAAGAATCTCGATGAAGTTTGAGCCCCTGTTCACGATTATCCAAAATATGTTTAAGAAATACAAATCCAGAAAGGATTGCCAATATTGTTAATGCCATAACCCCAAGATCTGTTTTATTATCAACAAATACTAGAAACGCCCCCATTCAACTTGTAAGCCAAAAGAGCAACATCATCCATCCGCTATACATACCAATTGTTGTAGTAAGATCGTCTTCTTCGGATTTCTTTGGAGAGAAATATCCTAATACTTCTTTAATAAGTCCTGTTCCAAAAATAAGAACAAATATACCACTAAGAAAGTTCATTGCCACAGCTATTGTATCAGGAGACATCCAAAATCGGCTCTTGATAGGCTGAATAAGAGCAAAAAAGAAAGTAATGAAAATGTGCCACAATCCTGGTGCTAAAGTAGCCGGTCATACATTTCATCGGATTACCCCATGACTCAGTGCTATCACTTTGGGTGTATACATATATTCGTGATTTGCATCCCAAGCAGTTGAATATGGGATGAATGATAATTGAAATCCATATAGATAGTAAATTATTGAAATAGCGAGCAAAATAACACCCAACCATTTCCATCGATTATCCTTTAATTTATCTGATTTAAACTCAGCTGCAATATCACTAATAATGCTTTGGTAAGGAAGCATATCGTCCTTCATGCGCCAAACCATGTACCCAAGTCCTATGAAAATAATCCAGATGAGTGCGCCTCGAATAAGATGCACCATAGACATGATATACACTATAAGAAGAAATATTCCTAATCCCATTCAGAAATTGAGAAGCATCTCTTGTCGTCTTGTTTCTTTAAATTTAATATATTTTTTTGATATTCGCGTTCCAAATGCCGTCAATCCTACAATAATATAGAGACCAAGAAAATACAGTATTAGGGTATTGAGCGCAAGTATAATAAATCATGCTGATCCTCCAACAATACTATCTTTGATTAGTGTGAATGCAGTACTATATATTATAAGCGTCAAAGGAATAATATACATGAAGAATTTCTTAACAGAAAACATTTTTGATTTCACGATATACACGATGGGAATACATACTGCAATAATGCTCCGGAGAACTAGTTTCCGGTTATCCCAGTTTGCAATCATCCCTTGGTAATAGGTATGATTTGCCATAAACTCGTTATAGATGCTCATTCAGAAAAAGCTTAAAAGCAAAATACCGATGATCAAAAAGATTTTTTGTTTCATGGAGGAGACAATTAAAAGATTAAAAGATTTAGAAGATTAAAAAGTTGAATGCTATGATGAATGTTTTAATTTTACTAATATTTTAATTTTATTAATTTGTCTTTTTGTCATAAAAAGCATGAAGAAGTATTTTTGTTAACGGCACATTGAACAATAACGTAAGCAACATAGTTATAATCATCATAGATCAGAATCATTTGAACATATTTGTTCCCATAGAGAAAAGGACGAATGCTATAAGTCCTGTACTAATCTGACCATCTCTAATAGCTGATCGGCTTCTATCTTTTGCTGTATCAATTGCTCATGATATGCTTTTTCATTCTTTAAGCTCCTCACGTAATCTTTCATAGATCAAGATATTTGCATCCACTCACATTCCTATAGAAAGGATAATGGCAGCTATACCACTTAGCGATAAAGCATAATCTGTAAGTTTCATAATCGCAGCAAGTACTGTTAGAAATGCTATCAGCATGATACCCGTAAGTATCATTTTTTTATATCCGTACATAAAATAAAGGAATATCATGATACCAATCAGTCATGCTAATCCTGCTCGTAATGCTCATGTTAGTGCATTATCTCCAAGCGATGGACTTATTTTTTCTTCTTGCATCAAAATCAATGGTGCAGGCAAGGTTCCTTCATTTAATGCATTGGAAAGTTGTCTAGCAGAATCTGACGTGAACGATCCATTTATCTCTGCAGTACCTCCACATATTTTGCTTTGAATATTTGGAGCAGTAAGGAGATTCCCTCCTACAAAGATTGCCATAGGCTTATTTATATTTGCCTGTGTCACATTACAGAAGACCTCTTTTCCCTTGTCATCTAAATTGATTACTACCACGGGTTCTCCAACTTCTGAAGCTGAAGTACTTGCATATTTGAAATATGCTCCATTAAGAATATTTTCTCCATCGGTTGCTGGCACCCATGTCTCTCTATCTTGAACGAAAACATCTTCAAATACATATACGGTTGCAATATTTCATGAAATATCTTTCCCTTGTTTTTTGTCTATCACACGAAACATAGTATATCCATCTAATTTTGTCCCTGTACCTTGCGTAAGAGCATTATTGCTCTGTTGGTAGATGGTAGCATACGTACCTTCTATGAGTCCATAGAGTTTTCCTATGGTTGCATTATCAAGCAATTTAGGATTATTTTTATACAGATCAGGCAATTGATCTAAAGTATTTCCTGTATATATACTGTGATAAATATTTTCAGACATTCTTCCCTCAAGGAGCTTCTGAATATTTTCTGGATTTTTTGTTACCTCAGCAAGGACTTGATTTGCTAGTACCTTTCTTGCTGCAATTGTGGCTTTGGTAGGCTTATTAGGATTTTGAAGTTTGAATTCAAGCTCAAGCGTTTTTCCTATTAATTCTTTTGCCTGATCAAGATCAGCGATACCTCCAATCTCTACGACAATATAATTTTGATTATCGAGTTTTTGAACGTAAGCTTTATAGTCACTCACTCCTAGTTTAGAAATTCTGCTATCAATATTTTTCATAATAATAGTCTCTATTGTTTTTTTGACTGCAGCAAGTTCTGTACTATTGGTATATACTTTTTCATATTTATCATAGGAAATTTTGTAGACCAATCTGGTTCCTCCGGATACATCAAGTCCTTTCCTGAAATGCGATACCCCATTTAATGTAAGCATGAAGCTTCTCGTTCCTGTTTCTGCATTGAACGTTCTTCCTACAAAAAACACAAATATCAACGATACGATAAATAATATCGCAAAACTTGTTTGTTTACTAATTTTCATCTGCTCCTATAATATAAATAAATAAATAACGAAAAAGACTAAAACACCATTTTCTATCTTTTTAGGAAATTAATGCAAGAGGAAAATGAATATACTTGGCACATATGACCTGGACAAACGAATAGACAACATAGACAAAAATCAGAGAATTTCGCCCCCTGATTTTATGTGCCATTGATATGTATAAATAGTTTTATACCTTATAGATAATAAGTTTATACTGTTTTTTTCCTTTTCTTAGGAGAAGTGCTCCATTTATAAAATCTTCCTTTTTAACTATATGTTGGAGATCGATAACTTTATTCTCGTTACAGTATAATGCCCCTGATGCAAGTAATTTTTTTGCCTCACCATTGGATTCTGTAAGTCCACTTTGAGTGAATAGATCGAGTACTTTAAGTTCTTTAGATGCGGGAATATTTCAATCCTGAATTATGAATTCTGAATTCTGAATTGTTATATTAATTCCTCCCGTTTCTTTTTGAAGCGCAAGTAAATCATATTTGGACATAGTTTTAATGGTCGCTAACTTATCATTTTGACCAAAAAGAATTTCTGAAATCTTGATTGATTGGGCTGCTGCTTCTTCTCCATATACCGTACTAATTAAATAGTTTGCTAACTGTTTTTGCCCATATCTGAGGGATGGATCCTGTTTGTGTTTATTAACAATTTCTTCTACGGTATCGAAATCCAAAAGTGTGAATATCTTGAGATATTTTTCAACATCCTCATCTGTGGTATTCATGAAGTATTGATATGCGAAATAAGGACTGGTCTTATTGGGATCAAGGAAAATAGCATTTCCTTCAGATTTTCAGAATTTTTTTCCTGTTGAGTCTGTAATTAATGGAAAGGTCATCACAAATGACTGTGCTTCACCTCCTAGTTTCTTTCTAATCATTTCTGTCCCTGTCACCATATTCCCTCGTTGATCAGATCATCCGATCTGCAATTTAACCTTATGCTTTTCATACAAAGTAAGAAAGTCATATCCCTGAAGGAGCATGTAACTAAACTCGGTATAGGTAATACTCATTTCTGGATCTTCAATTCTTTTTTTAACGGACTCTTTGCTCAGCATATTATTGACGGTAATATATTTTCCTGCGGAACTAAGAAACTCAAAAATACTCATATCTTTGTAAAAATCATAGTTGTTAATTACCTCAAATTTAAAGTCATATCAACTAATGGTTTTGAGATTTTCAAGAATTGTTTGTACTTGTTTTGTAATGGCTTGTTGATTATGTCTCAAGGTCTTTTCGTCAAGCATCGCCCTATCGGTCGCCTTAAAACTTGGATCTCCTATCATCCCCGTAGCTCATCAAATGATCAATACAAAAGTATTTTTTCTTTTCATAAAATTTACGGCTGTCATGAAACTTACAAAATTTCCGAGCTGAAGAGAATCTGCTGTAGGATCAAATCCACAATAAAATTTCTGACCTCATTTTTCGTAGAGATCAAATAATTTTTCATCAGTAAACTGATACACTAAACCACGTTTTTCTAACTCCTCACGCAACTTCATAACTCCATTATTTATAAAATAAATTATTTAATTACTTGATTACGAATTACGAATTACGGATTTGTGTATCTTCAGTTTAATTCGCAATTCGAAATCCGTAATATTTTAATTCGTTAATTAAATTATTGAATTACATGCGCTCTACAAATACCATACCTATCAAGTTCATTGCCTGTTTTAATGCTTCTATTACTTTTTGTAATAGAGCAATTCTAGCTATTTTAACATTTTCATCATCAACTAATATCTTGGTATGAGCATAATAACTGTTTACAAGCTGACATAAATCAAAGCAATATTTTGCTATATAATGTGGTGCTAAATCTTCTTTTGCTTTTAAAATCATCTCATCGAAAGTGCTTATTTTTTTTATTAGTGAGAATTCTTCTTCTGTCTGTAATAAAGAATAATCTATTTTTTTGCTTGCTCAAGTAACGCTATCGACAATACTCTGCATCCTCGCTCCAGTATACAGAATGTAAGCTCAAGTTTCTCCTTGCATATCCATCGCCTCATCAAGATCGAAAACAATATCTTTAACGATATCACCCCTGATTAAGAAAAATCTCAAAGCTGAAATTGCTAATGATTCTGCAACATGATGAAGTCGTTGTTCGTCTTTATCTGCATTTCTTTCTTTGGTTTCCGTATATGCTTTTTCATGCAACATATCTAGCATCTCATCAATAGTTACGGTTCGTCATTTCCTACTCGCAAAAGGCAATCTTTTCTCTTTTTGCTCTTCAGGACTCAATTCATATTTGAGCTTCAAAAGAGTTTGTGGAGTAAGATACACGACGCCATATCCAAGTGGCAAATATTGTTTTTCTTTTTTATTGTGTCCCATAAGTTTTAATGCGGATCCAACAATTGTCTGGGGTGGAATCTGTCTATAATCAATAACAGTAATAGCGATATCATAGTTTCCAAATGTATGCTCTTTTCCTTGTGCGCTATCTGCTGTAGTTGTATACATATCAACTCCTCTAGGATCTTGCCATACCTGTTCATATCCAAAATTTTTATCCATGTATCAAAGCTTCCACATCGCGAAGGCAATATCTTTTGCAACATAGGTTGCTAAGCCATCTGACTTGATCATGATTTGATATTGTTTTTCTTCTTTTGCGTACTCGGGAAGACTAGAGAGATCAAGAATTCGACATCATTTTGCATCACCTTCATCGGCGTATTTTACAAATCATTTCTCTTTGAGGATGTCCATCGCTTCAGTGAAAAACTTCAAGTGCAGGATATTTGTTTCCCAGGCTACAAGCTCGAAATATGCCCCCATCCTTCGGCAGCTCACCATCTGTTGATGAGTACAGTCCTGGGTATATTTCTGATGTAATTTTTTGATTTCTGGGTCAGTATCTTCTTCTATTTTAAGTAATGTTTCTGACAATCTTTTCGTGAAAATTTGATCTTCTTCGAGCTTCCTCATCTTCACGTAAATCTCTCCGCAGTAATGATCAAACTTTTTTTCTGTCTCTACGGGAATACCATAAAACAAATGTCCTACTATATTATAGCCAATATTCACTCCGCTATCATCACCATAATCAGCACTGGTAACATCGTATTTTAGATACTCATAAATTCTTCTTACACTATCACCGATACACACATTTCTCGCTTGTCCTATATGCAATGGCTTGTTTGGATTTGCGCTCATATACTCTACCAAAACTTTCGTTTTGGAATTTAGAATTCAGAATTCAGAATTCGGAGTTGAAGAAAAAAATTCGGTGATGAATGTTGCCTTATTAATACTTGCATTTAGATACCCACCGACTGCTTCGAATTTTGCGAAAAATGGTGAACTGAATTTTTCTGCAAATTGTTTCGCGAGGAGATTGGGCGCTTGCTTTGCTTGTTTAGCAAGTTGGAAACAAGGAAATGCTAAATCTCCAGGAATATTTTCTGGAGGAATTTCTATCAATGATAAAATTTCTGATACTGATAACTCAATATGTTTTGCTAGTTCTGTAGCGAAGTGGTGTTGGTATGTCGAAAGCATAGGGAATAATTTTAAATTTTAAATTTGTAATTTTAAATTTTGTAATTCCTAGTAGTCTAGTGGAGGAATACGTCTCGACTGCTTAATTTTACTGGCAATCTTTTTTTCTTTGATACGACCTTCGCGCTCATTTTTTGGAATCTTAGTAGCGATTCTTTTTTCAGGTTCTGAAAGAATTTTTTCTAAGAGCTGCCTGAAGTGATGTGTCACTTTTTCTTTATTTGCGTTTTGATAGCGCTCTTCTTTGCAGGTCATGATAAGGATAGATTCCTCATGATGCACCATATTTCCACCGACAACAATCAGTCTTTGTTTTTGTTCAGGAGTAAGATTTTGTGAGTCGTTGATATTGAAATATAATTCCGCCTTCGTTTCTCTCTTGTTTACATTTTGACCACCCGGTCCACCACTTTTTGCAAAATGAAAATGAAGTTCCTTATTGATTATATCTTCTATGATTTCATCAGCATTCATTATTTTCTTTTTGAAAATAAAGCCTATCCTTGTTTTTTATGTCTCTCTATCCTAGCTGTTTCATATTTATCAAGTGCTGGAGAAATCTGATTTTTTGCCAAAGTTTGTCATTTTGGATTAGACTTTTTATTCCCACTGACTGCACGAGAAAGCTCTTCAACCCCTAACCATAAGCTACTTCATATTGTATTTGCTATATTGGTTTTACGAGTTTGTTCAAATTTTTTGAGGTCCGAAATCATGAGTAATGATAGGGATAAAAGATAGATAGCTTTAATAAGGTATGAAAAATAGTCATAAAATCAATGATATTTGCTTTGTTACTTATCTAGGTTCCAACTTATTATATACTTGTTCCATTCTTTCCTCTACGCTTCCGGTAAGTTGTGTATATGGGATATTATGTTCCTGTAAAAAATTTTCATAGACGCCATGTACGATAGACTGAAACTCAACATTTGTACTTCTCAAGCCATCATCCTCAATAGGAAATTCTGGCTTTATAAAAAATACGTGATCGTAAGCATGAGTCTGGAGAGCTATTTTTTTAATAACATTAGTCATTTCTCTATCCATATTTAATGCTTCTGCATACACATAATAATCAAATATACATTTATCTCCTACGAATTTTTTATGTATCTTTTCTTGTTCTAATTGTTTCCCCGTAAGCCACATTTGGGTCTCCATTGGCGTATTTTCGTTTATGACAAATCCAAGCTTATGGGCATCAACCACAATATCATGCAAAATGGGAGATCATAACTTTTCTGATAATATTTTGCTTAATGTGCTTTTACCTACTCCGTGTGCCCCACAAAAAACTACCTTCATTTTATTTCTCTATAAAAACTAAAAATGGATTTTAAAATATTCAAGATATGCGTTTATCAATAGCTTCATTTTCTGAATATCTTCCTTGTTATATGATTCGTCTTCTGCAATCTGCAAAATACAGCTTATTGCCTGGTCTTTATTACTTCACCATTGTTTGTAAATTTCTGCCAATAGTGGATGAGAAAAGTCTCAAGGAACCTGAGATAAAAGTGCCAAAAAAAATGTAAATTCATCAAAGGTTTTATTTTTAATATATTCTCACATATTTACAAAACTGAAATCAATTCTCTCTTTCCAAGTTATATTTTTTTTGAAATATGGAGTCCCTAATCTTTTCCCCGTTTCTCGATATCTTTTAATTTCCTCCCCAACGGGGACGCTGATTCTGTCTGCTAATCTTACAATCTGTCATTCCAAACTAACTGGTTCATGATACCTATCTCATTCTAATCTCTCGTTAAAAAAATCGTGATTTAAAACGTAATCTTCAATTTTCTTTTGATCCTCATCTGATATCATAATATTTTTTTCTTTAAGTTTTTTGATTCATAATTTTACTTGTGCTACCCCATAACGAGCATGTTCTCTTTCAGATTTTTTTCTTTTATTTTCCTTTGCTTGTTGCTGTTTTTCTGTATCTCACTCTTTATATATAGGTAAACGGAACCTTCAGCTATCATGCATAGCACTCATCATATATAATAATTCTTTATCTATGGAAACAGCAGAATCTTTTTCTACTGCCTCAGCAATTTCCAAAGACTTCTTAAAAACATTATAGGTATGCTCTGCTCCATGATCACCATTTTCCAAAAAAGCCTCAAAGGGGCTGAGCTTGGAATAATCATCTAATTGAAAAATAGAAATGATGTTATCTCTCGCAATTTCTTTGTAGGTAACCAAAGTATCTTTTATTTTAGGGACCTTAAGGAAGTTTTTCTTTTTAGAATCTAAATGCATTATATTTGACAAATATCTAAATGTGCCTAAACAATAGTTAATTCACTCAAAAAAGCAATTATTTTTCTTATAATATAAAAATGAAAATAAATGATTTCCATTTGATATTTTTACTTGTGTTTATATACTATACGGTATATATAAGTATATTTTACCCCATTAGCTCAGCTGATGTTAAAAACAAAAAAATTAATTACGCGATGACTTTTCTGAATCTTTGCCATGCTCTGATGCGCTCGATGAGCAAAAGTCACTTTTCAACCATTGTACCCGGATGCTAGATTTTTGCCTACTGACCAGCTTCATGCAGGATGTACTAATTCTGCTGATATCTTGTTTTCTCCGCAGGGACAGAAGGTTACAAAATTTACTATTGTCTTGTATTATAATCCAGATAGCATGGAAATCGTCCGCGTACTTCCAAGCACAAATAATGGTATAGCGACATCAAAAATAGAATACAATAAAATCATACTTGAAGTACAAAATCCCACCTTTGCTTCATCGACCCAGACGCTATCGTTTTTTCAACTCTATTTCAAAAGTGATATTGTTGGGAAAGAAGTGCTAACTTTGTGAACGGGTTCTGAAGTAGTTACTGCGAATGCGACACGTCCGCTTGAATGAATATTTAACCTAGATTTTGCTAAAGTCCCTGAATGCGAACCCGATGTTGTTCCTCCAAGCATCAGCTTAATTTACCCAAAAAATACTGATGATAGAATAACCCTGGATCAATATTTCATCTTTGATGTCAAAGATATTTGAAAGGGTATAGATAAAAATAGTGCGATTGTAAACTTTGATGGACAACAATATTTCTACGGATCAGACAACCTCAAACGAAATGGAAATTATCTGACCTTTTACCCAAGCACCTGGATTCCTATCGACAAAAAGATTGATCTCAAAATATTGATTGCTGATAAACAGATCTACGGAGGAGCAAATAAAATCGAGAGCACCTATACGTTTCAAACCGCAACAGGGATGTCGCTTAATAAATGAATTAGTCCCATGATATTTAGGAGCATGGCGCAATGAGCAGAAAAAATATCTGCATCTGAAGACGAATGTATATTGTTGGCGGGCCTTTATAAAAACGCTGGAATCAGTAGCCAACAGCCACTTAAATCCATCATACAAAAAGCTGGATGTAGTCTTGCGACTATAGATAGTTCTCTTATTGCTGCCGATAAAGATGATACATCTAAAACAACACCACAACAGAAACAATATAGAAATATCTCTGTATTTGCTACCCTTGGATGGTTACTTTTCATTATTGCATTTACGCTTAAAATGCATTATCTCCTGTCTTATAGGAGACACAAGAAACTTAGTGAAATGCATAAAAATAAATAATTTTAGAAAATAATATAATTTACTATGGCCTTTGAAATTGAGAGAAAATTTTTGATAAAAGAGATTCCGATGGATATTGAACAATTTCCTCATAAAAATATTATTCAGGGATACTTCAACGATCCGACTACAGGAAAAAGCATCAGAGTGAGACATATAGGAAATGAATACAAGGTCACGAGAAAAAAGTGACATGGACTCGTGAGAGAAGAGATAGAGGCCGATATTAGTAAAGAAGAATTTGATCAGTTTTGGTTTCAAGTAGAAAATCATTTTATAGAAAAGACGCGTTATTATATTCCTCATGAATGACTTACGATTGAACTTGATGTATACAAAAACCTTGAAAGTTTCAAAACTGCTGAAATCGAATTTACCAGCAAAAGAGATGCAAAAAAATTTATTGCTCCTGAGTGGTTTGGAGAAGAGCTTACGAAAATGAGAGAAGCATCAAATGGCTATATCGCTAATCATGGACTGTCTGATGAGCTAGTTGAGCTTATAAAATAATCTAGAAAAAAACAAGGAGATCTTCCTTGTTTTTTTTATTTGCTGAGAATATTTTGCTTTAGAAATTTCTAAATATTTCTTGCAATCTCTTTCTTTCTCTTTCTGCTTCTTCTTTTTCTTTGATTTCTTTTTCTATCTTTCTTACTTCTTCTGAAGCCAAGAAAGTGAACTTGTTAAGTTTATCTATCACTTGTAATTTTTTCTTTTGATCTTGAGCGAAATCTTTTACTTCATCGAATAGTATAACATCGTTGATCATAACTTCTAGCGATGAAGCTTCTTCGTTGAACGTAAATCTCAATTCATTTGCTGTCTCTTCTTCTGTTTCCTTATCTTGTTCTATCTTGGTAATGAAAACAATAGGATCATCCGTTTCATCGAGAAGGAATTTATAAGAGACGAATATCTTATCATTATCGGCTCAGAGAATGTTGAAGTTCTCTTCGTTGATACCTAATTTATCTTTGAGCTCATAAATTTTCTTTGTTGTAAAAAATAATTCACCGAATTTCTTTTGTACGTCGGTCTGAAGTTTTGTGTCTAATAACCCTCCCACCTTTGTTTGTTCTAATTCAGATTGTTGGTGAATATCTTGCATTTCTTGTGAAGAGATATTTTGAACAATTTGTGGTTCAGGGATATTTGCTTGCTGTACAGGGGCCTGTATAGGAGCTTGCTGTACAACGGCACGAACTGGCGCTACAGGGACAGATATTTGTGGTCTAGGAATTGCTTGTGCCTGAACAGCTGCGACAGGTTGCGGCACAGGTACAGAAGCAGTTTGTATTGCCTCTGGAATAGGATCAAATTGATATTTTTTTTCTAACAGATCACCGTAAGGAAGGTCTTCTTCGTGAATCGCTTCAGGTATCTTAGCAAAGATATCTTCTCCCCCTAAAATATCATCAGTATATCATCACTGTTGTCCTTGTTGTTGTGGATTTGTTGTTTGAATGGGATCTGCCATACTTTAGGTATAAAATTAAAATATCTTATAACTAATTATATTTAGAATTTTTTTAAAAGCAAATTTCAATATATCCTTTTTTTAGTTGTATTTTAGCAAAAAAATCATACCTTTTTATTGTTAATTTTACTTATTCTCTACAATAAATGTCAGAAGACAATTCTACTTTAAGCCAAACTAAACTGTTTGTAGGAGGGCTGAACTGGAAACTGAGAGGAATGGATTTGAAAAATGAATTTTCAAAATTTGGCGAAGTCACTTTTGCTAGAGTCAAACTTGAGCAAGAAACCAATAAAAGTAAGGGATTTGGCTTCGTAGAATTCGCCAATCCTGAAGCTGCTGCTAAAGCACAAAAAGCTATGGATGGGCAAGAAATCATGTGAAGAGTAGTAAAAGTAGAATTTGCACGTCAAGATAACGATAAAATTACCTCAAATAACTATGAACAGACTTCGACAAACGAACGTAAAAAACAAAGTATAGAACAAGCTATGTTGTAATTGATAAAAAATTACTTGAAAATCATCCCTATACCGATAGGCTTGATCACGACTATGTGGTGCGTACGTGAGGGGAGAACATATTACTTCCTATATCTATTCTGGGGACCAACAAGTTACGCCTTGTGTGTAACGGAGTCATCCAATCCTAATCTTTTAGGAGCAATACTTGCCTTCTACGGCCACATGGTTTATTAAAAAGTTTTTATTTTCCTCATCCCCTAACCCCTTCTCCTTCAGAGAAGGGGACGTATCTACTGCTCCCTCTCTGAAGGAGAGGCTTGGGGTGAGGAGAAAAACATATCTAACTATGAAAAAAATTAATGAATCATTTACCTGTATGGGTTGTTGAAAAGATATTTCTCAGGCTGCTAAAACCTGTAGAAATCATTGCCCTTACTGTTTTCTTTCGCTCCATGTAGACGACAAAATACCGGGAGATAGAAAGACTGATTGTGGGTGAAAAATGTATCCTATTGCCTATGAAATCAAAAACTGACAACTCAAAATATGTTTTCAATGCAAAAAATGTTGAAAAAATCATCGGAACAAAAGAGCCGATGACGATGAAGTAGAAAAACTAGATATGTATATTAAAAAACACAAAGAAAACCTCTATTAAACTAGGATTTCCTCTTTTCTGTATCTGACAAAATCTCTTCCATATATCCAACGAATGTTGGGTCTATTTTTTTAAAATTACCCATAATTTCTTCTGGCGTATTTCACATTTTTGCTTCCTTTCCTCGAGCGATTATTCATCGTTTGTTGATTTTGTTTTTTAGGACTTTATCATATTCTTTTTTAAGTTCTACTTTAGTTTCTTTATCTAAAGATTTCCATTCCGGAAATGCTTTTTCTTGCTCCGCCTTATCTTTTTCTTTTGCTTCTTCGGCACTTTTATTTTTAATATCTTCAATTGACTTGGGAGCTTCTTCTGTTTTTTTAGCTTCAGGAGCCTTGTTTTCAGGCTTCTTTTCTTCTACTTTTGGTGCTTCAGGCTTCTTCTCTTCTACTTTTTTTGCTTCTGGTTTTTTTTCTTCTTTCTTTTCTTCTTTCTTCACCTCTGGTTTTTTTTCAGGTTTTTTCTCTTCGACCTTTTTTTCTTCTGAAGATCATTTTTTAGAGCTAAGGAATCACAAGTTCTTTTCTTTTATTTTACTTACCCAGGTATCTGCTGTAGTTTCATGGGTATCATATTTTATAAAGTCGAATCATTTTTGTTTATTGAAAATTCTAGTGCCATTTCGCATTCATTTAAACATTTTGCCTGGCGTATATAAGAGCTTTTTAAATGGCTGTCGAACTCACTGATTAATCGAACTTAATGCGCCTGCTCCAGCTATCATCGCCGGTCTTCGTGTACATGCGGAAACTAAGTTTGTAGGAATTTTAAATAATTTTTGATACCATTTTCCTTCTACTTTTGAAAAATTGGTAAAATTATGAACTAAAGCATCTCGCGTTTGCTTAGTAACTTCAGCGACATTTTTTACGCCGCTTATTCATTGTCTAGGAATATTGGCGACAGCATTTCCGGCCTCTCCTGATATCCTCAAGGGCGTTGCAATAGTATTTCCGGTTCTTAATCCAACCGAACTAAGAAAGTTTTTAATTTTTCCCATAGCTAATATAGCGAAATAAACGATTATATTATAACTATTTTGCTCGATTTGTCAAATATTTCGTCTGGGTAGAATTGCATTGCATTTATGGATCAAAAAAATACCTTTAGCCCAATTCAGGAACGCGAAATAAGGAACGGAATAATTCGTATATTAATACTCCCTGATTCTAAATTGTTAATTCTAAATTCTGAATTTTACATTCTGCATTCAATTACATGGATTTATCTTCATTTAAGACTACCTTTGATGGTATCCTACAAACCCATGTGCATGAAAAAATAGCACAAGCACAGAAACTTATCAGCGATAAAAAAATCAATACCTATATCGACTACATCAACACCTTTATTTTTTCTGGTTGAAAAAGAATTAGGCCTTATGGACTACGACTCACCTACACTTGATTTGGTGGAGATAATGAGAAGGCTATTTTAAACTTTGGAATCATCTTCGAGCTTCTTCATTCGATGGCACTTATTCACGATGACATCATTGATGAATCAGAAAAAAGACATAACGCACTTACCGTTCACTCATTTATTGAAAGCAATATGAATGCAATGGGTAAGGCCAAACATATCGCAGAAGGACAGGCGATTCTCCTTGGAGATCTTCTCCTTTCTCGAGTGTATGAACTTCGATATAAACAGCACGACTTTCCTGAAAACCTCCTCTGGGAAGCAAGAAAAAATGTACATAGCATGATAGAAGAGGTCATATTATGACAGATGATCGATGTCGATATGATGGTTTCTGGTCCCGCATCATTGTCATTAATCGACAAAAAAAATATGTACAAAACCGCTTCTTATACCTTTGTAAGACCTATGCTTACCGGCGCGATCCTTGCAAATGCTTCTGAAGAACAAAAAAAGTTAATCATCGAACTAGGAAAATATATGGGTCTTGCATTTCAAATGAGAGATGATTATCTCGACATCAGCTGAGGAGACAAAAGCAAGTCTGCATTTAGTGATATCCAAGAAGGACAACAAACCTACTTCACCAATTATATTTTTGAAAAATGAAACAAAGAACAAAAAGAACTTTTGAAATCCTCTATGGGAAAAGTCCTTGATAAAAAACAGATTAAAATTTTACAACAGATGTTTCAAGAAAGTTGAGCTATCGAATTTGGAAAAAAAATAATCCTTGAATATGGGCAAAAGGCTAGAAATATTGTCGCAGAAACCACACTTAATGATGAGGCAAAAGAATGTATATTACATCTAATAAAAAAAATGGAGAAGCTTGAACACTAATATAAATTCAGAATTTAAAATTCAAAATTCAGAATTTAAAATATATATAAAGTAAAAAAATCCCCGGACTGGGGATTTTTTTGTACTATCTATTATACCCCAAATCATCATTCTGTAGGTAAAGCTATTCCTGTGGCTCCACAAGCGCCTCATCCGTATGATGCCCCTGTTAGTATTACCTTTGAAATTACTGCTGAAGCTCAGCTTCCTACACATCATAGAAATGCAGGAGTATATGTCGCGGACGAACAAGCTACATAATATGCTATTTTCCCCGCATCATTTATATTGTCACATCGTCCTGTTCATCATTCCAAATTTCCTACTTGTACACTGTTTGCAAACTTACCTCTTCCTGCTACATCAAATTTTGCCACAGGCCCTGTTGTTCCGATTCATACGTCTCAACTAAAAAGAACGGTTAGCGCATTTTTTCTTGCAAATATAGAAGATCATATTCAGATTTCAAATATACTATTGGAGATTCATGCATTATATTGTCCTATTGCGAGAGAACTAGTTCCCCTCGCTAATGTCGTATTTCCCATTGCTGTTGAAGAATCTCAACTTGCAACGGTATTTTGTCACATTGCTGTAGAAGCATATTCATATGCAAACGTACTAGTTCCCATTGCGGTAGAAAAAGGAGCGTCGGCCATTGTACTATCTCCCATTGTGGTAGAGCGATACCCATATGCACGAGTAGCATATCCCATTGCTATAGAAGAATCTCATCCCGCGATTCATAATTGACCCATCGCTGTAGCATAGTCCCCACTTGCCGTAGTTCCTGATCCCATCGCTGTAGAAACGCCTCCATCTGCATGGGTATGGTTTCCCATTGCTATTGATCAAGTCCCTTTTGCTTCCGAACCCCAACCGATTGATGTTGCAGCATATCATGATGCAAAAGATCTAAATCACATAGCTATAGCATAGTCTCAACCAGCATTTGTAGATCTCCCCATTGTGGTAGAATAATCTCAAATCGCGTTGGTAAAATATCCCATTGCTGTTGAATAATCTCCCAATGCAGTTGTATTTCTTCCCATTGCGGTAGAGTAATTTCCGTATCATGTTGTTTGATATCCCATCGCTGTAGAAGAATTTCCATATGCGTGAGTAAAATTTCCCATTGCGGTAGAGTATCGTCCTTCTGCTATTGTATGATAACCCATTGCTGTAGACGTATCCCCATCTGCCATGGTAGTATTTCACATCGCTGTTGATGTACTTCCATATGCATTAGTATGATAACCCATTGCTGTAGAAGAAGCTCAACTTGCTTCTGTGTTGTCTCACATTGCTGTAGATGCTGATCCAGTCGCATACGTAATATATCACATAGCTGTAGAATAAAATCAAATTGCTTTACTATGATACCCCATTGCTGTAGAAGAAGTTCAGATTGCATGTGCCACATTTCCCATTGCTGTAGAAGCTATTCCACTAGCATATGTTCATGATCCCATCGCCGTAGCATGTATTCACCCCGCATGTGCTTCATTTCCATTTGAAATAAATCCGTTGCTATGAATGCTTCCGCTTACATCAAGCGCATAGCCCGTCATAGGTGTTGTTGTTCCGATACCGAGGATGTTACGTATATTGTCTCGTATCATATTTAATGTTCATCAAAAAGTTCATCAGCTATTAAATTGAAGTTCTTTATTGTTTCATGCAGGCACTCCTGCTCCATCAGCTCATGGAACTCATTGTAATCAGGTGTTTCCTGTCATTCACATAATTCCTTGTATTCCTTGTAATCACGTATTTCCTGTTAATCATATAATTCATTGAATTCCTTGTAATCAGGTATTTCCTGTTAATCATATAATTCATTGAATTCCTTGTAATCACGTATTTCCTGTCATTCACTGTATGCCTTGGATACCTTGCGCTCATGTTGGTCAACTTATTGCATATCAACTAATAAGATTATATACGCTTCCACTAGTTGATGCTATAATTTTTCCATTGTTATCTGTAGCAAGAACCATCGCACTTGTTAAGTTAGTTATTGTTATCCCTCCGGATTCTGTTCCATCAAGGATAATCCCCGTGATGCTAGTATCGCTATTATTTCCATCGCTCGTCAAGAAAACCTGTTGGATGTATTGTACTGTATTTGTCGCTACAGAAGAAATCTCAAAAGCTCTTGTTAAGAAAAGCAGACAAGATGCTCCAAGAAAAAATAGCGTAGCTCATTTCATTAAGCTCATACCAGTTCTCTTGTACTGTAGGCTTTTATTTGTAAAAGACATTGTTATATTATTTAATAATAAATATATGGTTTTTGCCTTAGTATAAGTATACTCTAGATGTTCGTAAAAACAAAAAACCTGACCTTTTGTGGTCAGATTTACTTGCCAAATATTGTATTTGTGACATAATGAATATCCTAATTACAGACAGCTCCTGTCATAGTTTTAGGAGCATGCGAGTTATTACAGTAACAATACATATCAGCATTAGTGCTATAATATATGGTTCATCCTGGATAATTAGTCGTATCTGCACATGGAGATCCTGTCTTTTGTTTCGCTCTGATACCCCCATCCACATCAAGTTTTGCCAATGGAGCACTTATCCCAATTCCGACATTACCATCACGGGTACCTACTCATCATCATTTTACTCATCAATTAATATCTATATCTTTACCATCATCGTTAGAATTTAACGCCATTCATCATTCTATGTACAAGACAGATCATGTGTTATATATCCTTGGGTTTTGTGAAAGATCAGATCCGAAATACAAATAATTATACATTCTAGCATTACCAAGCACATCAAATTTATATGCTGGACCCGTTGTTCCGATTCCCACATTACCATTGCTTAAAACGGTCATTGCGTTCGCATGGTTAGAATAATTTCCCATTCAAATTTCAAACAAACTATTATTAAGTCCCACATTATATATTCCTATTACAAGAGAATCATCTCCACTTGCTATGGTATTAAATCCCATTGCCGTAGAAGTATCGCCTAATGCTTGGGTTCCATTTCCCATGGTGGTAGAATAAGCTCCTCCCGCAATTGACTCTCCTCCCATTGCAGTTGAAAAATCTCCATTCGCCTGGGTAAAATATCCTATTGCAATTGATGAATCTCAGACTCCTGTTCATCCCCATCCCATTGTGGTAGAATGAGGTCCTAATGCGTGAGTAGCATATCCCATTGCCACAGAAAAATTTCCCTCTGCAGTAGAGTCATATCCCATTGCCGTAGAACTGTCTCCACTCGCTATTGAATTATGGCCCATGGCTGTAGAATAATTCCCATTTGCGTATGTTCTATTTCCCATCGCGACTGAAGCAATACCATCAGCATTTGTTCATGACCCCATTGCGGTAGAATAATTTCACCATGCTTTGGTATCAAATCATATCGCAGTGGACGCTATTCCACTGGCTATTGTTGACCATCCCATCGCTGTAGAAAAGTCTCAAAGTGCGGTTGTATTATTTCCCATGGCTGTTGATGCCTCTCATGATGAATAAGTAATTTCTCCCAATGTAGTAGAATAATCTCAAATAGCTTCTGTATAATATCACATAGCGGTAGAATAAGATCAAGCTCATGTTGTATTACTTCCCATGGCTGTAGAATAATCTCAAAGTGCAATTGTATTATCTCCCATGGCTGTTGATTTGGTTCAATTAGCTATTGTAGAATATCACATAGCGGTAGAGTCTCATCAAGATGCGACTGTGTCTTGTCACATCGCAGTTGATATACTTCAATTCGCATGCGTTCAAATTCCCATAGTTGTAGAATAATCTCATTTTGCATGAGTCGCTCGTCCCATTGCAGTTGAAACTAGTCCTGAAGCATATGTTCCACTTCCCATTGCTGTAGATCAAGTTCCACCAGCACTTACTCATCTTCACTTTGAGATAAATCCATTACTGTGGATACTTCCACTTACATCAAGTGTATATCCTGTTGTTGGAGTTGCTGTTCCGATACCAAGGATGTTGCGTATATTGTCTCGTACTACATTTAGTGTTCCTCCAAAAGCTCATCCGCTATTGAATTGTATCTCTTTATTGTTTCATGCAGGTACTCCTGCTCCATCAGCTCATGGAACTCATTGTAATCAGGTGTTTCCTGTCATTCACATAATTCACTGTATTCACTGATCTCCTTGTAATCATGTATTTCCTGTCATTCACATAATTCACTGTATTCACTGATCTCCTTGTAATCATGTATTTCCTGTCATTCACATAATTCACTGTATTCACTGATCTCCTTGTATTCACTGTATTCCTTGAATTCATTGTGCTCCTGTTGCTCAATTAATTGTATATCAACTAATAAGATTATACACACTTCAACTCTTTGCCGTTATCAATTTTCCATACATATCTGTACCAAGAACGACGGCGCTTGTTAAGTTAGTTATTGTTATTCCTCATGTTTCTCTTCCATCAAGGATAATCCCCGTAATACTAGCATCGTTATTATTACCGTCATTGGTTAAAAATATCTGTTGAATATATTGTATCGTATTTGTAGCTACAGGAGAAATCTCAAAGGCTCTTGTTAAGAAAAGCAAACAAGATGCTCCAAGAAAAAATAGCGTAGCTCATTTCATGAGACGCATACTAGCTTTCTTGTGCTGTAGTTTTTTGCTTATAAAGGACATTGTATTATTTTTAATAATAAATATACGGTTTTTACCTTAGTATAAGTATACTCCAGATATCGATGAAAACAAAAAACCTGACCTTTTCAGGTCAGATTTGCTTGCCAAACGGCATATTTGTGACGTAATACATATCTTAATTACAATCAGCTCCTGTCATTGTTTTAGGCGTATTTAGATTGTCACAGAAACAATAATTATTGTTCCCAGAGCTGTAAAACATAGTTCATGATGGATAACTTCATGTATCCACACAAGGATCTCCTGCAGGGATAACAATCGCCCTTATTCCTCCATCTACCGTAAGTCTTGCTGTTGGAGCACTTGATCAGGTTCCTATCCCTACTTTTCAATTGCCTAGAATTGTGAATATATTTTCTCTTGCTCCTGTAGAGATACCTATTCAAATTTCAAATATACTTCCGGTAAGTCCGATATTATTTTTTCCCATTGCCGTTGAATAATTTCCCATTGCATAGACATTACTTCCTATCGCCGTTGAATAAGCACCACTTGATCGTGAACCAAATCCTATTGCTAATGAGTATTGTCCTGTCGCGATGTTGGTATGTCCTATGGCTGCAGATCACAATCAAATTGCATAATTAGCAACTCCCAAGGTAAGAGAATCTATTCAATTAGAATAAGAATTGCTTCATATCGCTATAGTTTGACTAAGTGTTGCATGGGCACCACCTCCCATAGCTATAGAAGACGTTCATCCTGCATGAGAATCATTTCCCATTGCAGTTGAGAACAATCAATCTGCAGATGAACTAATTCCCATGACCGTCGAACTAATCCCATTAGCAGACGTACCTTTTCCCATAGCTGTAGAGTAATCTCAAAGCGCTGTTGTGTTTACTCACATGGCCGTCGCGCCTGTCCCAAGTGCTTGAGTGCCACTTCCCATTGCTGTAGCATGTACTCCACCAGCACTTACTCCATTTCACTTTGATATAAATCCGTTACTATGGATGCTTCCACTTACTTCAAGCGTATATCAAGTTGTTATTACATAGGTTCAAATTCATATCCCTCCTGCTACTCGAAGATTAGTTGTAAATCTTCAGTTACCAATTACATCTAACCTATATCCAGGAGTATCTGTTGCGATACCAAGACTTCAAATACCATTGAGTCCAACTATCATATCACTCGAAACATTAGCAGAACCTTTTACATCTAAGGCGTATGAAGAAATCGGTGTTTGTATTGCTACATTACCATTAACGGAGAGATTACTTGAAAAGTATCCATCACCGACTACCTGTAATTTATATCCAGGAGTGGCTGTCCCGATACCTACATTTCATCCCGTATTATAAATATTAGTATTTCCCGTTACCCAAGAAGATCAGTTCCGAAATGGTGTCGCTCAAGTCGTTCCTCCGTTTAAAAATCAGGTTGATCCTGTGGCTCCCGTATTTCATTGTGTTCAGGTATTTCATTGAATTCCTTGGATTCATGTAGCTCAAATATCGCCTGTAGCTCAGGCAACAACATATCAACTAATAAGATTATATACGCCGCCACTACTTGATGCTATAATTTTCCCGTTACTGTCTGTAGCAAGAATAACTGCGCTTGTGAGGTTTTTTATTGTTATTCCTCCACTAGCTCTTCCATCTAAAATAACTCCTGTTGCTGAGACATTATCTCCACTTGCAGTAAGAAAAATTTGCTGAATGTACTGTATAGCATTTGGTGCAATAGCAGTGATGTTGAATGCTCTTGTTACAAAGAATATACAAGACATTCAGAGGAAAAACAATGTCGCTCATTTGATAAAGCCCATTGTTTTTGTTCTTGAAGATATATTTTTTTTTGTAAAGGACATTAAAGATTTTTTTAATATAATCTAAAATAAATTAAAGACAGCTTGCTCCAGAACCCATAAGAACTCATGCGTTACTATTGTTACAGTAACAATAACTGTTATGTCCTGAGCTATAATATAATGTCCCTGCGGGATAATGCGCTGTATCAGCACACACATTTTGAAGATTTACAACGACAGGTCTTATCCCACCCGCTACCGTAAGTGCTGCTGATGGAGCAGTTGCTCATGTCCCAATTCCTACATTACCATTGGCTAAAACAGTCATTGCATTTGCTCTTGCTGAACTAGAAGTTCCAATACCTATTTCGAAGATACTATTAGAAAGTCATGTATTGTATATTCCTACTGCAAAAGAATTTATAGCTGCTGCAATTGTATTATCTCCCATAGCGGTAGAATAATCTCAAATTGCCTGAGTACCATTTCCCATCGCGGTAGAGGTTTCTCCACCTGCTGTTGTTCATGATCCCATCGCTGTTGCCGTAGATTTTGAACTTGCAGTAGTATTATATCCCATCGCGGTAGAATAATCTCATTGTGCATAGGTCAATCATCCCATCGCGGTAGATCATATTCATTCTGCCTGAGTACCATTTCCCATCGCGGTAGAATTAAAACCATTGGCTTGCGTTCATCATCACATTGCCGTAGAATAACTCCCAACTGATTTTGTCCCCCAGCCCATTGCCGTAGAGTAGTCTCAAATCGCTTGAGTGGTGTTTCCCATAGCTGTAGAGTAATTTCAACTTGCACTTACTCCATTTCATTTAGAAATAAATCAATTGCTATATATACTTCCACTTACCGTAAGCGTATATCTATCTAGTGGCGTTACTCCTACTCCTAAGACCCCTCCTATCAATACATCCCTAAGGATGTTAGCACTACCCGAAACATCCAAAGTATATCATGGAATATCTGTACCGATACCCACATTTCATCCCGTATTAAATATATTGGCATTATTTGTTACCCAAGTAGATCAGTTCCAAAATGGCGTTGCTCAAGTTATTGAGTTTGCTCAGTTGATTACGTACCCACTAATAAAATTATATACACTTCAACTCTTTGCCGTTATTAATTTTCCGTAATTATCTGTAGCAAGAACCACTGCACTTGTGAGGCTCGCTATTGTTATTCCACCACCCGGCGTTCCATCTAAGATTATTCACGTTGCTGATGTATTTTCTCAACTTGTAGTTAGGAAAATCTTTGAAATATATTGGACAGAATTTGTTGCGATAGGCGAGATATTGAAAGCTCTTGTGACAAAAAGGATACAAGATACTCCAAGAAAAAATAGCGTAGCTCATTTAACTAAGCCCATAGTATTTGCATGTAATTTTTTGCTTGAGAACGCCATTGATATTTAAATGAAAAGTATAAAGAGTAAATTATATTAATTGTACCCCATACTATAATAAAAACAAAAAATCTGACCCCAGTGGATCAGATTTACTTGTCATTTTGTTAAATTGTGATATAATCACATGAGCAATACTTACTTATTTTTTATTTGTTTTAAAATTCAAAATTTTGAATTATAAATTTCAAATTAAATAAATATATCTCTAGGCTTAGCTCAGTCTTGAGGCCCAATAATTCATTTCTCTTCTAGGGTATCCATGATTCTTGCTGCACGAGCAAATCCTACGCCTAGTTTTCTTTGAAGTAATGTCGCTGAAGCTTTTCTTGTCTGTGAGATGACTTGGATTGCTCTCTCTACAAGTTCGTCATCATCGCTGCCGCCATTAGAGAATAACTGCTCTCCTGCTTCAAGTTTATTTTCCAATAAGCCGACTATTTCTTGGTTATAAATATCTTCTTCCGTAAGACCGCCCATGTATTTAGTTTTGAGGGCCATAACCACCTTTTCTATTTCTTCCGTAGAAATAAACGGTGCTTGAATTCTTATCGGTGATTTCGTGGAAGGATCCATATACAACATATCTCATTTCCCGAGCAATGTCTCTGCTCATTTCCTTCAAAGAATGGTTCTACTGTCTATCTCTGATACCGTACCAAAAGCTATTCTTGTCGGAATATTTGCTTTGATAAGTCCGGTAATAACGTCTACGGATGGTCTCTGTGTCGCGATGATAAGATGAATTCCTACCGCACGAGCTTTTGCTGATATATGTGTAATACAGTTTTCAACATCTCTCTTTGCTTTGGATAACATCATAGAAGCCAACTCGTCGATAACAAATATAATACGAAACATTTTTTCTCATTTAATTTTCTGATTATATTCATCGATATTTTTTACTCTATTTTCTTTGAGGACTCCATATCTTCTTTCCATTTCCATTTCTGTCCGCTTGAGAAGTTTCAAGGCCTTGTCTGGCTCGAAAACAATAGGTGCGAGTAAGTAAGGAAGTCATGCATAAAGTTCTAATTCTACCTGTTTTGGATCGACCATAAGAAATTTAAGTTCAGAAGGTGTATTTTGATACATAAGAGATAAGATGAAATCATTTACTCCTACGGATTTTCCAGAACCTGTCGCTCCAGCAACAAGTAAATGCGGCATAGATTCTAGCGTTTTGATTACTACCGTTCCATCGATTGCTTTTCCAAGTGCAAGATTATTGTCAGATTTTTTCATGTCTGTGACAAAATCAGAAGTACTGAACACATCTCAAAGACGCACCATAATGGGCTTAGGATTTGGCAATTGAATACCCACACAATCGGTTCCTGGAATAGGTGCAACGATACGTACAGATTTAGATTTGAGAGATAATGAGATATCATTTGATAATCATTCGATCGTAGCAAGCCTAATTCCTTCGTCAGGTTTTATCCTTATTTGTACGATGGAAGGCCCGATATCAAATCATTCTATCATGATAGGGACATTGAATTCCATCAGTTTATTTTGTAATGCTTTAGCTTTTTCCATAAGAAATGTTTCGTCGATAGTCACCGCCTGATCAGCATTACTTTCGAGGATAGTGTAGTTGAACGTTGGCTTTTCTTCTGAGAAATTAATTGTCGGTTTTATTTTTCTTTCTTTGATATGTTCTTTTTCTTCTATCTTACGTTGCAATTTATCTTTTATTAATGACTTGATCAGCGAACGAGAAACAGGTTGTCAAAACTCAGGTTTTTCGTCCTCCTCTTCTTCCTCTTCTTCGTATCTTGATGACTTTGGTTTTGCAACTGTCTTAGGTTTATTTTCTGATTTCAAACTGATATTTGGAAGCGAGACATTGAACGAATAGAGAATTCGCACGATAGTAAGGACTAAAAGAATGATAATAAATGCTTTGGTCGCTATCGCTTTTCCCCCAAACATTATTTGCAACAATGCTATTACGGGCCATGAAATATATCATCAAAGTTTTTCGTACTTAGTCACATCTCAGTCGATAATTGGGAAATTGATGATTGCTGAGATAACAACAATAATAACCATAAATTGTCTGATGACTAATTTCATCAGATATCATTTTGCCATAATTACTATCCCGACAAGGAAACATAAAGCGAAAAACACATACAATCCCACTTCTCCAAATGCAATACTTGCATAGGTTTTGAGAAACATAACTACGGGAGATCCTTCCGCGAAATAGAGCGAAAAGAAAAACAAGGATCACAAAACTGTGAGACTTATTCCAAGTTTATATTTGTTTAACACAAGACTTTTTTTTCTTCTTCTGGACAAAATAAACTATTAGCGATAAAACAAGAACAATTGCTTATACGGATATAGATACAAATACGCTTTTGTACAGGTTTTTCAATGCAAAATCCTTTTTAACAAAAGAAATTTTGATCTAACATCTAACATATCTATTGACATTTACCTTCAAATCAGAAAAATTTATCAAAATAAAGAGACTACTAAGAATAATAGATATTTAGGCTCTGAAAGATCAAGACAATCCTAGCCCCTAAGACAATATCCCCAAGACAAACTTTTTGTTGAAAGCAGGCCGGTTTTGTATACCATTAAGCTCCTTTTTTGTTACCTTTGGATGTACGATAAATTTATTTTATAAGTAGTGAACGCAATGGAATTAAAAGACATAAGCCAGAAACGACAAAAAAAATGGAAAGATACTGATCTTTATAAAGTAAAAGAAGATACTTCTAAACCAAAATTTTATATCCTGGACATGTTTCCCTATCCCTCATGATCCGCGTTACATGTGGGACATCCTAAATGATATATCGCTACGGATTGTCTTGCGAGAAAAAAAATGCTCGAAGGATTCAATATTTTACATCCTATGGGCTTTGATACTTTCGGATTGGGAACAGAACAATATGCAATTGAGCATAAAATGAAACCAAGATTGGTTTCAGAACAAAACATAGAAACATTTATTAAGCAATTAGAGACGTTTGGTACTACCTACGATCGAAGCAGAGCCGTGAATACTGCTGATCCAAAATATTTCAAACGGACTCAACGAATATTTTTGCAGATGTACAATCATTATTACGATGAGAAGTTAAAAAAAGCAATGCCGATTGAAAATTTAAAATTCAGAATTCAGAATTCGGAATTAAAAATAAATGAAGACATTGAAAAATATTTAAACTCACAAAGACTCGCTTATGTAGACTATAAGCCCATTAACTGGTGCCCAAAATGTTTGACAGGATTGGCAAATGAAGATCTAGATGATGGAAAATGCGAAAGATGTTGAAGTGAAGTAGAACAGAAACCCATGAAACAACGAGTATTGAGGATTACTAAATACGCTGAAAGATTATTGGAAGGATTAAATGATTTGAAACGAGATGACTCGATGAAAGACTTGGAAAGAAACTGGATTGGTAAAAGCGAGGGAACGGAATTTGATATGCAAATCGATTGAATGGACGCTATATTAAGCGTTTATACGACAAGAATTGATACCGTTTTTGGAATGTCTTTTGTCTCAATAGCGCCTGAACATCCACTGCTTACGCAAATGAATAATGAACAATGAATAATTAAAAATTGGAAAGAGATAGAAGTATATATTGAGCAGGCAAACAAAAAGACACAGCTTGAGAGGACAGAGTTACAAAAAGTTAAAACAGGAGTAAAGATTGAATGAGTACGAGTAATCAATCCTTTTAATGGTGAAAAAGTCCCTGTCTTTGTTGCTGATTATGTTTTAGCAAATTATGGTACCGGTGTAGTAATGGCAGTTCCTGCGCATGATGAAAGAGACTTTGATTTTGCGAAGAAGTATCAATTGCCGATTGTTCAAAGCATCATGCCAGATTCGCTTGATGAAAAAAATCCACCAAGAAAAGATAAAAAAAATACTGAAAGAAATACTGTTCATGTTATCCTTCGTAACACCAAAGATAAAACCGTCCTCGTCCAATTTCTCAAGTGAGAAAAGCGAGGAATTTTAACACCGAAGAATTTTATCATCGGTGGTATTGAAGAGGGGGAAACAGAACTCGAAGCAGCCATGAGAGAAATTCAAGAAGAAACGTGATACACTTCCGTAAAATTTATTGAAAAAGTTCCTTTCGAAATCCAAGCAAAATTTTTCGCCGCACACAAAGATGTGAATAGAAAAATCCATGTTAATACTCTAGTCTTTGACCTTGTTTGAGATGAGCGTGTTGAGATAATGGAGGATGAACACTTCACAAAAGACTCGCACGAACACCATCGAATTCCTTATGAGAAAGTAAGTGAAACGATAAATATCGTCGACGACAAAATGTCTCGAGAATATTTTTATAAGAATGGATTTGCATATACAGAAAAAGGAATTCTCATGAACTCTGGAGATTTTAATGGACTCACTTCTGACGAAGCGATCTCTGGAATGCAAGAACGATTGAAAAATAAATGAATAGGTTGAATCAAGGTAAATTATAAAATGCAGGAGCGAGTATTTAGCAGACAAAGATATCGAGGAGAGCCGTTTCCGATTGTGCGAACTGAAGATGGAAAAATAGTTGCTCTTGATGAAAAAACCTTACCATTGGAATTGCCAGACGTAGAAAATTACGCGCCCACAGGAACCGAAGAATGACCGCTTGCGAATATTACGGACTGGGTGAATGTTACTTTGCCTGATGGAACACAAGCAAAACGTGAAACAAACACCATGCCAGGACGGGCAGGAAGTTCACGATATTGGCTCAGATATATGGATGTAAATAATGATAAAGAACTTGTCAGTAAAGAAAAAGAAAAATATCGAGGTAGCGTAGATGTCTATGTCGGAGGAGCAGAACACATCACAAGACATATGATCTATGGAAGATTTTGGCAAAAATTTCTTTTTGATATCGGAACGATTACTCATGAAGAACCCTTTCAAGAATACCATTCTGTCGGGCTTATCATGTGAGAAGATGGAAGAAAAATGTCAAAGAGACGAGGAAATGTGGTCAATCCTGATGACATCATTAATGAGTTCGGAGCTGATGTTTTGAGAGCCTATGAAATGTTTATGGGACCATTCGATCAATCAATTGCATGGAGTACGAACGGCATTAAAGGAATTAAAAAATTTCTAGAAAAGATTGTGGTGCTAAAAGACAAAATTGGTGAAGAGGAAGAATCGAATCCGACTAGAATATTGATGAATCAATCTATCAAAAAACTAACTGAAGATATTGATGCGTTTAGATTCAATACCGGGGTTTCACAGCTCATGATTCTTGTTAATCATTTAACGGAATGTAAAAGTATTAGTAAAAAAACATTTGAAGATTTAGTGATTTTGGTCTCGCCTTTCGCTCCTCATCTTGCGGAAGAGTTGCGAGAACAATTGGGGAATGAATATTCAATATTTACGAAAGCGACCTGGCCAACATCCGATGAAAAATATCTCGTTGCCGATACAGCAACTATCGCAGTACAAATAAATGGGAAAGTCAGGGGAACGATAACTATAAGTAAAGAAGCAGAAGAAACTGATGTCATGAAGCTTGCAAAAGCTGATGAAAAGATAGCAGCACGAATTGTTTGAGAGCCGAAAAAAATTATTTATGTGAAAGGAAAAATTTTAAATATTGTTGTGTAATGATGAAACATATCCTTATCGTTGACAATCAAAGCCTTCACACGAAAGAAATTGCTAAATTGTTTCCGAAACAAAAAATTACTATTTGTCCTTATAATAAAATTCCTGATACAAAAAAATATGATTTCATTGTTCTTTCTGGTGGTTCTCATCATAGTGTTGTACACAGACCTTCTCACTACAAAAAAGAATTATCGCTTATCAAAAATACAAAGATTCCTCTCTTGGGAATTTGCTTAGGATGCCAGCTTATTGCAGATGCATTTGAATCAGTTATAAAACAAATGCCTGAAAAACTTACGAAAGAAATAGAGATTAGAAATGGTTTAGATAAAAAAGATTACAAGGTGTATGAAGCGCATAAGTTTTCAATTACAAGCTTATGATCAGAACTGGAAGGAATAGCAAAGTCTAAATATGGATATGAAATCATTCGTCACAAAACTAGACCTTTATGGTGATTTCAGTTTCATCCCGAAGTAGATATGAAACACACTCAAGGAAAAAAAATATTGAAAGAAGTTTTAAGTCTCATTATATAAAATGTCTAAGAAGATAAAATGAACCGTAATTATAACCTGATGATCAAGTGGAATCGGCGCTGGATTTGCGAGAGAATTTGCAGAACAATGATATCACCTGCTTCTTGTTGCCAAAGATAAAGTACAAATGGAGACCTTCGTAAAATACCTTAAGGTGCTTTTTCCTGTAAAAATCTCTACTCTCCTTTTGGATCTGTCAGATAAGTCGGATATAAAACAACTAGAACTAGAGATCAGAAAAACGACTGACTTAGAGGTATTGATCAACTGTGCAGGATATGGAATCAACAATGATTTTCTTGATGAGGACATAGAAAAACGAGAAGATATGGTGACCGTTCATGACCTAGCGGCGATGAGACTTTCTTATCAAGCGCTCAAAATCATGAAAAAAAGAAGACATGGAAATATAATTCACGTCTCTTCTCTCGCATGATTGCTTGCATTATGAAATAATCCTATCTATGCAGCTAGTAAAATATTTTTGAATAGTTTTTCACAAAATCTCTATCGAATATACAAAAAATATGGAATCTACGTACAGTCACTTTGTCCAGGTTTTACCGCGACAAACTTTTCAAAGAGATGATGATATGCATTTAAAGCAAGAGCAATGAAAGTTGATGAGGTTGTTAAATCAAGCCTCTCTTGTATGAGAAGAAAAAAATTAGTTTGTGTTCCTTGATGGAAAAACAAATTGATTCTTGCTCTCTATCATGTCCTTCCAAGAGCCTGGTCACATAAGATTTTTCAATATTTACAACAATAATTTTTAGTCTTTACGCTAAATGCTATGTGTTGAATATTTGCTTATCAATGAGGAAGAAGAGACGCTCATAAAATATTAGTTCATGGACTCGAAAGACTAGAATACCGTGGATATGACTCTGCAGGACTATTAGTTTGAGATGCTAAATGAAATTTTAAACTCGTAAGAGCAGTCGGAAAAGTTTCTCATCTTGCAGATAAAGTAAAAAAAGAAATTTCTGATGATCAAAATTTTTCAATCTGAATTGCACATACACGTTGGGCTACTCATGGAGGGATAACTGAGAAGAATACGCATCCTCACCATGATCAGAACAGACACTTCTATCTTGTGCATAATGGAATAATTGAAAATTACCATAAATTAAAACAAGACCTGATTGCTAAGTGATATATTTTTTATGGACAAACAGATAGCGAAGTTGTAGCGAATTTATTGGAGGATAATTGGACGGGAAACTTTATGGAGACCGTAGAAAAAGTGCTTGGAATGATTAGATGAGCCTATGCGTTACTTATCGTTTCAACGTATGCTCCAAATGAAATTATCGCAGTAAAAATATGAAGTCCCTTGCTTTTTGCATACAATGGGAAAGACGAATATTTCTTCTCTTCCGATAAACAAGCGCTTTCAGGATATGCTGATAAGCTCATTTATCTTGATGATGGCGATATCGTTCATTTGAAATGAAATGAATATGAAATCAAGTCCAATGGGATTCCTACACAAAAGAAAATCGAAGATATGGATATTCAGACATTAGAATCTTCTAAGGGAGAATACAAGCACTTCATGCTCAAAGAAATATTTGAACAAGCAAATATTATCAGGAGAATTTTTAAGTGAAGGGTTGATTTTAATAAGAACTTTTTGAACGCAGAGGCCTTTCATGGGATGCAAGATGAACAGTTTAAAAAAATAGTTTTTGTCTGATGTGGGACGAGTTATAATGCCTGATGCATGTGAACCTATCGAATGGAAAACCTTGCAGGCATCGATGCAAGCTGTGAAATCTCTAGCGAGTATGAATATAAAAATATAAAAGTGAGTGACGATACGCTCTATGTTTTCATTTCACAATCAGGTGAAACCGCTGATAGCATAGAAGTTTTGAAGTTGATTAAAGAAAAGTGAGGACATACGTTTGGTATTGTTAATGTTGTAGGATCAACCATTTCTCGTCTCACGGATTACGGTCTTTTTACTAGATGTGGAGCTGAAATTTGAGTCGCCTCGACAAAAGCATTTACTGCGCAAATTACTTGCATCTTGCTACTTGCATTATATCTTTGAAAAAAAAGAGGTTTGGGTAAAGCGAAGTATGACAAGGTAATGATTGAGTTAAGCAAGGTCCCTGTAATGATAGAAGATATCTTGGCGGATACCGTGAATATCAGAAAAATCGCCGAAAGTATTTCAGAATATAAAAACTTTTTCTTTTTGGGAAGACAGTATCAACTTCCTATCGCGAGAGAAAGTAGTTTGAAATTGAAAGAGATTACTTATCTTCATTCGGAAAGTTATCCAAGTTGAGAACTTAAGCATTGACCGCTTGCACTAATAGACACCTCCATTCCAAGCGTCCTTTTTGTGCCTAACGACCTCATGTTTGAAAAAAATATTTCTTCCATCCAAGAGATTAAAGCGAGAGAAGGAAGAGTAATTACGATCTCAGACAAAGAGATTCATAATGCTGATGCGAATATCCAAGTCCCTTCAACTATCGACGAGATTTATCCCTTTTTGACTGCAATTGTTGGACAACTTCTCGCCTATCATGTTGCAGATATTTTGGAGAAAGACATTGATAAACCAAGGAATTTAGCTAAGAGTGTCACGGTGAAGTAGATTAAAACTTCCATCGTTGCTTTATTCACTTTTAGTTGTTAGTCAATTTTTTGGAAAGCTGGCAGAGCGGTCGATCGCGCACCCTTGGAAAGGGTGTGTACCGCAAGGTACCGGGGGTTCGAATCCCCCGCTTTCCGAGTTAAAACAAAAAACCATAGCAATTTTATGCCATGGCTTTTTTTATTATCAATTATTTTCTATTCAAATAGGTTATGGTAAACTGCAACACCATTGCAAAAGAAACCCATATAAGATAAGGAATCTGGATATACGTTATCCACCCTTGATGAGGGAAAATGGCGATCATAGACCAAACAATTGTAGCCCAGATTAGAAAAATATCTATCGCAGCCAATACATTATTTTGCATACGAAACTGGATAGGAGAAAACATAAAATTAAAAATCAGATTCAGGATAAAAGGCAAAACTAAAATGAATGAAATCTCACCTCATAATCACATCATAAAAACCTTCCCAAAAGAAATGACAATCAAAAGATACAAGATACTCCAAACAGGCCCAAACAACCAACCGGGGGGAGCCCATGAAGGCTTTTTGAGATTCACATATCGGCCTCACGTACTTTTTACATTTTTTTTCATAAAAGTTTTTGATAAGAGATAAAAGCAAATCAGCGACATCATACTCCAATATATATAACAGAAGCAAATTAACAATCAATGCATAGATACCTTGATTCTTTCTTTAGATTTAATATTCTTGCTCATAGCAATGTGATAATAATGTCCTTCAGTATTAACCCTCGATTGCTTTCCGAATTTTAAAAGCATACTTCTAAACCATGAATATACTTTATGTCTGTACCTGAAATATTTTTCGTAGCATGTCTGCAGAATATCTCAGCAAAAAATATATTGAAAACAAAAATATTACTGGCATCTTAGTAAGTTCAGCATGAACTGAGGCAAATCCTGAACCGCCATTTGCATCAACACTAGAAAGACTCAAATTTTACTGATGCGATGCATCACATCACCAACAGAGAAAAATATCTGCTGAAATATTAAGACAACAAAATCTGATTATTTGTATGTCAGAACATCATAGGAAAAGCGTCAATGAATTATGATTTGAGGCAGTATTATTTAACGAAGTTGCTTATAATAGAACTGAAGATGTTCTGGATGATACCGAATATATACAGATTAATGGCCCACAACTTGATCTTGAGGAATATGTAAAAAATATCGTCGACTATATCCATGAAGGCATACCATTCATCATAAAAAATATTCTGAAAAAATAAATTTTTTTATAAAAAATCACCCCAGACTATCTTGGAGTGATTTTTTTACTAATTATTTTTATTCAGTTACTGTTAATGTTCCCCAATGACCATTTGCTCTGTGTCCTGGCATAGAACAATAGTATATAAATTTACCTGCCTTATCTGCAGTAAATTCTATAACTGTTTCCTGATCTAATGGTGTTTTGGAATGCACATTGAATTCATCGATATTGAAGTCATGCATACCTTTTGTTACGGTAACTTTTACTCTTACTACATCTCATTTTTTTACAGTGATTTCTTTCATTGAGTATTGTGGGAAATACTTATCACCAGACATCTCTACAAAAGATGTCATTGTAAATTCTTTTGCTTGAACCTTTGTGTCTTCTTTTCCTGTACTTACTACTTCGTCTGTATTCATAGGTACTGCATCAGCAGTTCCTGTAGTCATCTCTTCAGCAGCTCATGTATTTGCTCAAGCATTTTCTTCTTGATGTTCTCTACCACATCCTGTTAGCGTAACAGCAACTAAAGCTATACCAAGTACAGCAATAGGCATAAAATTTTTTTTGCTCATAAGTAACTATTAATAATATAAAGATCTTTTTCCTTTTTTTCAAAGGATGTTGATTATATCTATCAAGAGAGCAAAATCAACAAAACAATAAGAAGATAATCTCGAACTCTAGAAATGTTAATTTTATTTTAATACTCTATTTAGTTTTTTTTTCGTTGCTCAAAGTTGGCTCATATACTGTAAGCGATGATTGTGATACAACTTCATAATGTCCAAATAATGCTATGTGCATATACAGGATCAACAGCCACTCTCTTTATAATTATACCTATGAATGCCCAAACTACGACTAGAGCAAACATAATATTATATGTTTTCTTTATGCTTAGAAGTGCCAATACTGCAGCGATAACAATCATAAGGTTTGTCCAAAAAATATCAGACATACCCCACATACCCCATCAGAAATGAACCAATAAGGCCGTAGCGTTTGCTATTGTTGCCACACAAAGTCGTCCAAGATAGATACTGAAAGGCACTTGCACAAGATATTTATCTCACAAACTTCATATTTTTTTTCCTATTTCTATCCTCTTTGCTATAACGATCAATGTTATCAAAAAGAAAACAATAACAAGCAAAGATAGCACTAATTGTTGATACTGCCATGCGAACATTCGTCAGACGTTAGCCGCACAAGAAAGCAAGAACCAGATGCCTATTTTCTTTGTGATGCCCGTACTTTTTCTTTTGTAAAAATCAACCAGTTGTCGTATTACAAATGCAATTAATAAAAGATAAATAAGTCCCCATATTGAAAATGTAAGCGCTGCTGGAACGAAAAGATTTGGATATAAATCAGACAATGCTCATGTACTGATACCTCCAATAGGTATCGATACCGCTAGGTAGTTGACTACAAGTACAGCGATAAGTCATAAAACATTCCCTACAGACAACAACCCAAGCCATGAACTATTAGTCTTGGTAACAGTTTTTTTTGTAGCTACCGCTTTCTTGATTACTACTTTTTTTTTAGAAACTTTTTTCATAAATAAAAAATAGAAGATAAAATATACGCCTATATGTACATTTCTTATCTTCTAAAATCAACTAAATATTATATTAGCAATATCTGATTATTTATTGTTATTCTTCAAATTCTAAGACGATGATTTCTCATTTTTTTCCTTCAAGCCTTTTCTTGTATGTTCAAAGCCTAAGAAGAAGTGTGTTTGGTGGCATAGTCCCTTCATTTATTATTTCAACTATTACTTTATTTCAGACAAGAGTACTAAGATCAATATGTATTGGAGTATTGGAAATTGTATATCCTTCGCCATTTATCTTTACCTGATCATTATCTGGCGTACTATAATCTTGGATCTGCAAAAGAGTTTCGCCATTTTTTTTGATTTTATAATATTGTGTATATTTTAAAGTATCTATCGATTTCTGATTATCAACGGAAATACTGTCTTCAGAAAATGGAATTCCTGTGTTGATGGTTTTCAATATATAAGACATGTCTTTAGGCTCACATATTCAGTAGTCAGAAAAGGTTTCTTGAGAAATTGTGGTAATATTTTGCAAAGGCTGTTTATAGTCTAATTTATACATATCTGCAGTTTGGTAGGGCGCAATTCGCATCCAAATATATCGATATCCTGTTGGTTGAATAGAAGGATGCTTAGCAAAAACGCCTGGTTCCCTTTTGTCTATATCGGTGTAGTATAAGGTTACCCCCCCCTTTCTTCCTTTTTGATAACCATGTTTCGAATATCTGATTCTCGTTTATTTTTCTTTCCCTTTACCCCTTCTTCTATATACGTCAAAAAATAATTATATAATTTTTTTTCTTCTGTTGCATCTAAAGGTGGCGTTCAATGATCAAAATGATTTTTATCCATATTTTTATTTACCCTACTTCATCGGCCATCTTTCTCACTAAATACTGAGAATAAAAAGAGAGAGTCTTTGAATAATAAATGCTCAGGAGAACCCTCAAGTAAGAACTTTTTTCACATCGACACCTCTTTTTGTAACTTTCCAATGAAATTCGTAAGTGATATAATCGTTCAATTTTCTATATACTCGTGCTTTTCTACTTGAGCAATCTTGGGATCTTTAAATGTAGGGAATCTTAAATCAGAAACTTTTCTACTTTTTTCTATTCGATCATTATGTCTTTCTTCAGTATGTTTTTTACTTATTGAATCTCGCCATGCCATACTTTTTTTTCGGTATGCATTATCTTTTTCTATTTCTTTAAAAATTTTTATACTATCTTGTTGTGATGACACATTAAGACTATCTATATACTCTTGTAGGTCATCTTTTTTTTCTGGAGAACAACTTGATAATGCGAAAAAAAGCATCGCAGTTGCGACAGTCCCCTTTACTGCAGGAAAGCTATCTATTCATTGTAGATATTTTGATCTCATATGTTTTTCTATAGTATAAAATCTGTTTTTTCAGACAATACTATATCTTTTTAAATATAAATGTCAATACCTATTTTTTTAAGAAAATTATTTATTTTTATAAAATATATTATAAGCAGGATTCTTCTTCACGCGTCGACATAAAAAGAACATGAGGCCGATACCCAATGAGGGAACCGTGATAATCATAGGCCAAGTAAGGTAGTGATAAGGAGCAACTTCTCCAGCCCTAAGAGCGAGAAAGAAATTCGCGATATTGATTGTGGCGTACCACAATCAGAATGCTGTAAATGCGATAGCTCAGACTAGAGGATATTTTCTCCAGCTAAGAATCATAATTATTATTAGAATCCATGAAGGAATCAGATGCATAAATAATCCGACTACGGTTTGTCGAAATGTATATCATTGTCAAAAAATATCTAGGGCGAATATACTAATACATGCAATGAAAATAATCCCGACTATCCTCGGAAACCAAAAAAGAAACCTATACGTTTTTTGTCCCATTATTTAGATACCTTAATAAAACCAAGCGCGACTACTCCTGCGATCATAACGGTAACAAGCTGAAATATGCCCATTGCCTTGAGAAATATCGTTGGCAAAATTCATAGCTGAACAAGAATATACGCGACGATAAAAAGAAATATAGTTTTGAGTACTCATCAAACAAGCATTGATATTCGTTGATTTTTGATGTGCTGAATAGCATATATGAGGATAAAATTTCCTATCCAAATCGCTGGCATCATGTAGACGATGAATATCGTGAAGGGTCAGAATACCATTCCTCTGAGTGATGTCGCGATACTCGGAAGCATAAGCATCGGGACTATTGCAAGATAGTTTTTATATTTTAAAGCGATAATAATAAGCAAAAGATTAACCAGACTCCCTACCAAAAGTTGTGGTCCGCCAAGAAGAAAGGGAATGAAGAAAAGAAGAATCAGAAAAAAAATTGTTTGAATGGTTGTACTTATACGCAGTCATAAAATTCTTTGTGGAGAAAGAAGTCCTGATATACCTTGTGCCATTCTATGATTGGTAAGTGTATAAAAACAATGTATATATAGCAAATATCTCATCACTTTCAATCCAACAATATCTTTTGTAATACGTGATATAATGGATATAACCAACTCGTAAGTTATTTTATACTTTAACGTATTTCTTTCCATGAAAACAGATCTCAAAGCTCCCGTAGCAGTAGGTTTAGCAGTGGGAATTTATTTCGGAATTGCGTTGTTCTTATGTGCTCTTGTAGCATCATGGTTCTGATATTGTAAAATTTTTGTCAGCTTCATGAGTACGTTTTATATCTGATATAAAGCAAATTTCTTTGGTGCGATTGTATGAATTTTACGAGGATTTATTGATGGTTTCGTGGCCTGATTTGTTATTACACGATTGACAGGGTATTTTAAAAACAATATGAAATAATTTTATTTATCTCTAATAGCTTATGAAAAAACTCTATGGAATAGCTGCCTTGTTGGGAGCATTATTTTTAATATCCGGCTGCAGCAAGCAAACACCATCAAATATTTGTCCTATTACTTCATGAGGTGTTGTCTGCTGAACAAGTTCATGAGTAGGAGATCACAGCGATCTTAGTGGGGCTATACATAGTGTTCTGCTAGCATTAAAAAATGAAGACTTCACGACTCTTGCACAATTTGTATGAGAGCAGTGACTCCGTTTTTCTCCCTATGAACACGTAAATACATGAACAGATATTGTTCTAAGTACCGCTGAAGTAATGAATGCAGCAACAATCTCTAGGTCTTATCTCTGGGGAAGTTATGATGGATCAGGCAAGCCTATCGACCTATGAATAGGACAATACTTTCAAAAATTTGTACGTGATGCAGACTATATGCATGCTCCAGAGATCTTGTATAATCAAACAATACAAAGAGGAAATACTTTGAACAATCTTGCTCAAGTATATGTTCACAAACAATGGGTAGAGTTTTATTTTTCAGGGTTCGACCCTAAGTACAGTTGAATGGACTGGAAAAGTCTTACCCTAGTATTTGAAGAAGTAGACAAACAACGACAGCTTATCGGAATTGTCCATTGATCTTGGACGATATAGATCAATTAACAGTGAACAGCTAATAACGGACAGTGAATAAATATTTGCAAAAATCGGCTGATGTGGATATACTTGTAGAGTATATTTATATCGGCTTTTTTTATATGAAGAATACAGCAGATAAAGACGTCCATAGTCTTTTAGAACTTCCCAACAGATACAAAAGAAATTCGTCTATGGAAGCACTACGAACTAGAGTATTTAAGCAAGAATACAAACCGAATGCGCGTATTGATTTTAAACAAATCAAAGACCTTATTGTTGCAAAAAAAGAAAAATATGGAAAACTTTCTGAATACAATTACAACATTATGGATCCCGAAGACATTTGTAATTATTTTATAGAAAATCCTCCCAAAGAATCGAACATCAGCTTCTTGGAATCTTTTTCTAAGCACATGAAAAGATGTATTGCGGACATGTTTTTAAATCTTTTTTCCTTTGATTTTATCCAAAAAAAATTGTGAACCGCTATGCTGTTTCGAATATGGAATCACGGATACCATTACTCTGATAAACGCAAAGAAGATCTTCTAGATTTTTTAAAGAATAGCTCATTTGTCGGTTCAGAAAAAAACATTCAACTTCTTAAAAAATGCGATCTTATGCAGTGGCAACTCCATCAAACCTCTGGAACCATAGATGCCGTACTTCTGTTTTTTGAGATGATGAAAAACTTAGGCCAAGATATTTTATCTGAAGAAATACAAAATTATCTGAAACACAAGATGGGAGAATGATTTACCTTATGCGCCCTTTACCCTCGCAATGATAATAAACTAGGAAAAGAAGAAATTCGATATTGAAAAGAACTTAATGCTCTATGAAACGATATATCAAGAGAAAGCTTCATGAGTACTTTTACCAGAAAGACCTACACTATCAACCATAAAGAAAAAAGTATGGAAGTTGTTGATCGTAAGAGTCCAGACCTCAGCAAAGACTGGTCAGGAAGTTACTATGATGTCTATTTGGATGGACCGGTAGCTATAGGATTGTTTCATAACAAAGAACCCGTAGCAGTTATTTCTTTTTCATTACAAGATGTTCATACAATATTTATCCATCAAATACAGGCTATTAACATAGGACATTTTGATACCTACGGAAGAATGCTTCACCAAAAAACAAACCCGATACTTCAACCCCTTCCTCGACAAGAAACCTTGTATGGGATTCTCAGCCTCCTGGCAAAAAAATATCAATGTAAAAAGATCATCCTCCAAAGCTGAGAAAATAATAAATGGACTAGAGAAAAACAAAAAGAACTTACTTATAATGAAGAAGAACAGAAACAAGAAGAAATTTATACGGACAAGGTACATTTACCCTTGGATATTGCGAAACAAATTTATGATACCTTTGCCCTAAAGCACTGATTTAAAAGAAATAAGAAATCAAATAATTGGGACAAAAAGATATAGAGAAAAATTTTTTTATTACGAAAAAAGGGAGAGAAGCCCTTTGCTTTGTATGCTTTAATATCCATGGCAAAATGTTTATTAAGATGCAAAGTGCTCTCTCCCTCACCTGAAAACAGGTTAGCCCATATACTATACCTAAATCCTAACAAAAAGCAAGTAAATTATTCTTCTTCTTTATCTTTCATTATCTTCTCATATCCCAGCTGACCACAGGCTCATTTCATTTTCCTTCCCATATTATCTCTTACGGTTACGGTAAGCCCACCTTCTTCTAATATTCTTTTGAAATTCTGTATTGTTTTAACATCGCTTTCCTCTAACTGGATAGCAGGATTTGTATTGTAAGGAATCAAATTTACGTGGGCAAGTTTTTTTCTTAATAGCGTAACTAATTGTCTAGCTACCTCTGGCGTATCTGTCATATTTCTGATCATAATATACTCGTAGAACACTCTATTGTCTGTAGCTTTTACATATTCTCCGATGACCTTTGTAAGTTCATCAAGAGGGTATGCCTTAGCAATGGGCATAAGTTTATCACGCAAGACTTGATTAGGCGCATGAAGCGAAATAGCAAGTTTTACAGTAATTCCATCCTTGATAAGTTTTCTTATTCCTGGAACAATTCCACAGGTCGATATCGTTATATGTCTTTTAGATAGAGAAAATCCAGCTTCCTGTCTGAGCATAATTTCTATAGATTTTTTTACATTGTCGTAATTGAGTAAAGGCTCACCCATTCACATAAAAACGATGTTTCTCACACCATGCAAACTTCCGTCTTCTTGTTTTCAAAGTTTTTTTTTGATGAAATTATTGGCGAACAATATTTGAGAAACCATTTCGTCTCGCGTAAGATTCCTCTTGAAACCTAGTTTTCCGGTTACACAAAATATACATCCCATAGCACATCCGACTTGTGATGAAATACAGAGAGTTATTCTATTAAGTTTTTCCTGATCATTTATATTGTGTTTTTCATTCTGCCAGTGATAAATGATAACCGCCTCAATCATACAACCATCCTGAGTTTGAAATCAGATTTTTGTAGTAAATTTATCTTCTATTATTTTATCTGCTTTGAGCGTAACGACAGAAAAATCTTTTTCTAAATCATCTCTTAGATCTTTTGATAATGTCGTCATATCAGCAAAATCTATATTCTGATTTTTGAATATTTCTTGATAAATTTGTTTGACTCTGAAGGGCTGAAGCTTACGTTCCTTTGCGAAATCTTGCAATTTTCCCGTATCGAGAATTGATGTTTTTGTCATTTGATTTGAATATTGAATGGTAAATAATTTTAATTTATTTTAGCAAATCGCTCCATACCTCCCTTTATCAACCGAGGGTTGGGGTGGTTTTGCCTATTTCAACAAGGTCTTCTTATAAAACAAACACCTTTCCCCTCCATTAAAAAATACTGATTTTTTTCGCGTTCATTCTCCATTTTCAGGATTGAATTTTTCGTAAGAAGTAATTATTCCTCCGTGTAATTTTGGATGTTTTATAAATAATTCTGTAATGGTATGATAGAGTTTTTCTAAATCATAAGCATTCATTCTGAGTCCATATGGTGGGTTGGAGACCATCGTTCAGACTAATTCCGAATCATTGATATACTCAGAAATATCTTTTTCTATGAAGGTAATATATTCTTCTACTCCTGCGTTTTTAGCATTTTCTTTTGCCATAGCAATCATTCTTGGATCAATATCTGATGCGATAATGGTATGTCACTTATTGATTATCACCTTATTTTTTGCAGCCTCGATTTCTAGATATAAGAGCTCTTCATCATATCGAGGAAAGTTTTCAAAAGCAAATCTACGGAACATCCCTGGCGCGATATTTTTGGCAAGTAATGCAGCCTCGATAGCTATAGTTCCACTTCCGCAAAAAAAATCGTAGAGCGGTTCACTAAATTTCCAACCTGATAAAAGCAATAATCCTGCAGCCAATGATTCATTTATTGGTGCTTCTCCGGTAGCTTTTTTGTATCCTCTTTTGTGAAGCGATTCTCCGGTAGTATTGAGAAGTATCCAACACATATCGCGTTCTATATAGACAAGAACCTCTATCGTTTGCTTGCTATGATCTTCCGGCAATTGTCATTCTTTGCCGTCAAGAAGTTTTTTAACGATAGATTTTTTCGTAATACTTTGGATGGTAGGCGTGCTTGTAAGGAGAGATTGTTTTGTAATAGCATTGACGATAATGGGATTTCCTTGAACATATAATTTCCAATCTATCTTTTGTACGAGATCAAAAAGCTGGTTGAAGTCTGAGGCTGTATGTTGTTCAAGTTCAATAAATATTTTATTTCAGACTCTACTTCGGAGATTCATTTTGGCGATCGCAGAAAGTTCTCCCTGGAAACGTACGCGTGTTGGTCAAGAACCAAGCACCTTGTATCCAGCGATTTCTATTTCTTTTTTGAGTATAGATTCTAGCCCTGCAGCGCAGGTGATTGAAAAATTCATGAATGTAATGAGAAATGAAAAGCGAAAAACGAAGAATGTAGGAAATATATGTATAAAAATAAATATCAACACTTGTCCCGAGGGATTATTCATTAGTCATCATTAATTATTCATTAATTTTATAAGGATTTCCTTGATGATTTCTATGGAAAAATCTTACTTGACTTTTGTCTTGTAACATCTATACTAATGTTTCAAACAAAAAGATATATTATGGAAAAAAACACAATTATTGTAGGGACAGGATCATACCTACCTAAAAAAATCATTCCAAACAGCTATTTTCTGGGGCATAGTTTTTATGAATCTAATGGTGTTTTATCAAATAAACCCATAGAAGAAATAATCACAACATTTCAGAAAATAACTGAAATCAATGAAAGAAGATATGTTGATGAGAATGAAGTTGCTTCTGACATCGGCTACTTTGCTGCAAAAATAGCTATCGAATCTTCTGGGATAAACCTAGAAAGCATTGATTATATTATTGTAGCGACTAACTTTGGAGACGTTGCTTTTAACAATACCAATCCAGATTTTGTGCCGTCAATAGCGGCTAGAATCAAAAACAAACTTGGGATTAAAAATCCGAGCATGGTCGCATTCGATCTTATCTTCGGATGCCCAGGATGGTTACAAGGAATGATTGTTGCAGACGCATTAATTCAGTCAGAAAATGCAAAAACGGTACTGGTTGTCGGAACAGAAACTCTCTCAAGGGTCTGTGATCCGCATGATCGTGACTCGATGATTTTTAGTGACGGAGCTGGAGCTACTATAATTCAAGCAGCCGCCAACACCAGCAAAAATGTTGGCATCTTGTCAACAGCAGCAAGAACAGATGCAGACTATGCAAATATGCTCACTATGGGCAAATCTTATAACCCCTTCTATCATAATGACGACTTGTTTATCAAAATGAATGGGCAGGGAGTCTATAAGTATGCATTAAAGGCTGTTCCTCTTGTTGTACAAGAGGCGCTGGAAAAAGCTGGATTATTTCTTGGTGATGTTACCAAACTATTAATCCACCAAGCCAACGGCAAGATGGATGCGGCTATTCTGGAGAACCTCACTAAGTTATATGGGATAAAAGAGGTTCCTTATGGTATAATGCCTATGACAATACAGGATCTTGGTAACTCATCAGTTGCCACAATCCCGACACTTCTTGATCTTCTGGTAAAGAATAACTTACCAGGACATGAAATTAAAAGTGGTGATGTTATTGTCTTCGCATCAGTAGGCGCAGGCATGAATATCAATGTCATGGTGTATCGCATGCCATAGTTTCCAAAATTCGAATTTACTATTGGGCTTCGGTTATTTACCGAAGCTTTTTTTATTCTGAAAGAAAAACCCTCTTACTTAAAACTACAGCTCATCGTCCACATAAAATTCCTATCATCGTTCCTACAATCACATCGCTCGGATAATGCATCCCATTATACATTCTACTCCACGCCATAAGCAAAGCATAGAGAATCGCATAGGGTCGAACTGCGGGAAATAATATAATGAATACCGTAATCATCGCCACCGTAAGGACCATATGACTTGAAGGAAAAGATGAATCTGAATAATTTTTTCCTATCGGTTTGATTATCGTCGCATGGGCTACATAGGGTCTCGGCCTGACTCCGACTTCTTGAACAAGAATAGTCTTGAAGCCTATTTCAGATATCGTATAAAATAATGTCCCTGCGAGAATGAAACTAAATAGCACAAATTTCCAAGACTTTTTTTTGAGAATAATTGCAACAGTAATAGCTATACCTCGAATCAAAATCATACATCGATTTCGAGAAATTATTTGTGAAAAAGTATCCAATCGTGTCCCATGTCAGAAATTATTTATCAATGTAAGTATTTGAAAATCCATAAGAAACTAGATGAAATAAAATTTCATTAGTAATATCTTTATGCGCTCTCTTGTCAAAAGATTTGACAAATTTTTTGAAAACAATACAATTATTTATTATAATAATTTATATCTTATATTTTAATTATGGCAGTAAAAAATTATGTAATTCCAGAAGAAGTAGATAAATTATTAGAGCTAGATAAATTATTGCCTCCCGATACTACTCCCGTCGATGAAAAATCGGAACAAGAAAAATTATTGACCGACCTTTGTAGAGGATTCGAGAATATATTGCTTGATCCAAAAATAGCCCTGATAACTAAAGAAGCTAACACTCCCTTACTCGTAGCTGAATGCCAGGCCCTGAATACTGACTTTCATAAATCAGAATCTTATTGATTGTACATATGAAGTCTCGGACCAAGTCGTCCTTTATGTTTTTATGCGACATTTAGAAGAAATGAAGGTGAAAGTGTTTTTTTGATAACCACTACTGCGGGGATTACTGTATTACTACCTGAAATAAAAAGATTCACCGTTAAAGAATTTTCAAATAGATTCAAGATTCCTAACTATGAGGACCTGTACGAAAAAGTTAATCAAGCTCTACTTCTAAGATATAAAGATAAGATAGTTGGAGATACTGGAAATGAGCTGAAAGAAACATTAGAAAAATAATCTAAAAAAATATGTGCTAAAAAAACCACCCGAAGGTGGTTTTTTTATTTTAGTAAAAATATTTATTTAGCGTCAGCATCAATTACTTCGCCTTCAACAGTACCTTCTTCCTTTCCTTTCTCAAGTTCTGAATCTGGATTTGGAGTTCATGCAGCTGGTGCGGCTTGATATTTGTTGTAAAGTTCAGCGAATTCTTTTTGAATTCTTTCTATCTCGACATCAAGTTCTTCTTTAGTCACATCTGCTTTACCTGTAATTGATTTAGCATCAGCGATAAACTTGTTAACTTTTTCCTTATCTTCAGCTGGGATCTTGTCTTTTTGTTCTGACATCATCGTTTCCATCTGGTAGACTAATGCTTCAAGTCTGTTTTTAGATTCGACAACTTCTCTTCTCTTGCGATCTTCCTCAGCAAAATTTTCTGCTTCAGCTTTTGCTTTTGTAATATCAGCATCAGAGATATTTGTAGATCATTGAATTTTTACTGACTGTTCTTTACCGGTAGATTTTTCTTTTGCGGTAACATTTAATATTCCGTTGGCGTCGATGTCGAATGTCACTTCGATTTGAGGTTGACCTCTTCTCATCATAGGTATTCCTTCGAGATTAAACATTCAGAGATCAATATTGTCTCTTGAAAATTGTCTTTCTCATTGAGTAACATGAACGGTTACTGCTGTTTGATTGTCGGCAGCAGTCGTGAACGTATTCTCTTTTTTGGCAGGGATAGTCGTATTTCTAGCGATCATCACATGTGCTAATCCTCCTTCTACTTCGATAGACAAACTCAATGGCGTAACGTCGAGCAACAAAATATCTTTCACGTCTCATTGAATAATACCTGCTTGAATAGCTGCTCCTTGCGAAACTGATTCGTCAGGATTTACTGTAGCTTTTGGCTCGATACCAAATATTTCCTTTACAAGTTTTAATACTGCTGGCATTCTTGTTGATCCTCATACCAAGATGACTTGATTGATTTCGCTCTTCTTGAGCTTAGAATCTTCGAGAGCTTGAAGACATGGTTTCTTACATCTTTCAAAAAGATCTTTACACATATTTTCAAACTGAGCTCTTGTAAGAGATTCTTCCAAATTTTTTGGAGATCAATCCTCTCCTGTCATGATAAATGGTATAGAGATATCTACTCTTTCTGTCTGAGACAATTGATGTTTAGCTGCTTCAGCTTCGTTCTTTACTCTCTGCATCGCCATAGCATTTTTGGTAAGATCGATACCCTCTTTTTTCTTAAATGAGTCTACTAAATAATTGATAATAATATGATCAAAATCTGCTCCTCCAAGATGAGTATCTCCACTTGTTGAGAGAACCTGGAATGTTCATTCTGCTCAGATTTCAAGAATCGTCACATCAAATGTTCCTCCTCCAAGATCGAAAACAGCAATCTTTTCGTCCTTATTTTTACCTTCTCCATAGGCTAATGAAGCAGCCGTTGGTTCGTTGATAATTCTTTCAACTTTTAGACCAGCGATTTCTCATGAAGCCTTTGTTGCGTTTCTTTGACTATCATTGAAATATGCAGGCGTAGTAATAACAGCTTGCGTGATAGGAGTTCCGAGAAATTTCTCAGCATCTTCTTTGAGTTTTTGGAGAATAAACGCTGAAATTTGTTCAGGTTTATATTCTTTTTTATCGATAACGATAAGCACCCCTCCGTCTTTGTCTTCTTTGATTTCGTAAGGAAGATTTTCTTTACCGACCACTTCTTTATACTTTCTACCGATAAATCTCTTCACCTCGTAGATAACGTTTTTTGGCTCTAAAATAGCCTTTCTCTTTGCAAGATCTCCGACGAGCAATTCGTCCCCCTTGATATATACGACTGAAGGTGTTGTTCTTTTTCCTTCCGCGTTTGCGATGACTTCTGACTTGTCACCTAGCATGTAAGATACACAAGAGTTGGTTGTTCCGAGATCGATTCCAATAATTTTTGCCATTGTTTGTAATGATAAATATGTAAAAAAGGTTAGTAAATTTTGTATGCTAAAAAAAGGATAGCACGTATATTATAATCATGCTACGAAAAAATGCAAGAGATTTTGAGCAGTATTTTTACTTGGGTGCTATGGAGAGTTTTTCCTGCTTGTGAATTGCTATATAATTTTTATTTTAATTTATTTTTTCTTTTTTTTCTTTTCAACCTCACCTTCGGTTCCTCTCCTATCAAAGAGGTTACTAGTTATTATAGCACCCCTCTCTGATAGGAGAGGTGGGGTGAGGTTGTTCGCCAGAGAGCAGAAGGTGAGGAAGCTTACCCCTTCTGCACATTAATCATAAGACGAGAAATTTCATCATTGTCCTGAAATGAATTATATGCTGGCCTTCCTATCATTTTACTAATTTCATCTTTTAAACAAGGAAAATGTTTTTCCAGGTGTTTGGCTAACAAAGAACGGGAAACGTAGTAGGGTGTCTGAGCCAGATATTTAATGGTATTTGAATAATCATTTCTATGTTTCCATGACAACTTGATGCTTTCCTTTAACTGATGCCAATGATGAGTCTGGCTAGTATTGTCATGACGCGAATGATAGAGCGTTGTATAATCTGGGATATTGGCAAATTTTGTATATTTTCCTGCCTTGAGCCAATATCCGTAATCATCAGCATAAAGAATATCTTCTGGGTATCAGCCAATAGTATCGTACATATTTTTATATACTACTGATGAATGAAGAAAGGGGCAGATCGACAGAATATTCTCTCTTATCTTTTTATCTGATTTATCACGATTAGATTTGTAATATATAGGATTCCCCTGGCGTAACATTTTGGTAATGCTGTTTGTCCCTACGAACCCCGTGTCTGGATTTTTTTTTAGAAAAGAAACTTGTTTGTCCGTTTTATACGGATCAATCCATATATCATCACAGTCTAAAACTGCAATATATTCTCCTTTTGCTACAGACGCTCATCTGTTGCGTGATTTTGCTATTCCTTGATTTGATGGATTATTGAGCAGAGTAATTCTCTCATCTTTTTCTTGGAGAGCCATAATAATTTCTGAAGTAGCATCCGTGGAAGCATCATTTACCACGATAAATTCCATATTTGGGTATTTCTGATTAAGTGCGGAAAATAGGGCCTCCTCTATGAATCTAGCCCCATTATAACTAGGCATGATGACAGATACAAGAGGTGTATTTGATATTTTCATAAGAAAGCAACAAAAAATGAAAAATATAGACGGATATCTTACATATTTAAAACAAGAAGTCAACAAAAAACAGTTCTCAAACTACCTGCATTTTGACACAAAATACTTTCTGGGTATACTATATAAGAGATTAGAAACTATTACAATTTTTATTGCTTATCGTACGAAAACGATGAAGACGAATAAATTAAAATACCTTGCTCTATTTGCTGGAGGACTTCTTGTCAGCACTTTTGGCGTATACGCAAGCACCACAAACATAGATACGACATTGTTAAACTCTGTCCAATACATCCAACGTATCGTACTTTCTGATGACTGATCAGCGAGTGGGATTACTGGGATCATCTTGGAATGAACTGATGGAAGCATATATAGCAACTGACTTATCACCAAAGGCGTTGGAGCAGCTATATCAGGAGTAAATACAACAGCAATAGGAAATGGTACCACGGCAATGGGAGACTACTCTACAGCGATGGGAAATGGAACATGGGTATGAGGAACATATTCTATAGCCATAGGAAACTGGAGTGCGGCATATTGAGATTTTTCTACAACAATCGGATATGGAGATATTTCCTTTTGAAGTAATTCTTTAGCGATGGGTAATAGTGCACATGCAAATTGAGACTACTCTACAGCAATCGGAAATTCAACACAAGCGAAATGATATAATTCTACAGCAATCGGAACAAATACCATAGCAAGTGGAGCGTACTCTACGGCAATGGGTAATGGCACAAAAGCAAATGGCGATACGTCTACGGCAATGGGTAATGCAACAAGAGCAAACGGGAATTATTCTACTGCCATGGGTAATGGCTCTCAAGCCACATGAGTAAGCGCTACAGCAATGGGAGAAAACACGGAAGCAATGGGAGATTACTCCACAGCGATGGGACAATATTCTACGGCGATAGGGTCTTATTCTACTGCCATGGGACAAAGTTGGGCATATGGAATTTATTCTACAGCAATCGGACAAAGTTCTGCAGTTGGCGATTATTCCACAGCCATAGGAGCAGCATATTCAAGTTGAATCTACTCTACAGCAATGGGTACTAGTAATGCATTAGGAAATTATTCTACTGCTATGGGAAACAACACAAGCGCGCAGGGAAATTATTCCACAGCGATGGGAGATACAACAGTGGCAATAGGGACATGATCTCTTGCCATAGGAAACTACAACATAGGAGTCACTAATAGTATCTTTGAAATAGGTATTGGAAATCCTGATTTTGGACAAATAAATGCAATGACGGTTTTAAATAACTGAAGAGTGGGCATCGCAACAACAGCTCCATGATATACCTTTGAAGTAAATGGAACCGGTAATTTTAATGTACTTTGTATGTTGGGGGTATGTAGAACAACTTGGCCTACAGGAAGTGCTGCAAGCACATGAACATCACTATGGTTATTGTGAGCAGGCGCGAATATCTATTATAAATCTGGAGCTGTCGCTATCGGAACAAGTGGTGTAACTGCAGGATTCGCTCTTGAAGTAAGTGGAAGCATTCACAGTAATGGATTTGTTTCCAAAGGAGATGGCGCAATCGCAAATGGAATATTTTCAACAGCGATGGGGAAAGATACACAAGCAAATGGAGACTACTCTACAGCAATCGGTAATCGCACTATAGCACAGGGATATTATTCTACTGCGATGGGAAACAATACAACTGCAAATGGATGGGGATCTACAGCAATGGGATCTGGCACTATGGCGTATGGAGACTCTTCTACGGCAATGGGAAACAATACTTATGCACAAGGATTTTTTTCAACAGCGATGGGAAACAATACGACATGATGAGGAAATCGATCTACAGCAATGGGAAGCAATACCTATGCAAGATGATCTTACTCTATAACAATGGGATATCATACAACTGCAAATGGAGACTCTTCTATAGCGATCGGATATGATTCAATAGCTAATGGGAATCAATCAACAGCTATGGGATACAATACCCATGCGAATGGAGTTTTTTCAACAGCTATGGGAAATAGCACAACTGCAAGTGGCGGCTCTTCAACAGCCATGGGAAATAATACAACTGCACAGGGAGATTATTCAACAGCTATGGGAAATAACACAACTGCAAGTGGCGGCTCTTCAACAGCCATGGGAGAATATACAATAGCAAGTGGAAATTTTTCTACAGCGATGGGATACAATACAAGCGCAAGTGGAGCGTACTCTACGGCTATGGGAAACTGGACACAAGCAAATGGACAAGCATCTGTAGCTATGGGAATAGGATCAAGCGCAATATGATATGTTTCTACAGCGATGGGATGAAGTACTCAGGCGAATTGATCATATGCTATCGCATGATGATCTAGCTCACAAGCAAATGGAGATAGCTCTATGGCAATAGGAAAAGGAGCAATAGCGTGAGGAGATTATTCTACAGCAATAGGAGAAGCCACAAGCGCAAGTGGAAGAAATTCTCTAGCGATGGGAAATGGCACAATCGCAAATGGTGTCGCATCTATTGCAATGGGATACAATACGCAAGCAAATGGGGTTGCATCTATGACAATGGGAAGTGACACCATAAGTAATGGCGATTATTCTCTAGCGATAGGTGCACATAATATTTGACTTACCGGAAGCGTATTTGAAATAGGAATAGGAAGTTGATTTTGAAATGAAGCAAATGCAATGACCGTTTTAAACAACTGAAGAATTGGTATCGCAACAGCAGCTCCATGATATACATTTGAAGTAAATGGAACAGGTAACTTTAATACACTTTGTATGTTGGGCGATTGTAGAACAACTTGGCCTACAGGCGGTTCTGCGAGTACATGAACTTCGCTACGATTACTAGTGTGAGCTGGGCCTAGTATTTATTATAACTCTGGAGCGGTAGCTATTTGAACGAATAGCATATCAGCAGGATATGCCCTTGAAGTAAGTGGAAGTATCCACAGCAATGGAGTTATTTCCAAAGGAAACGGTGTAAACGCAAATGGAATATTTTCAACAGCAATGGGATATAAAGCATCTGCAAAACAAGGCTATTCTCTAGCGATGGGGAACGATACGACAACAAACTGACTGTATTCTCTAGCAATAGGAAATGGCGCTACAACATATGGAGATTACTCCACAGCAATAGGAGTTAATACGACAACACATTGATGGGGATCTACCGCGATGGGATCTGGCACTATAGCTAGCTGAACCGTCGCTACAGCGATGGGTTATGACACTATAGCATTCTGAGATTACTCCACGGCGATGGGATACTCATCACATGCAAATGGAGTTTCTTCTACAGCGATGGGTAATGGTGCACATGCAAATGGGAATGACTCAATAGCAATGGGCGCTAGCGCACAAGCTACAGGAGATGATGCAATAGCAATGGGTACTAGGACACAAGCAATTGCTTCTGATGCTATAGCGATTGGAAAGTTTTCTTTAGCGAATGGCGTCAAGTTTTCTATGGCGATGGGATATAATAACCAATCCCTTTGAACGTATGCTATGGCAATGGGAATCGGAACACTTGCGTTTGGAGGATACTCCACAACATTGGGAAACAACACTACAGCAGTCGGGACTAATTCTATGGCGATAGGAAATGCTACTACGGCGAATGGACAATTTTCTCTAGCGATGGGAAATAATACAACAGCGAATGGAAGTGGATCAACCACTATGGGAAATAGCACTACAGCGAATGGACAAGAATCTATGGCGATGGGAACAAACACAAGTGCAATCGGAAATTACTCTACAGCTATGGGAAGTGATACAACAGCAGAATGATCATATTCTACCACCATGGGATATAAAGCACATGCGGTTGCAGACTTCTCTACAGCAATAGGATATGAATCCTACTCAGTTTGATATAATTCTACAGCAATCGGATATTCTGCTTATGCCGAAGGAAACTATTCTACAGCAATGGGGTTTTATGGAACAACAAGCGGAGATTATTCTATGGCAATAGGAAGATATAATGTCTGACTTTATACGAGTATATTTGAAATAGGAATAGGAACAGGATGAAATAGAGAAAATGCAATGACTGTTTTAACAAATTGAAAAGTTGGAATAGGAACAGGATCAACTGCTCCATGAGCAATGCTTACCGTAGCTGGTGGTATTAAAGCCGTTTCTACTGCTGTGAATGTATGTAGTAATACAACTGATTATCCCGAAGGAACATTATATTATGACTCAGCAAACCAACAATATTGTTTCTGTAATAGTGCAGGAAGTTGAAGTGTTTGAATGAGAATGGACGATCACTTAGCAACATGTCATTAATAAACAATAATGAATTTAATGCGTTTATCATAAAATATATTCCGCTCTATGGAAAAAAAGATAGTATCATTTATTATAGTACTTGCCGTACTGACCACGATAGCCGTATCATCTATCAAGGCAGACACTTTCCCTCTTGAATCATCAATTATGACTGATGAATTCTCTACGGTACATTTCAACACTAGAGGCAATGATTTTCAATGAGTATTTTTAATCAACCACGAAACACTACTTACCACCTGAGAAACAATAACACTTAATAATTGACAACAAAAAATATGTTCGGGTCAGCTATGAGGATATTATTTTAACTCCCAAAGAGGAAATAGAGTCCGACCCTTGGATGAATCCAGTTTAATTATATTGAGAAATCTTGATGCATCATATAATGGATTGGCGCTAAGTTGATGATTTTTTACTCGTTGTGAATGAGACTTTACGAGAGTGGTACATGGACAAATTACCCATAACTGGAGAGGAACAACATATACTTTATTGGCAGGAGTAGCCTACAATTTTACGTGAGGACTGCCTTTGGGAACTTACTCAGGGACTTCATTATTTGCAAGCGTCGGCACTCATTACATCCTCAGCCACTATGTCTGGGATGCAAATGGAAGCATTGGACACATCATTGATAATATTATTTATGAATGAATATCGGCCATCTCTGGTGCAATACATCTTGGCAATGCAACAACATTGGCAAATAATTATACCTTTGTTTTTGCATCATGATCCAATGACTATGTATTGTTTTCTGGAAGACAGTTTACCTCTTCTTGAGATAGTTGGAATGGCAGCGTTCTTCCTCCGACACCTGCCTCATGAACATGAGTCGCAAATATTTGAGAAGTGGGATTACCTGCTAGCTGATCTATTTATTTTTCTCTACAAGCAGGAGCGACAGGCACAACTTTAGTGACGAGTTGATGAATGTTTGTTGTAGATATTTTTGTCTCTCTTGGACAATCTGGAAACATTATTTATCTCTATAGATCACAAGATGGTACGACACGACAATGAAACTCTCCTTCTACAACATGTACTTTGAATGCAGAGAGACGTTGTCAGTTTAGTGTAAATTATTTATGATACTTTGCAGGAGTATCTTCTGGAGCAGCCATTACAAATCCAGGATGATGAGGTTGATGATGAGGTTGATGAACAACATTACCACCTGACAATTGTTTATATATCACAGGGTCAAACAACAATCTCCCAGGCGCAAACCCTTCCGGCATAGATTACTCTCCAAGTTATTATGATGATACTTGTGAAGGAGGACAGCATAATCTCCCTATAATAACCTGATGATGTACAACATATACAACAGAGTTTAACCGAGCGTATGACTTTGCATACTACTTCCACATCACAACGATACCTGATTGTGTAAATGTAGATATGTATGGTACCTTGCTTAGAAAAGATCTTGCAAAGATGATGGTAAACTTTGCAGAAAACGTATTTGTTAGAACATGAATCATGGTCAATAATTCAAAATGTGCTACATTTAGTGACATTACAAACGAGACAGCAGAAACAAAAAATTATATTAAAAAGGCATGTGAATATGGATTTATGGGACTAGAGCCCGAAGGAACCATTCCACAGGACGTCTTCAATCCTTATCAAAGAGTTCCTAGAGCACAGTTTGGTACTGTTATATCTAGGTTCTTATGGAAAACAGCATATGGGACAACAAATGGAAAACTTTACTACGTGAAGCATTTGCAGGCACTCAAACTTGCAGGGCTTATGAACAACATCTCTACACCGTTTATGTTAGAAGTAAGAGGACGAGTAATGCTCACCATGCGAAGAGTATATACTGAATTTAGATAATCATATTATGTATGAATTAAAAAAATCTCCTACACTCATGTAGGAGATTTTTTCTATAATGCTTTAATACTTTTCAGATTTAACTATGTAATAGTTTTTTTCATGATCACAGGAAGGACATTTTTCTGGAGGAAATTTTCACTTATGTACATATCCACATTTAGTGCATGTTCGTTCGATGTCTTCAGCTTTTGAAGCTAAAGTACCTGCGGACAATTGCTCACGTATTGCTTGATATCTTTCTGCATGATGTTCTTCTGCATGAGATATAGCAAGGACTCTTGCAGCTATTTCTGGAAGTCATTCTTCTTGAGCTATCTTAGCAATTTCGGGATACATCATAGTATGTTCATGTGTTTCTCCATCGATAGCATATTGAAGGTTTTCTAATGTCGTTCCGATCTTTACAAATACTGCCGTATCTACAAGTATCTCACCCATATCTTCACCAAGCTTTGCTTTGACGGACTGGATCATTTTAAAAAATCGTGACGCATGTTCTTTTTCTTGTTCAGCAGTTTCTTCAAACACTTCAGCTATTTGTAAGTATCATTCTTTTCTTGCTACGCTTGCATAAATCGCATAGCGATTTCTTGCTTGCGATTCTCCTACGAATGCTTTAGTAAGATTTTCTAGTGTTTTTCTCATCGTTGTTTTGATAAAAAAATAAAATCATCATCTGGTATATACCCTTTTTTTTATTGATTGATAGGGTACTTACTTTTGTTTTATTCAGTACGCATCAAATGAAATTATATCACCTCAACCTCTGATTCTAAAACAATCTTTTTACTACTTCTTCTTTTAAAATATTTTTGCGCCTCACGTATAAGCAAGAAAAAAATTCCTCAACAAATAGGCAACAACCAATCACTAAGCGTCATAGACCCAAATGCTAAATAATCACGAATTACAGGAACATATAAAAGGATTAAAATTCATCATAAACTTATTAAAAATGCTCGTAATAATTTTTTATTTGACCACAAATAAGAAGTAAATATAGATTCATTTGATGCTGTTCTCAGTGAGAAAATATTTACATACTGACATGCCATAATACTTGTATACGTAACTGCATTAGCAGTAGCATACGCTGCTGATGCGGTATTTATCCCATGCAGAGACAATCCGTGAAATATAAAGTATAAGATATAATTTATAAATCACACTCCTCACATAAGCAATCCAAACCACAACCAATCTATAATAATTGGTTTATTGAAAATATGTTGTTCTACATCTCTAGGTTCCGCTTCCATGAGTCATTTCGCTGGAGGGTCCCAAGTCAACGCAGTAATCGGTATCAGTTCTGCCATCAGATCAATCATTAAAATTTGGACTGCACTGATTGCAAGAGGAACGCCAAAACTCATTCCCACAAACAAACTAAATAGTACAACGAAAAGCTCTCAACCGTTTGAAGCCACAGCCAGAATAGCTGATTTTCTTATGTTCTGAAAGATAATTCTTCACTCTCTAATTGCATATACTAACGTAGCAAAACTATCATCGAGCAAGATAATTTCAGACGCTTCCTTTGCAACATCACTTCCTATCTTTCCCATAGCTACGCCGATATTTGCTAGTTTAAGTGCTGGTGCATCATTGATTCCATCTCCCGTTACTGCAACGATATTTCCGTTTGTTTTGAGAAGGACAACGATTCTTAATTTATCTTCTGGTGAGGTTCTACAAAATATCACACACTCGTGTTGCATATCTTTGAGAAGCTGGATGTCTGATTGTTGTCTGATGTTATCTCAGGAAATCACACAGAGATCTGTACCTTCTTTTATGATCCCTATAGTTTTTCCGACAGCTTCAGCTGTTAAATCAGAATCTCAGGTAATCATAACTACTTTGATATGCGCGGCATGAGCAGCAACAATAGCTGCGGCAACTTCTTCTCTTGGAGGATCAATAATACTTGCAACTCATAAAAATATTAAATCACTTTCCACACCTTCCATGGTATACTTACTTTCAGCATTTATCATCGGTTTATATGCAATAGCAAGGTTTCTCATTGCCTGACTTGCCAAAGCATTCACAGATTCTAGTATTTTATCTTTATCTTTTTGTGTTATTTTTCTAATCGTCTTCCCGTCATAATACAAAGAACACTTTTCAAGAACTTCTATAGGACTTCATTTAACGTATGCGATAGTTTCATCACCAACCTTACGGATACTCGACATCATTTTTCTCACGGAATCAAATCCAAACTCATATACCTCAGGGTATTGTACATCTTCATGCTCTATATCATATCCTACTTTTTTAGCGAGAACAATTAATGCTGCCTCAGTAGGATCTCCAAGAGCATACCACAATGGATGCTCTGCATCGGGTGGATTAATTTTTGCATGCGCATTAAGAAAACATCCAAGAAAAAAATGATTCCATTCTTTTTTAAATCATGCATCTATATCCTTAATATCATCAAGCGACACATTTCCTTGTCCATCATATCAACTTCCGGTAACTCCATAAACATTTCATCAAACAAAAATTTTTCTGACGGTCATCTCATTTTTGGTCAAGGTTCATGTCTTATCACTACAAATCACATTTATACATCCTAACGTTTCAACGGATCCTAATTGTTTTACTAAGGCATTATTTTTTGCTAATCTTCACGAAGCTAAACTCAACGCAATACTTACCTCAGCAGGCAATCCCTCAGGAATCATTGCGGCCGCAATACCTACTGCAAACATAAAAGCATCTCTTACAGAAAAGTGCAATAATAATGCGACAATAACTAAAATAATACATATTATAATTGTTCCTATAATTACTTTTTTGGAAATGTTTTGCATTTCATTTTGTAATGTAGTAGTTCCTGGAATTGTCTCATGCGAAAGTGAAGCAATTCTTCACAACTCTGTTTCCATTCCTGTTGAAAATACCACACCATATCAACTTCCGGTTGATACTGTTGTTCACATATAAAGTAGATTATGTCTTTGTCCAACATCCGCATCTCATTTAATAGCATGCATATATTTATTTACAGGACTAGATTCTCCTGTCAAAGAAAAATCGTTGGTTTGTAGATTCATTTCTTCGATAACTCTCAGATCCGCAGGAACACTATCTCCCTCGTCTAAAAACACGACATCGCCAGGCACAAGTTCCGATACATTTATTTCAATAAGTTTTCCATCTCTTTTTACTTTTGCTACAGGATGAAGCATTTTTTTGAGTGCCTGCATTATCCTTTCTGCTTTCGCTTCTTGAATATATCCTATACATGCGTTAATAAAAAGAAGTATACCTAAAATCATCGCTCCTCTATAATCCTGCAAATATACTGAAATCAATGTGGCTATAATCAATAAAATAATCAGGGCATCTTTAAACTGCTTAAGAAATTTATGAAAATTTGATTCGTGATGAAGCTCAGCAAGGGTATTTTTACCGTAAATCCCTCTTCTTAATTTTACTTCTTCAGTAGATATTCATTCTTGAGAAGTTTTTAATTTTTCAAAAATTTCTGAAACTTCTAATTGATAATAAGGGATGTTTTTTGTCATGTTTTTATACGACTAAGGAGATGAAACATTGAAATGCGAAACTTCCTATATCTGGATATATTCAGATATATTTAATTATATTGCAAATCAGGCGCTTTGTCAAATCTTAATCTATTTTATATGCATCAATTTTATTTGGTTGAATCCTTGAGACAAAAAACTACTATATTGGGATGATTTTTTATCCTTTATATATAGTAGTATGAAAAAAATTGCCTTGATAGGGATATTTAGTATGTTATTTTTTGCTTGATGCGCCCAACAAACCCCCGTAAAAAACCTAGATACTTTTGCTCAATGTCTAACTAGTAAATGATCCATCATGTATGGTAGTGTAACCTGTACACATTGTCTAAATCAAAAGGCTACTTTTGGTAAAAGCTTTCAATATATTACTTACGTAGAATGTACAAAAGACTTTGCTCGTTGTTCAAATCTTAAGTGAGTCCCTACATGGGAAATTTCTAGTGGAGTATATTTGGAGTGAGAGCAATCTCTTGCTGCTTTAGCAAAAGCCACTAGCTGTCCACTTGAGTAGGTATTTATTTTCTCTTAATCTATGGATCAAGAATGGATAAAAGCCAAGATAATCAATCGTCAGATGTTGACAGACGACATCATAGAGATTACCATTGAAACATATAAAGAAGCAAAAATAACCCCCTGACAATGGGGATTATTTCTCTTTGAAGATGAAAAATGACCTTTCGAGAGGGCCTACTCTATTGTAGATCAAGATACGGATAATGAAAAAACTATGATTATTTTTGCTATCAAACTTATTGGTGATGATAGATGATATACTGCTATAAGAAAAACTCGTATAGGAAATGAGATACATCTTAAATGAATTTTTTGACATTTTATTCTTCAAGATACACCAGTAGCAAAAGTATTTGTATGAATAGGGATTGGCATCCTACCTCTTATAAATATGGCTAAATACTGCGCTACCGAAAAGACAATGTTTTTTTCCGTTCCCTATAAAAAAGACGTTTTCTATGAAGAGAAAATTAAAAAAATCCATGGTCTTGATTGTAAAATACATGTTTCGAGGGAAGCATTGTCTGGTGATGAAAAAAGATATATGTCCTGAAGAATTGATTTTATCAAAGAACATTTCGACCTAAACACTGAGTTTTATGTCTCTTGAAAACCAGAAATTGTTGATGATATAATAAAAAAACTCAACATCTTGTGATATAAACTCGTATATACAGAAAAATTTTAGACAAGAATCAAAATAATCCCCAATGTAATAAAAAGCGCTTGATTTTGTGTCAAATATCTATATATGTATCCCACGAAGTTTTTTTTGTTGTTGTTTCAATTGCAGATATGCGGATATGATGTAATTGGTGTAGCATAGCAGACTTCAGCTCTGTTCGTACGGGTTCGAGTCCCGTTATCCGCTACTTACTTCCTCAACAAAAAGAGTATGGCAAGACAAATTATCATCGGATTGTTGGTTGCATGAATAGGATGAGCTGTCATATATTTTTCTGGATATATAGCAGATATGTTTGGGAATATTGCTTGGTTCGATAGAAACTTATGAGGAACAAGAAGCGGATTTGTTCTCTCTGGTTTTATTATTATGATTATTTGATTTTTGGTTTTATTTGGAATGATACCTACCGGTTCGCCTACACAGAACCTTCCTTCATTGCCTACACCGACAAATCAATCTAGTCCCGCGACACAATAAAAAAAGCGCATATCTTGCATATGGGCCCTTAGCTCATTTGGCTAGAGCGCCTGCCTTGCACGCAGGAGGCGAAGGGTTCGACTCCCTTAGGGTCCACCATTAAAATAATTTGAAATTTTGAATTTGAAATTTTAAATTTTAAAGAAATAATGCTCCATCATTCTAAATTCTGAATTTCACATTCTGAATTATTTTTGTGGGGAGATGGCAGAGTGGTCAATTGCATTTGACTGTAAATCAAACGCCTCACGGCTACGTAGGTTCAAATCCTACTCTCCCCAAGTAAACAACTATTCTAAACATCCACGTGGTTTAGGGTTTGTGCTCTTGTAGTTCAATGGATAGAACAACAGCCTTCTAAGCTGTGGATCCAAGTTCGATTCTTGGCAAGGGTAAATTACATATTGCCCGACATATCTAGATAACATATAGACAATGCTCCAGGCTTTATATTGCGATCTACAATTACTATGCTCTCGTAGTCTAGTGGTTAGGACGTCACCCTCTCACGGTGAAGATCGCGGGTTCAAATCCCGCCGGGAGTAATTACTTACTTTTATCTTTGTACCAGTATATGGCGATAAAACCAACGAATACCTTTAATAAAGACAGAGTATTTATGGTATACCTTAATGAGCAAATTAAGGCCCCCAACATAATTATTCTCGATGAAGCGTGAACTAATTTAGGAACATTTCCTAGAAAAAGGGCGCTGGAAATAGCAGAAGAACAAGGTAAGGACTTGGTACAGATGAGATATGATGCAGAGACCATGACTTCTACGGTTAAAATAGTGGATTATGGAAAATACATGTATCAGAAATGAAAGGACGATAAAGAAAAAAGAAAAACTCAAAAACCAACCGTACTTAAAGAGCTAAAAATAAATTATGCTATTTGAGAGAACGATCTTCAAATGAAAATAAAAAAAGCAATAGAGTTTTTGAAAGAGAGATACAATGTAAAGTTTTTTATCAAGCTCAAAGGAAGAGAAAAAATATATGCTAATAGGGCCATTGAAAAGCTTGTAAAAATAAAAGGCGACTTATCGGAATACGGGAAATCTCAATTTGAAACCCCAAAACAAGAAGCGCAAGGATATAGTATCATTTTATTCAGTAAATAATATCATGGGAAAAGGTTTAAAAACTCATTCGTGAGCAAAAAAAAGATTTAAAATCACTAAAAGCAAAAAGGTGTTGTTCAAAAAAGCTTGTAACAACCATCTTTTAACCAACAAGGGAAGCAACAACAAAAGCAATCCTTATGGAAAATTGTTATCTAAAACATATGAAAAAAAAGTAAAAACTTTATTTCCTTATAACCAATAGTTCAAATGGTAAGAGTAACGAACGGGCTTCAAAGACAAAGAAGACATAAAAAGTTTCTTAAACTTGCAAAAGGGTTTAGACTTGGAAGAAGCAAGGTATATAAACAAGTAAGATTGGCATTGGTTAAACAATGACAACATGCTTATAAAAGCAGAAAAGAGAAAAAGAGAGACTTCAGAAGACTTCGAATCGAAAGATTGTCTGCTGCTGTCCAAGCAAAGGGAAACAAATATAGTACCTTTATGGGAAGCATGAATAAAAAACATATAGCTGTAAATAGAAAGGTTCTTTCTAATATCGCTGTTGCGTTTCCACTTGTTTTCGACAAAGTATACGCAGAAGTAGTAAAATAAAACATAATCAACCGCCAAAAAAATCAGTGAAACGAAGTTTTTTTGGATGATTGAAATATACCGACGACTTGAGAAACTTTAAGCACCAATAAAATGAAGTGATTAAAGATTTCGAAAGCAGTCGTGTACAACCCCAAAGGGGGTTTTGCCCGGGTGGTGGAATGGTAGACACAAGGGACTTAAAATCCCTCGACGCAAGTCGTGCCGGTTCGAGTCCGGCTCCGGGTATATATAAATAATATCACAAACTAAAAAACTCATAGCCAATAATGAACCCACCCAGTTGTCTAGGCGACTATGTGACGGCCTGCCCCGCAGTATTGCGAGGGTTGTATTCAAGCTCTGAGCCACCTCCTTTAGACGTCGAAATGAATGCTGAGTAAGACGTGATAAAAAACGTAATAAAGTCTTGCATTTTGATGGAATAATGATATATTCACACGGCTAAAAAATTTTTTTTATTTATCAATTTTTTGTTCAATGGGATTTACTATACGAAGAACCTGAGATCTCAACACCAATGAAAGGATGATTTCTTTCTACAAGAAAGAACTTTGGGCGTCTCACATCTTAGATAAAGCTAAAAAGCAAAAGCACTATAATACTAAACGATACAGAAAGTTTGTTTCGTTTAAGTTTCCTAGCGCAAGAAGATATGTAAGACTTAAGGCTATCATTTCTAACGCATATAGAACCAACAAGAAAAAATACAATACTCTTGCTCAACTTGGAAAGATTGTGTAGCTTGAATTGTTCATTTTTAATTATTAATTGTTAATTAGTTATGTATGCTGTTGTAGAAATCAAAGGACATCAATATATCGTACAAGAAGGAGACACTATCGTTGTTGATAATGTCGGTTTGGACGAAGGAGCAAAAACAACTATCGATAATGTTCTTTTGGCATTTGATGACAAGGGAGACAAGGTAATCGTAGGTGCTCCATATATTGCAAAAGCAAAAGTTGAGTGTGTTGTAAGCAAAAATCAAAAAGGAGAAAAAATTAGAGTTATCAAGTTTAAAAGAAAAAATAGATATCAGAGAACAATAGGATTTAGACCACATGAGTCGTTTTTAGAAATTAAAAAAATCGATATTAATGGGTAAAGAATGAGTGTTGGAGCGAGATTGAGAAGTTCTAGAGGTATTGCCGGCATGATTTTTTAAGGTAAAACTCAAAGAAGTAGACACTCTTGTTCGTTGTAAGAAATCATGAAGAATGAGTCAATCCAACATCTCAATTATTACTTGAGATCGAGTAAAACTAGAAATCAATCAGTATGATATGGCTCAATGACGTATTATATTTAGATATAATGATTATAAAAAATAATTAGCTTTATTTAGTAGCAATTGCTTAAGATGAAAGTCAAGGCTTCTCTCAAAAAAAGATGTATGTATTGCCAGATAGTAAAAAGAAAGGGAATACTCTATGTGGTTTGTAAAAAAAACCCTAGACACAAAGCAAGACAATGATAATTGTCGATACATGTTTAATATATTTATTTATTTGTTTTTAAGCTCATGTTTAGATTATCAGGACACGTTTTACCGGAAAATAAATCTATTTGGATCTGACTTACTTCAGTGTATGGTATAGGACTCAAAAGGTCTAAGACCATTCTTGCAAACGCTAAAATAGATTACCTCAAGAAGGTAAAAGATATTTCAGAAGACGAACAAAAAAAGATTCTTGAACAAATTCTAAAATATGTTCTTGAAAATGATCTCAAAAGAGAAATAGCTTTTGCTATTAAGAGACTTAAGGAAATCAAATGTTATAGAGGGATGAGACATAATCTCTGATTGCCTGTTAGAGGACAAGTAACTAGAAAGAATGCAAAAACTGCAAAAAAACTTATGGGAAGATCTAAAGTAAGACCAGTACTTAAGAAATAACAATGTTAAATTCTAACACTATTCATTTTTAATTATTCATTATTCATTATTTATGGCTACACCTGCTGTTGCTGCAAAAGCAAAACCAACTACTCCTAAAAAGAAGAGAGATATTAAGTTGGAAAGTTGAACTCTTCACATACAAACTACTGATAACAATACTATTCTTGCATTAGTAGATGAAAATGGAAATAGAGTACTTTGATGATGAACAGGGAAACTCTGATATAAATGAAGCAAAAAAAGCACGCCTTATGCTGCTGAACTTTTGACGAAACAATTATTGAAAGAAGCTCAAACCCTTTGACTCAAAGAAATCGGAGTTATTTTCAGAGGATGTGGATTAGCAAGAGATGGTGTTTTCAAGGCTATCAACGAAATTGGACTTATCGACATCAAATATATCAAAGAAAATACTGCTATACAATTCGGAGGATGTAAAGGAAAGAGACAAAAGAGAATTTAATCTAATGCAGAAATTACAATTCAGAATTCAGAATTTAATAAAAGAAATACCGACATTATTCATTTTTAATTATTCATTATTCATTGAATGAAGTATACTGGACCTAAGTTCAAACTATGCAGAAGAGAACAAGTAGATCTATTTTGATCAAAAAAATATAATGTGAAAAAAAATAGAAGCTTGCCATGACAACATGGGGCTAATATGCAAAGATCTTCTGAATATGGAAAACTTTTGAGAAACAAACAAGTACTTAAAAGAATGTACATGTTGTCAGAAAGACAATTCGTAAGAATTGTTAAAGAGATAGCTGCTAAATATGCAAAAAACAAAAATATCACTCATGATACTGCTCTTTTTCAATTTTTGGAGAGAAGAATGGATTCTGTGGTTTATAGATCAGGACTTGCAAAAACTATTATGCAAGCAAGACAAATGGTTAATCATGGGCACTTCTTGTTAAACGGTAAAAAACATAATATCCCATCATCATTTGTTGCTATAGGAGACAAAATCAGCCTCAAAGATAAATTAAAGAACTCTGCACTTTATAGCCAAAATTCTGTAGAAGTTAAAGGAAAGACGCCTTCATGGGTAAAATTAGACAAGGCTGCTAATATCGCAGAAATGCTTAATGATCCTCAGGTTGGAGAATTAGGGATACCTGCAGATTTATTGAAAGTTATCGAATTTTATGCGAGAGCGTAGTTCACTAGTGGGTTATCTAATCATAATCCCGTGGCTTCCATAAACATAAAATTGATATATAAAACAAAAAACTTTTACTCTTTATTATTCTGTATGTTGGATATACAAAAATTCATCTGAGCCCCAAAAATTATTGTCTCAAATGTAGACGACAGAACCACAAAATTTGAAGTAAAGTTTTTGCCTAGAGGATTTGGACAAACACTTGGAAATGCATTAAGAAGAATCATTTTGTGATATAGCGTTTGATGAGCTATCACAGGATTGAAAATAAAATGAGTAAATCACGAATATCATGTTATAGATGGAATAAAAGAAAGTGTAATCGATATGATGCTTAACTTTAAAACACTTCGTTTCAAGGTTGATGAAAAAGCAGATAATGTACAATGGATTTCTCAAAGATTTTCAGGAATAGGTATTTATACTTCAAACAATCTTAAACTTCCTGCTGGAATAGAGGTATTGAATGAAGATGTAGAACTTTTTGAAATCACTGATCCATCACTCGAGCTCAATGTTGAAATGAGAATAGAAAAATGATATGGATATTACAGCGTAGATTACCTTAGATCTCGCGATAGAAAAGATGAAGATATTGATGCAAATATATTATTGATAGACAATGAATTTAAGGTTATTGATTACGCAAAATATGAGGTAGAAGAAGTTATTGAAGACTTTACAGGAGCAACAAAAGACCTTCTCGTGATTGAAGTTAGATCATGGTTCAAAGGGGTTGCACCAAAAGAGATTGTAATGTTTGCTGGTGAAGTATTAGCTTCATATGCTAAATTATTCATCTTTGATAATGTGTATATCGATAGATCGTTTCTTGTTGATCTTGAAGATCTTGATAGAGTACAAGACAAATTCCATGAAGAAGCTAATATCAAAACAATGCCAATTGATGCTCTTCCTCTTAGCGAAAGAACAAGAAACGCTTTGATCAAGAATAACATATTGTATGTAGAAGATCTCGAAAAGAAAAAGAAAGGAGAGCTCTTACTTATGAAATGAGTAGGAAGAAAAGCAATTGATGAAATCAATAGCGCATTGGCAAATATAGACAAAGCTTTGATAGGATAATATTTTAATTATATTAATGCTGGTATTATGAGACATAAGAAGAATAAGCTTCTCGAACTTCATACAGGAGCTAAAAAGAGAGATGTATTTGTAAGACAATTGTTAAGTAATCTCGTGAAAAACGGGAAGACTACAACTACTCCGAAAAGAGCTAAAGTACTCAAGTCTGAAATTGATTCATTTTTTGCTAACCTTGTAAAAATGAATAAAAAGCTTGATGAAAAAAATGCAAGAAGAGAGTCTATCAGATATATCAAGTCTGTAATCTTTGGTGAGGCTGAAGGTAAAAAAGTATTGAACGTACTCTTACCAAAATACATACAATCATGATCTACATCAAGTTTCGTAGCTGATTATAAGCTAGGATTTAGAGTAGGTGATGGTGTGCAGAAGATATTACTTAAACTAATTTAGAACGTATAATTTAGTAAAATATTTTAACAATTTAGCATTTTAGTCATGGAATTCACAAAAAAAGATCTTAATAAAACTCTCCGAGTAAAACCAGGTGATATGGAGAAAAATAGAACACGATGGAGAATCGATGCAAGTGGGAAAGTGCTTGGAAGATTGGCTGTTGATATTGCTAAATTGCTTTTAGGAAAGCACAAAGCATATTATTCTGACTTCTGGGATGCTGGAGATTTTGTTCTTGTAGAAAATATCGACAAGATCAAAGTAACAGGAAAAAAACTTGCGGATAATGTTATGTATGCTTACAGTGGATATAAAGGTAATCTCAAACAAGTAACTCGAGATTTGCTTATGAAAAACAATCCTTCTAAATTACTTACCTTTGTTGTAAGAGGAATGCTTTCTAAGAACAAACTCAGAGACAAAAGATTAAAGAGATTTAAGATGGTAACGGGAACTACAACTGAATTCGATCATTTCAAACCTACCGTACTTACTAAAATCAAATAAATATTTTATTATACCTTATCTATAAATAATGGCTAACAAAGAATATACTTATGCTATAGGAAGAAGAAAAGAAACAACTGCTGTTGTTAAACTTTTTGGACAAGGAACAGGAAGCTTCATCATCAAAAGTTCTAATGGATCTAAAAAACCATTAGCAGACTATTTTGGTGGTAATCTTTATCTTCTCGAAAACGCTCTTTCACCCCTCAATACCCTAGGTGCCGACTACTTGAAAAAGTTTGACGCAGAGATTGTTATCAATGGTGGAGGAATATCAGGGCAAGCAGATGCTATCAAGCTAGGAATCGCAAGAGCATTGATCGAATGGAACGCTGAACTTAGACTTACTTTGAAACCTTATGGATTACTCAAAAGAGATCCTAGAATCAAGGAAAGAAAGAAACCAGGTTTGAAAAAAGCGAGAAAAGGACCTACATGGTCAAAGAGATAAACTTTGGAACGATTGAACGATGGGAATATAGAACGATTTGTAGGGGCGAATATCAATCGCCTATGACATATAAAAGAAAGCTCCTTGGAAAAGGAGTTTTTTTGTTGGTACGAGTTTCTATTTTACCATTACCCTTTCCCAAGCTGTCAGTTGTTTACTTATAGATTCAATCATTTGATTGATAAGAACAAACTCTTTCAAGTCAATTTCTCTGAGATCCTTACACAATCTCATCAACAACCTTACAACTTCAATATGACCTCTCGCTTGTTCGAGATATACTTTTTTCTCTTTGTGAGAATTTGCAGGGTAAATAGAGATAATCAAGTCGATAACCTCTTTTTTTATTGTTTCTCAGAGCGTATATTTGTAATCTCTTTTAAAATCACTCACCACTAAAAACAACTTCTGAAGCAAATCATAAGCAACTTTGTAAACAGGCAGATTATCGTAGGTTGCCATTGCATAGTTTTTTAAAAGATAAATAACTTTTTTATTGAAAACTATGTAGTCGCTACATCAATAATTCCTCATTATATTTCGGATTTATTTGTGTAGCCGACTATAATATCATTGAGAATAAAGTTTTCTTACTTCTGATTCTTTTAGCTTTCTGATATTGGGAATTGCTTTTGTATAAGCTTTTGTGAAGTGGAAATTATTTCAAAACTTATTGAAAAAATTACCAATCACCTTTTTTCTAATTTTAAAGGTTTTGTAATGATTGAGAATTCATAGATAAGAATTTATCACTGATTGAATTAGTTCTTTATCAAATCCTCCACCACTTCGTGGTTCCCCTCCTTTACAAAAGGAGGACAAATTTTTCTCCCTTTGTGAAGGGAGATGCCGAAGGCAGAGGGATTTATTTACTATCTGGATTCTTTTATAAAAATTTCCTATCGTTCTTTTGCGAATATATGTGCGGTGGGGTTTGATATATGCTCATAGAAATTGCACTCACTTCGAATACTGTTGGAAGTATATCTTCTTGGGGTGAAGCGTAAGATGCAGCTTATCACTGAGAAAATCTTTGATTTTTGTGATAACAGAAAGTAATTTTTGTTTATCGGTATCGATGAATATAAAATCATCTACGTATCTACCATAGTACGAAAATCCAAGTTCATACTTGATGTATTTGTCCAAACTATCCAAGTAAACATTCGCGAATAACTGACTTGTTAAGTTGCCGATAGCAAGCCCCGTATCTTTTGAAGAGTGAAACAAACTTTTATCATCAGGCAATCAATCTCGATCAGTCTTTTTTCATTTTATGATGCAGTTCTTGGTTGAGTCGTGAAAAATAACTTGATGAATAAGATTGATGAGGAAATCGCAATCAATAGTAAGTTTGTTTTTAAATCCTCCCCCACTTCGTGGTACTCCTCCTTTGGAAAAGGAGGACAAAAAAAATTTAATTTTTTCAAACAAGATATGTTTGTCGATGTGCATAAAAAATCACTTGATGTCGAGCTTGAGAATATAGGCATCACGAGTATAGTTTTGCGTACATGAACGAATGAAATGATCTACTCTTTTGATTCCAAAATGCGTTCATTTTTCTAATCTGCAACTATAACTATCGTAAATGAAATGACGATCGAATATCTCGTAGATATAATTATAGATTAAGTGATGAACTATTCTGTCACGAAAATCAGCAGCAAAGACTTCTCTTTGCACGGGATCTTGGATAATGAAACAAATACTTGGACTGATAACGTAGGTTCAATTTACCAAATCATTTCGTAAGTCAATTATCTTTGATTCGTAATTCATCTCAAAATCTACAGCGCTTTTTGTGTTTCTTTTATGCTGACGAGTGTCGTAGTATGCTTGGAAGAGGTCAGTTAAAAGTTTATCTGTGTCTAACATAATAGTGTATAAAAATAAACCCCCGCCTAAGCGGGGGAAGGAGTGCTTTGTCAGGAACAGACACGGACGAGCGTTGTTTCTATTGTATTTATTGTTGAGTTTACCTTTATCCTTATTGAATTTGAACGCTCGCGTATTGTTGTTATTGACTGGGGAAGCAGAACTCAGATATCCATATTCATCTTTGTTATAGAGTTTACCGTCTGAATCTACATAGCCTATTATGTTGTAGCTCACTTTGTCATACTATCGTAACCGATAATATAATCTTTGACTTCCCGCAATACTGCGGGAGTACAACTGAACTCCTGTATGCACGCTCTGTTATCCCGTACATTGCTCTGCAATGTACCTCTCACATCCAAAAAAATGAATACTTTTTTGGTGGTCGAGTTAAGATACCAGACTCTGGCAAAACACCTATAAGAAAAAATGAACAAAATGCTTTGCATTTTGTTCATCGATATTTTTTTGAAGAAATAGTCAAACCCTGCTAAAAAGCAGGACCTCGCCTTACGGCTCGGTAGTCGAATTCCGCCAAAATGGCGGACAAGCCCGCTTCGCGGGACAGGAGTTACTTTGTCAGGAACAGACACGGACGAGCGTCGTATCTACTGTAGCTATTGTAGAGTTTACCTTTATCCTCATTGAATGTGAACGCTCGCGTATTGTAGCTATGGACTGGGGAAGCAGAACTCAGAGATCCATATCCATCTCCGTAATAGAGCTGACCGTCTGAATCTACACAGCCAGACATTGACAAACCCAAAATATTACCTAATATATTTCATCAAATATATCGTGTATTGTCTGAAAAATCTCCTGGCATTCATTGCAACGCCTTCCTGATATCGCTGTCCTTTATTGCTTTTTTTCATTGCTTCTCTGCTTGCTCTATATATTTATCTGTGCTAAGATAGTACTCTGGATTACCATTATACATAGCCTTATATATTCCTTTTTCTTTACCTTTTAATATGCCTCTTGATTCACACTCAAACACACCATAACTGTTTGGTTTATCATTGAACTTAGTATCAGGAACAAATTTTGTTCTAGAAAAATATACTCCATTGATAATTCTTTCTGTCGGAGTATAAGAAAGATTATTATCTAGTTTCTGAAGGTTTTCTAGCGTGAGCATATCGTTTCTTTTGAGGTCATCCAAGGTTTTTTTCATATTGGCTTTATCTATAGCATCCATATTTTCTTTTTTGAGAAGTCTATTTTCTAATCACGAAAGCGATTCTCTGTCTCATGAAATAGCATTTTTAAATGTTTCTTCATCCAAATCAGTAAATCCTCATTCTTTTGCTTTTGCAAAAAGTTCTTGAAAAACTGCTTCGTTTTTTCTATGTTCTGTCCCGAGCTTTTTGTGCTCAGCTATAAGATTTTTATTTTCTTCTCTAAATTTCTTTGTAAGCGTTACCTTTGCTTTGTGTGAGGTCTCTTTTGACTTACCCGCTTCTTCAACTCATGACAAAGCCTCAAGAACTAATTTCTTCTTGTTTTTTGCCTCTTCTCCGAAGACAGAACCTTTTTTTACTAGTTCTAATCTTATAGTATTGTATTGGTCAGCGGTTTGTTGTGCTTTTGTCATTATTGTAGAGCGATAAAGTAAAATTACCTTTCCATTATACATATTTTATATGATTTGTCAAGTCATTTTGAAATTTGCAAAATCAACAATTCTGGATATAATTTATATATGTTTTTATTTCTAACGAGAATATGGAACCTGTATGAGAAAATAAGTATATCTCCCCTTCAAAATCAAAAATTTCGTCGGCTAAAATCAATGAATGTATTTTGATATTTATTAAAAAAAGTACCTTATATAGAGAAGCACGAGAGACTGCATTCAAAGATATCGAAGAGCATAGAGACGACTATGAACATAGGCATCGAGTCGACAAAAATCGATTGGCAAGTAGGTTGCCAGAATCGCTTGAGAAGGGGGATTTTTATTTCTATAGAGGAATCGCAATAAGCTTGGAAACGTTAAAAAAGATAATTTTTAAGGAGGGATTAAAAATAAATAAAACAGAAGATGAGAAAACATATTTTACGTCAACGGAGTATTATAACAAAGCTGTTATCTGACATGCAGGAGAGGGTGGAGAAAATCTTTCCATAATCTTTCAAATCCCCGCATCTCTCTTCAAACGCTATGGTATTGATGTATATGGAGTGGGAGATAACGTCCATGTAGATCAAGATATTCCTGCGAAACTTATTAGAGAAACAAATATATTCCTTATAAACTATGAAAGTGGTACATTAACAGAGATTAAAGGAAACCCACAACAATGAACCTAAAACCAATAAATGTTGAAAGTACCAGCGACATCCTTAGTATCCTCTAAGGATATTATTTATATTATTTAATTATTGTATATATGAAGAAAAGTTTACCTGCCGTAGGCATGGATATAGTATTTCTCGGCATCCAAGGATGTGGAAAAGGAACGCAAGCAAAAATACTTTTGAAAGATCTGCCTAATTATTGGTATTTTGAGATGGGACAAACCATCAGAGCGTTGATGTTGAATGAAAATATGATAGGTGAATACATAAAAGATGTTGTAAATAGCTGAAAGATGATAGATGATTTTATTACGCATGATCTTTTCCATACAGGAATCAAAATAGCTCAGACTAACAACAAAAGTCTCATTATAGATGGCTTCCCTAGACTAAAAACTCAGGCAGAGTTTTTTAGTAAAAAAATGAAAGAAATGAATAGGGACTATGTCGTGATTCATTTGGAATTGTCAAAAGAACAAGCACTTGAAAGGATGATGAAAAGAGCTAGCATTGAATGACGCAAAGATGATACCCCAGAAGCTATGCAGCAAAGAATAGATATTTTTATGAATGAAACCGTGAATGTGATACACCACTTTGAAGAATTATGAAAAGCAATTACTATAGATGCTAACGGTTCTATCGACGACATTGAAAAGAAAATTAGAACGCATTTAGGTCTTTAATTATTCTCCTTTCTTGATGGCAAAAATACTTAGCAGAATCAAAATAGATAAAATAGGATACGGATGAGTAGGACTCGCAAGGATGAGCGATGGAAAAAGAATATTGATTAAATGAGGCGCTCTTCCGGGAAGTATTGTAGATTTGAGAATAGTGAAACAAAAGAAAGATTATGTAGAAGCACATATTACTCGTATCCAAGAACTCGATCCCAAGATTGTCGATGGGAAGGTTTTTTGTCCGCATTTTTTTTCTTTGCTTTCGTCCAATGATGAAAATAAGCAACCCCGAAAGATCGGATGTGGTGGGTGTAAATGGCAGATGTTAAGTTACAAAAATCAGATGCAACTCAAGGAAGATATTGTTAACGATGCATTTACCAAGATAAAAAGGAAGCTCCCCGAGCTCACAATATTGTCTATGATCTGATCTCCTAGTGAAAAGAATTATAGAAATAAAATAGAATTTAGCTTTGGAAAATACATCACGAAGGGATGAGGGACAAGGGACGAGGAACAAGGGACGAGGAACAAGGAGAATAAAACTAGTACAAATATAGAGAGTCCTAGTCCCAAGTCCCAAGTTCCTGGGTCCAATCTAGTCCTTTCAGACTGGAGCGTAGGCTTTCATAAGCAGGGTGAGTTTAGCAAGATTATAGATATCGATAGCTGTGGGCTTATTTCTGATGGAGCAAATGAGATATTTGATCATATCAAAGAACTCTGCAGAACATCTGAACTCCCCGTCCATGACCAGATGACGCATCAGGGGTTTTTTAGGCATTTAGTGATTAGAGAAGGAACAAATACCAAACAATTTTTGGTTAATCTTTCTGTTTCCGATCATGATTTGAAAGAGAGGAAAGTTCAACAACGAAAAGACCTTCTTGAAATATTTAAAAATGATACTCTCTTGAAAGAGAAGGTAACGAGCTTTGTTATAACGTATAATAACAGTCTAGCTGATGTCGTGAGGTCGCAAGACTGTAAGACAGAAACTTTGCGAGGAGATGGATTTATTTACGAGAAACTTATCTTTGGCGAAGGACAAAAGGCGGCTGATGAGGCTGTGTCTTTTAGAGTTTCTCCTTTTTCTTTTTTCCAAACGAATACCCTCTGAGCACAACAACTTTTTGGTCAGGCAATGAAGATGGTCGGACATATCGAAGGAATGATACTCGATCTTTACTGTGGAACAGGAACTATTGGAATTAGTTTTCTCAAAACTGGTAAAGGTTCTAAGCTTGTCGGAATAGAAATTGTCGAGGAAGCAATTCAAGATGCATGGTACAATGCAAAAATAAATGGACTAGAAAGTAAGGTAGTTTTTCTTGCTAATCCAGCAGAAAAAGCCTTTACGAAAACACCAGAAATAAAAGATAAACTAAATAATCTTGGTCTCGTCATCATCGATCCGCCAAGAGATGGTCTCCATAAAAATGTCGTTCAAATGATTTGTGATCTCAAAAAAGAATCAGATTTTAAGTTGTTATATATATCTTGTAATCCCGTTACTATGGTAAGAGATATTGAATTGCTGATTGAATGATGATTTAGTATCAAGGAAATCCAGCCTGTGGATATGTTTCCTCAAACTCATCATATTGAATGCATTTGAGTGCTAACATAATACAATCATCTTCTCTTATAGTCACATTTATTTGCTAATATTCAAAGATGAATAAGGAAGTAAATACTGATGATAGATATACTCGCATTGGAGAAATCATTGGCCTTCTGTGACAAAAACAGATACAATTGAGAAGGGCAGAATTGAATGAAGTGTTCACCAGAGATATTTTAGACACTATAGAATCCTACCATACAAAATCCAGAAACATGGAGAAACATTATAAACAGACAGAACTCGCTATGGAGTATATTACTTGTTTTCTTGATACTCAAAAAGCAACTATTCAGAAGTTTGCAAAAAGACTTAGTACGCATGAGCTCAAAATAACAGATATAGATATGTGTATAAAAAACATAGAAAATAAAATGAGTCGCCTTGAAAAGAAATGGGAGCATATTCATAATGGATTTAGACGCGCCGCAAATAGTTTTGATGGTGAAGATAAAATCAAACACCAAAACAGAATCAGTGAATTTATTACTAAATTTGCAATAACAAGTGAGGATATTTATCAGACCGAATACGAGTTTAAAATACTTAAAGGACTCGTAGAAAAACAGATAAAGAGCTAAACGCAGCCTCTAACTAGACCCCCCATATCCTGAACATGTTTTCTAAGGCCTAGTCTATTGAATATATTTGTGTCTTGACATAATGCCTTTTTTGTGTATATTAAATTTCATATTTTAGCTAGTATTTGTTTTAGTATGGGCAAGAAGAACAATAATAAAAATAACGACATTCAATGAAAATTAGTTCCTGAAACTCCAGAGCAAAGAAAAATACTTAATGCTACCTATACAAATCAAATTGCAGAATGTATAGGGAACTATCATGTACAAGCAAAATCTTTGGGCGTTTACTATGAAAGTGCCGATCAAATTATTGATGCTATTGATTTTTTATCTATTGAAGAAAAGAGAAAACTTAGTGAATACAAACATAGAATTGTAGAAAATACCCTCAAAACCATAGACATAGATCTCCATATCCAAAGTATAGAAGACACTAGAATGCGCCTAGAGAAGAGACAAGATAAAACTCGTAATGCCCTTAGAAGCATAGCAAATAGCCTTATTGATAAAGAAGATAAAAAAGAACATAATACTAAAATCAGCGCTTTTTGTACCTTATTTATGGCGATAGATGCAGAAATACATGACCTTGTATATGAATTTGATCAGCTGAGGCGAGCAATCTAGATTGAGATAAAAGATTGAAAAAAAACTCCAAAAAGATATCCTCGAGCAAATTTATTTCACAGTCCATCTATAATGGAAGGAGATGCTTAGACAAAATATATCACTTAAACCTTACAATACTTTTGCCGTAGACGTTCAGGCAGATTTTTTTGTAGAAATATATAATGAACAATATATTTTTGATCTGATTTCTAGCGATGTTTTTTCTACATACCCTCACTTTATTCTTTGATGATGAGCGAATATCCTCTTCACGAAAAACTATAAAGGACTCATAATAAAAATTTCTTTGTCTGGGAGAACCGTTATAAAAGAGGAAGATACTAAAGCATATGTTAGGGTTGGTGCAGGAGAAAATCGGCATGAAACTATGATGCGAGCTCTGGGACACTGATATGTCTGAGGAGAAAATTTGGTGCTTATCCCAGGAGAAGTAGGTGCTGCTCCCGTAGGAAATATTGGTGCATATGGAAAAGAAGCTAAAGACATTATCTATCAAGTAGAAGGAATAGACATTGAAACAAAAGAAAAAAAAATACGAAGCACCAGTGAATGTGTGTTTGCCTATCGTGATAGTATTTTCAAAAACCAACTGAAAGATAAAATAATAATAACTGCAGTTACTTTTGTGTTTGAAAAACAATCTGCTGAATATATTCCAAATATCCAATATGGTGATATCCAAGAAAGCATCTGAATACAATGAATTGATCCTGCCAAAATATCCGCTCAAGAATTAGCAAATATCATCATCGCTATCAGACAAAATAAATTGCCTGATCCAGAAAAAATATGAACGGCATGAAGTTTTTTCAAAAATCCCATCGTCGGAAAAGATGTATTTGAAAAGTTATTGTTGAGCTATCCACAACTCAAGGGGAATGAGGTGCATAATTCTAAATTATGAATTCTGCATTCTGCATTCAAGTTATCTGCTGGGCAACTGATCGAGCTCGCTGGCTTTAAATGAAAGACTGAATGAGCGGTAGGAACTTATACAAAACATGCGCTCGTCCTTGTAAACAATGGAGGGGCTACTGGAAAAGACATACAAACCTTTGCTCAGGCGATACAAAAAAAAGTTCTAGAACTTTTTGAAGTAAGTCTAGAACCTGAGGTGATAATTTTATAAAAGAACTTAGAATTTAGAACTTAGTTTTGTACTTTGTATTCTGTACTAATACAAGTAGATGTATCTGAGCTGACTAAGATTTACATATCCACAATTTCCATTTCCGTCGTTTGAGGCGGTTCATTTTGTGAAAATCTTACATAACTTTATATTTACATAGTCTGTACTACTTGAAATATTGTTTCCTGTAGATATCCAATTTGATCATCATTCTGTTTCTGATCCTGCCATCAATATAAATCCATTTGCGGGTATTCATGATTTGGTTATAGGCGTATAACTATATTGTCCTGTCGATCATCATGCAATTCCATCAAATACTCTACTCGTATTTGGGTCTTCTGGTATAGCTGACATCCCTGCAGAAATTAAATTTCCAGAAATCAAAGTCAAAGCTCCTGCTGATGAAGGAAATGATCCTCTATCTATTTGATAAGATACCAATGCTGCTGCTACTTGAGCAACGTCAGCTTTACGAGCGACATCGTTTGCCCTTCCTCTTGCGCTGGAAAGTCTTGGAATAAGCGCTGCTGCAAGGATACCTATAATAACTATTACGATAAGCATTTCTATTAACGTAAATCCTTTTCTGGTGAAAAGAACGAGACCTTTCTTCTTGTTTTTTTTGGAAAACATCAGATAACAAAAAACAATAAAAAATGCATTGTTGTATACTGTATAGATACGCAATATCTTATAAATTTCAATATGAAGTTGCTGTTATGCCAACATATATTTTCCTGGACAATCTTGTAAAATCAATCCTTTGATTTCTAACATACTAAGAAGTTCTACAAGTTCTTGAATCTCACCACCTATACCCATAAGAATTGATTGTATTCCCGTTGATTCGGAGCAGGAAAGAGCAGCCAAAAGTAATTGCTCTTTGTCCGTCAGGAGAACCATAGAAGATGGTCTAGAAAAATTATTTTTGGAAGGGAAATAGTTAGAGAGAAATTTTGGGAGATTGAAAATTGGTTTTACGTAGCCGTTTTCTATCAGCTGTAAAATACCTGCGCTTGTGGGGGAAAAGATGGAACTCGGTGTCGCATAGACGGGCTTTTGCATCTCTATAGCACAACTTACTGTAACTAGGCTTCATGATTTTTCTCCTGCTTCTGGGAGAAACAAGACATCAGACAATCAAGCAATCAAACGATTTCTTTGGGGAAATGTATACTTTGTAGGTTTTTCTCAGAGCTTATATTCGGAGATGACGAGTCCGCCATTAGCAACAATTTGCTCAATTATTGCGCGTTCTTGTCTCCTAAAATACCGACCAAGTCATCATCACAAGACGGCTATCGTGGGAATCTTGTAGTCATGAGAAAGCTTATGACAAAGCTGATCTACTCCCTCAGCCATTCCTGAAATGGTAACTAGATCATGTCCATTTGCTTCAGCAAATAAGGACTCTAAAACTCTTTTTGCATAATCAGACATGCTTCTTGGACCGACAATCCCGAGAATTTTATTATTGAGCAGAGAAATATCTCCACAATAATATATTATTTTTACTTTTGGTCTGATAGCAAAAAATTTGTAATGAAACTCCTCCTCTGAGAACATCATTGCTTTGATATTATTTTCCGATACCCAATCATCAAGCTTTTTGTATTTGTTGGTATCATATAATAGATTTTCTTGATCTGACATTTGTGTAAATGTGCTTTTGGGATCCAAAGAATAAAGCAATGCTTGGGGCTGCATGATTGATTGTTTTGGATAAAACATCTCTTTTTTAGTATAAAGATATATTACTATATTGCAATACCTAATTAGCATATTTGATATGTCAAAAATATAGTTGACAATAGCTTTTTCGTATTTATACTTGAAATACACTACAAATTTGACTACACTTTTGTCCCTACGCGAATTCTTTTATGTTGTGTTAGAGATATTATGTTAGTAAAATTGAATAACATCATCATGTTTGGTTTGATTGCATTTTTCATTTCTTGGATTATCTTTCCTATATACATAAATGTACTCAGAAAATACAAACTCTGAAAGACCATTCGCGAAGCAGCAGTTACCTGAGAAAAATCAACGATATTCTCTAAACTTCATGAGCATAAACAATGAACGCCAACCATGTGAGGAGGTGTTTTTTTGATAGTGATGGCGCTGATGATAGGGCTCTCTTATATTTTAAAAGATCAGGGATTTATAAAAAATACATTATTTAATAGACAAGAAACTTACGTTCTCCTCTTTGGTTTCTTCAGTATGTGACTTCTCTGACTTCTCGATGACTTTTTAAATATCAAATGACATGGTGCAGTAAAATGACTTAGTGCGAAAGCAAAACTTATTGGCATGGTTATTTTCTCTGCGTTTATTAGCCGACGATTTTATAGCAGATTGGGCATAGACTATATCAATTTATGGCCTATTGCATGAAAAATATCATTATGATTACTGTATCCGATACTTACTTTTTTTACTACAATAGCTATCGTCAATGCCATCAATATCACAGATGGACTTGATGGATTAGCCTGAGGGCTAATGACCGTTATCCTTTTTGTTCTTGCTGTTATCTTGTTCTTTAATCAAACCTATATTGCAACTACCGTCATCGTTATCATGATTGCTATCGTAGTAGCATTTATGTTTTATAACATCCATCCCGCAAAGATCTTTATGGGCGACAGTTGAGCATTTGCCTTATGATGACTTATCGCCTCACTTTTGTATTTTTTGAATATGAGAACGGGTATATTTATACCCTTCATTCTTCTCTTCTGACTCTTTATCATAGACTTAGGATCTAGCTTTTTACAAATATTTTGGAAAAAATATTTCAAAAAAAAACTTTTTTTGGTTGCGCCGCTTCATCATCTTTTTGAAAAAAAGGGATTTAACGAGACAACTATTGTTATGAAAGCTTGGTTTATCCAGTGAATTCTTGCGGCTATTACCATTATACTCCTCTTCTATCAATTTAATAAAACGTTTATATAAAACTTTATCGCACTCTCTTTTTGAACATGGAAGCATCAAATAAACTTATCAAAACACTTACCCTTGTAGCAAAAATATTTTTTATCGGACTTTTGCTTCAGTTCTTTTTCCAAACATTGGTTACCTACAGACTAGGACTTACTTGAGCTTTTTGGAAAGTTTTCTGGATGCGAAAAGAGATTATAATAATCTGACTCATTGGATTCTTGGGACGATATTTTTGGAAAAATAGAATAGGCGCTCAAACTTCCGAATGAAGTTTAACGCCGATTTCTATCTATGGGAATAATTTAAATTTCCCATATGGTAAAAATCTAAAAGAATTTTTCGAAAAATTTCCACTCAAAAACTTTGTACGAGTATTTTTGGCTACCATTGTTGTGAGCTTCTTAGTCTCTGTATTTATTAACCATACGTGAATAGAAACATGGATCATGTCGATCAGATATAGTATGATAGGCTTCCTGATTTTTATTGTATTTTTTACCGTCACGATTCTGTTTTTTGGGGCAAGAGAGATTAACTTAGTCAAACGATATAGTAGACTTATGAAAACCCTATTGGTATGAAGTTTGATCTGGCGAGGAATACTTTGGTTGATACCCAATGCATTAAAATTTGCTTGATATAACCAATACAACTATGAATGAGATGTAGGTATTGCTCCTCCGGCTGCATATTACACCCAGTTCGATAGTGGATATGCACGTAACCAATTTCTCTTTGAAAGACCTATCAGTCGATGATTCTTCCTGATTGCGTTTTGGCCATTATTTTTTATGCTATGTTTTAAAAATAGATCGTTAAAAGATAAGATACTTCGAGGAAGTTTATATGGAGTTGCTATCATGTCTACGTTTTCTAGAGCTGCTTGGGGGGTGTGGATTATTCAAACCATCATCCTTGTGCTCTTACAGTTCCCAAGAAAATATTGGAAGATGGCCCTGCGATGATTTATTCCTCTGCTGGTGGTTTTTGGTGGGGTGACTTATTTTGGACAGAAGCAAATCATCACGAGAGAGTTTTCAAATACAGGACATTTTAGGCTTGTCGTAGAGGCCTTACAAAAAATCTGAGAAAGACCTCTCTGGGGACAAGGCGCATGAACGGCATGACCCGCTTCTCATCAGATTGAATGAATAAAAGCGTACAATCCAGAAAATCAGTACTTACAGATACGATTGGAATATGGCTTCTTATGATTTATAGGACGATTGTTCCTTTATGGATACCTCCATCAAATAGCATATAAGGCATATGAAGAAGAAAAGAATACGGACAATAAAATCACTAAAAAGAAAAAAATGTATGGCGCGATTGTATTCGCATTTGGTGTCGGAATATTGGGACTCAGTATCGAATGACTTGTTCTCCAGAGTTTTGTCGATAGGATGATTGTCTATCCGTTCATGGCGCTTTTTGCTATCGCATATGGACTGTATGTGAAAGAATCTCTCTCCCATAAACAATCAATACATAAAGAAGAAATACGCTAAGAAAAAAAAAATCGGTCCTTTCTAGACCGATTTTTTTATTTATACCAAAGCGGCCAAAATCATCTCTTTATGATCAGGAAAAGCGAAAATAATCTGATTTAAATCTTTAGGATCTACCCTTACTATCCTTTTGATTTCCTCATCACCAAATGACCTTAATTTCCCTCCAATAATCTTGCCTTTGAATGCACGACTAACGTTGTGTGCACGAGGATCTCTCTTGGGATCATCCCATGTACCTAAATCCTTTTCTATCTCTATGACCAATCCTGTTTCCTCTTTAACTTCTCTTTTTCCTGCTATTCTTGAAGTTTCTCCATAATCATTAAATCCGCCTGGCAAGGCTATGCCTTCTGGAAAATTATTTCTCTGGATTAAAATCAATTTTCATTCCTCATCAATCAAAACAACATCTACGACCAAACTTGGGGTTTTTCTTTCTTTATTAAATATTTCTCTCAATCTCTCAGGAGCATGTATGTGTTGTAAATATTCTACTGTCTTGGGAGATACTACCTTTTTAACTTCATCAATATCATTGTTTACTAGCCATCATCTGATCGTTGATCACTTGATGAAAGTTCTTATCTCAATCGGAACAATAGTTTTGTCTGAGTCTTTGAACACCTCTTGGACCCGTGCATTTCCGGTTACAATATATTTGAATGAAGGGATGTTTTGTAAAATATAGTTTCTCCACATTTCATTATCTCATAAATCAGGTATAGGAAAAACCTCTACTTCAATATTTTGTAAAAGGTCTTTTGCGCTAAGCTCTATCATCTGTTTCCTCTCGCTGTAAGTGAATGGATTTTCACTTGTAAACTCCTTGTTTGCAGACCCAACTCAGATGAGCAATTTATTGATTCATTGGTCGATAGCTTGTTGGATCCCATCTAGTTGTCCGAAGTGTAATCCTGGCTGTGCGCGAGTTATGAAGAGTCATGTTTTGTTTTCCATGGTTCAAATTTTGTAAATGGCTAAATGTGTTCTCAGAGTACTTTCTTTTGTGAAAGAAGCATTCTTTTGGTATTGAAATGTTCGTCTTTAAGAAAAGCTATGCTCGTGTAATGTGCTGTTGGGCTAATCGTAAGTTCTTCGATGTCGTCTACTCTTCATTGATAGCCATCAACGCCCACCATTGCTGGACTTCTTCATTTTATTTTGATAGTTATTTCTTCTGGTCTGATCCCTTTGGGACGAAATGGTAATGCGGCTATTCCACTTATTCATCGGACATCACTTCCTGATGACATCATAGGACCTCAGTTATTGAGCCAATAAGCGGTACTCCCTAATGCACTAGAAACCATCACCCCTGTCCCGTAAAATTCTTCTTTTGTAGTAGGTCAATTGACAAAGAATTTGAAATAATCTAGAACATTTCCTCCCACCACTACATCATTAATTGCATATTTTATTTCCTTTTGATTATCCTTTTTTAGAATTTCTACTTTCATAATATATCACTTGATGATATCGATTTCTTCTGTTGTTTTTGGTAATTCTCCCCATTGATTAACATCATTTAAAAGGAATCCGAGAGTTCCACAGTTTACGCCAAGAAATAATTTATTTTCCTCAGGAGACTTTTTGAAATCATAATATTTCTTCATCGTGTCCAGCATAAACCCATCTCACCCCGCGACAAGAAAAGCGTTTGCTTTATTGATATCAAGTGAGATGTTCATCAATGATTTACCTAAAGCTACCTTAACATTTTCTGTTCGTTGTCTAATTTTGGGACGAATGAAATTGTTGTCATCAATGATAGGATAGTAAATAATTTCGTTATTTTTCATGGGAACTTTTAAAAACTAAATATCCATTGAAATGGATGACGAAGGATGGACGAAAATTTGATGAAAGGTTGCTGTTTTGCAGGCTAATTTTTGTCACGGCCCCGCAGTACTGCGGGGGAACATTTGTCAATCATTTATCGTTTTGTTAATTAACTTTCTACAACAGGATACAACCTCCCTATTCAAACTGATCTTTCTTTGAGCTTGATGACGGGTGGAGCTTGTCTGATTTTAAATTCATTGAGTTTGATTCTTTTTCTTAGTGCAGCAACTTCTTCGATATCGAGTGAATATTTTTTTGCTGTCTCCTGTATAGATGCGCCGAATTGTAATTCTTCTATCGCATCAGGAACTCTTGTGTAGTCAAAAGGATCTACCTGTCCTGGAGCAAGTTCTGCTGAAGCCTTTCTGGTGATTATTTTGTTTGGAATTATCTCTTTGTGATTGTGAGCATTAATATGTTTTGCTAAATCATACACTTCTCTTTTGTTAAGATCCCCGATCAAAGAAAGTCCGCCGATTAAGTCACCGTACAAAGTTCCATATCCCATCGCGAGCTCAGTCTTATTTGAATTATTAATTACCATGCCGTGAGTATCATTGGCGATATTCATAAGTATCATTCCTCTGATTCTTGCTTGGATGTTTTCGTGCGTGATGCCTTCAGGTTTTTTTCATAATTTTTCTTCTCCAAATTTTTCGAATCCTCTGAGAAGATCATTTATTTCTCAGACTTGTAGTTTTACACCTACATTGTCTGCAATTTCTTGAGAAAGGGAATATGACTCATCACTATTGAATTTAGTAGGCATATAGATTGCATGAATGCGTTCTGGACTTAAAACTTGAGATAAAATATAAAGACTTAATGCAGAATCTATTCCTCATGAAACCCCTATCACGACATCTTGGATTCATGTCTTGGCTAAATAATCCTTAAGTCAAAGCTTCATCGCATCCAGCATAGATCACTGAGGACATTGATTTTCAAAACTCACATCATAACCAGCATGTTCACCATCGGATTTTTTATTCGTATCTACAATTATTATCTCTTCTTCAAATCTTTTGCTGAGATGTACCAAAGATCAATCTGCATTCATGACCATACTTCCGCCATCAAAGACTAATTCATCTTGTCCTCCTACTTGGTTGACATAGACCATGTGCGCTTGCAAATCTCTTGCGTGTTTTGAAAGGATTGACATTCTTTTTTGTAATTTTTTTGTCGTATACGGAGAGCTTGAAATATTGAAAATCACATCAACGTCTTTGTCTTTATATGATTGAATAGGCTTTACTTCATAAGTATCATCTCGAATATCTTCACATATAGTCAATGCTCATGTCAAATCCTTTGCGATATTGAAGGTGAGTCAATCTTTACCAGGAGAAAAATATCTCTGCTCAAAAAATACGTCGTAATTTGGCAACAATCTTTTGTGATAGATCTGAATATCTTTGCCAATCACGGCAGCAGCATTGTACTTTTTCATCTCACCGGAAGGAAGTTTTTCAGATTCACTATAATCGATACATCAGAGAATGATCTTTAAATTTCCATTAGTCTGAGAAACAAGATCTCTAATTTTGTACAACACTTCCTTTTGCTCAATGACGAAAGATTTGTCGTCAATCAGATCATTGAGGGGATATCCAGAAAGACTCATTTCTGGAAAAACAATAACATCAGCATCTTTGCCAAGTTTTTGGATTACTCCTTCAATCTTTCTTTGGTTGTAGGCAATGTCCCCAACTTTTGTATTTATCTGTGCTATTCCTATCTTCATTATAATGTGCAATAAAGTATAAAACTTTTTTCTCTGGGGTTTCTTCTTGTTTAAATAGAATCTTTTCCTGTTACCCTTTTTTCAAACTCGACACGATATCTCATAGTTGTAAAGCTATCCATGGTAGGATATTCGATTCGTTGTAATGTCTCTAAGAGATTATTTCTTGCATCAGTTACTGCCTGGATATCGTTATCGTCATATGTTAATACTCAATTTTCACATACTTTTTTTAATAATCTTTTTCAATCAACTGATTCACTTTCTTGTACAATAACCCTATATCCGTCATGCCTGATTTCTATATTTGGCGTACCGGGAGTTGGCTTTTTATCTATGTCATTAGAAAGTTTTCCTGTCGGTCCATTTTCTGTTTCTGTTAGTTTATATCCTGCTGAAAGTGCGTCTCTTGTTTTATTTCTAGCGACTAATAATCATCCAAGCCCATACTGAATGAAGTCTTTTGGATTGAATCCCGCCTCAGTTACTGCTTCTTCTACACGCCTTACGTCGTCTATCGTAGAGATATCTGCCACTACTATCTTATCAATTTTAGGATCAAGCATATTGTGTTCTTGTAATTTCCTAAGCGCATATACCGCTTGATCAGCAAGATTTCAACTATCCAATCTCATGGCAATGACTTTTCATGAATCTCTATACTTCTTTTTGAGGGCGACAACCTTGTCTATTCATTGGTAAGAATCTACAAGGTCTACAAGCAAAGCAATCTTATCTACTTTTTCGATAGCGTTATAAAATGCTTCGTCTTCACTAGGATAACATGCAAGATATCTATGTGCCGTTGTCCCTCATGAAAGAACTTGTGGGTATACTAACGCAGCGATATCGTTTGAAGTAATCTTGAGTCCGCCTCCGACGATATTTCATTCTACAGCGTCTAAATGAAAGTCTTCATTGGGTGCCGCTCTTTTCCCAAATTCAGCTACTCTGCCTTCTCAAATAATTTCATCTAAGTAACGTGCGTCTGTGGCCACAATGCTTTTGAAAAACGTTCTAAGAAATAATGGCTCATAGACTGCTCATAATTCACCCGGTCAAGAAACAACCATTACTGGTTCTTTGGGTTTTATAATCGTACCATCGTCTAACGCAGAGATTGTGAGAGGGACCAATCATCAATTGTTTACTACGTCTTGCCACATCTGTTCATCGAAATATCAGTTTCCTCCTTTTGATTTTTGATCTGCGTAAAATGCTTTTGCAAAATCGAGTTCCCTTTGTGAGATTTTGATTCCTAAAATATCTTTGAGTGCGCTTCTTATTCCATCGACAACCACGTATTTTTTGTTTGGTGACCTTCTAAATGAAAGCGTATAGGTTTCCCGTTCTTTGGATTTTTTTCACTTAAGAAAATTCATTGTTCTGTTATAAGCATCTGTTTGGATAATTTTGTTTTTCTTTGCGATATCTCTTCTGATCTGAAGATCAGTAATTTGTTGGTACTCTTCAAAAGTAATTTCTGGAAATTCTTGAAGATGACTTTTATATGAAGCTTGATTGAAAGACATAATTAAGAGATTAAAAAATAAAAGATTGGAATATTAGGAAGCTAAAACACTGTTGGGAGATTTGATGAGTTTTTTAAATCATTCGCTATCTATAAAATTAACATTTTTTGACAGAAGGAGATCCATCATTTCATCTACTGTTTCTTGTTTAATTCCTCTAATGGCGTCCGTAATCATATATACATTATAATTGAGATCTAATCACTGTACTCCTGTTTCTCATGAACAATAATCCGTAGCTACTCATCAGATAAATATCGTATCAATGCTTCTTTTCTTGAGTTCTCTATCCAATACCGTTCCTATAAATCCCCCGTAAGGATGTTCATTTACCTTGTCTCACTTGGGAAGATGAATGATGAAATCGTTGGGCAATAAGGGAGGCATAAGGTCGGAACTTTCCGTCCATCCTTTTGCATGGTCAGGTCGTACTTTATTTTTTTGATCAGGTGAATTTAGTAAATACTCTTGGAGTTGTTTAACGGTGAATTTTGCTTGAGCAGAAAGTCCATTGCGCTCTTGTGTCCAATATCTCACTTCTTCGTAAGTGATAGAATCGTAGGGTTTTTTATTCGTATAACTCGAAGCGAAGGAAATATGTCCTCTCGTGTGTTTGTCAAAGACGTTGACGGTAAGCATGCCAGCGGATCTGCAGATATCAGCAACTTTTTTGCTAATAATTGCAGCTTGTTCTCACTCAGGAACGTAGAGTTCGTTAAGGCTCTTGTCTTCAAACGTTCTTGTATTGTCTATGCTTATGAATGCACTGTTTTTTATGGAAAACTTGTTCATGGTTGTGTTGGGTAAAATAATAAAATAAGATTTGTAAGTGTACTATATACAATAAGTAGAGGGTAAAATAAGACGCCGAAAGTTCTAACAAGGAACTTTAACGTCGTTTTTATCTATAGGAATATTTTGAGGTTCCTATATGGTAAAAAAATAGTAAATATTTTATTTGTGTTTTTCTTTAGTAATTGTATCTTATACAATTTCTTTTCAATTGCAAGAGAAAATGTAACAATGACAATAAGTCGATAAAATGAGGCGAGTATTAGCCAAAAAGATAGATTGACTTTATCCTTAGAATATGTATAGTCTTTTATATAATTTTATTAATGTCCTATCTTATATGCAGCTTGTCCCGAATTTTCCTAAAGAATGATTCGTCGCATGACCGAACATCAAATTCTATGTGGGAGCACTTCAAAAGCCCCTATTAGATATTTTAGATATGGAAAAATTTAAACAACTTCCGGGACAGATTATCTTGGATAAGATTCCTGATACCAAACATATCACTTTCATCAGACATCTTGAAAGTACCTATAATGAATACAAGGAAAGTGTGAAAAAAAATTCTGATTATATTGAATTTATGTCTACTCAAGATATTCCAAAGAAAAAATTATTAGCTGAAAGCCTATTAAATGACTTTCTCAAACAGGTAGGGATAGATTATGAAACCTGACTTTCTGAAGCATGAAAAAAAGAGTGAGAAGAAATTTCTAAACTCTACGCAGAATTTATAAAAAATAATCCTGAATTATTCCCCGACGTTATTTACATCTCTCCCTATGTCAGGACAAAACTTACCGCACATTATTTTCTCAAAAATATTGCATGACTGGATATCGACTTTGAAAAACTTATAGATGAAACGAAGCTTGAAGACCTCATCGTTTGATCATTCCAAGGGAAAGAAGTGGCAATTAAAATAGATGAAAGAATCAGAGAAAGAGATCATGGATCCAATATTGCGCCAAACTTTATTAGAAACTTCCGAAGCGGAACAGAATGATTTCACGACAAACTTTCTCAAGAGCAAAAGGAAAAAATATACTATTACACTTCGCCTACATGAGGAGAGTCGCAAGTACAAACTAATGCAAGATCTAAGGAATTTTTGCTCAGAAACTATAAAGAAGATAAGCCAAAAAATACTCAAATATTCTCTCATCATCTCACTGAACTCTGAGCATTGCTTTCTGTTTTTGGAGGAAGCTTTCAAACCTTTTATAAACTAAATAATCTTTGGATACCAGAAAACGGAAGCATGACCATCCTCTCACAAATTCCAAAAACCAACATAGGACAAGAAAATAAATTTAGAGTTTCTGCATATAATCTTTCACTAAAAAAATAATATTTTACCTTTTTTTATAGGCATAATGAAAAACGCACTCTACCCGTGATCACTGGATCCGCTTACTTATGGACATATAGATATTGTCAAAAGGGCCTTGAACCGATTTGATACCGTGACGCTTGCCGTAGGTTCAAATCCTGATAAAGAAGGGAAAAACATGTTTTCTCTCCAGGAAAGAATGCAGCTCGCCCGCCAGGCATTGATAGATGTTCTAAATGTTGATGTTATCGCATTTAGAGGTATGCTTCCTCAGTTCGCTTATGAAAATAAATATAACCCTATCGTAAGAGGGATCAGAAATAGTAGAGATTTTGATGTCGAACAAGATTTGCAAAGAGCAATTATGAGACAGGGTTTGTGATTGGATTTCATTAATTTCAATACCAACAAGGATCTCCAAGACGTTAGCTCTAGTGCCGCAAAAGCAATACTTAAAGAACAGTGAGACAAGATAAGAGAATACGTTCCGCTCAATATAAAACAGGCTCTTGAATGAAGAATTCATGACCAATATATTTGATGAATTACGGGAAGTATTTGCTCATGAAAATCATACGCAACAGATAGGTTTTTGGAAATAGGGAAAAAGAACGGTATATCGGTACATAATTTAGACTTGGATAAAATAGGCCACGACATCATATGAACGCTGCCTGAACCTAGGTATCAAGAAGTAAGAAAAATAATTGCTGAAACATTCTGACAGGATTTACAAAATACGGATGGAAGCATCGATAGAAAAAAACTTTGATCTTGTGTGTTTTCTGATTGAGAAAAATTGAAAAAACTCAATGAGATTATGCATACTCCGATACAAGTAAGATTGAGAAGAGAAATGACAAATAAAAAATGACTTTTGCTCTACAATGCATCACTTATAGCAGAATCAGGAACTTCACATGTGGCAAACAATAATATCTTGCTTTTCGATGTGCATGAACAACTTCAGGCAGAGAGATTAGCAAAAAGATGATCCACGCCAGAAGAAATACAACAAAGAATATCTAGCCAACATTCTGCTAAAACCAAAGCGGATATCTTTGAAAAACAAATAAAGGAAGATAAGCGATGATCACTCAATACCATTATCTGACCTCATTCAGATGAAGAATTAGAACAACATTTTAACTCTCTTTTGGCGCAGGTAGACACCTTCTGAGAACTTCGTTTTGTCGGATTGATAAATAGATTGTGAGTACAAGAAGATCCTAAGAAACTGTTCATTCAGTTTAGGAACATGTATGATAAAGAGGGAAATACTTGATGAGAACGAGATGATATCTCTAAAAAAATAAAATGATCTTATCACAAACGACTTCACTATGTCGACTGTTTAAATAAGTTTTATAAAATAAAACATCTCTTCCAAGAGACAGATGCTGTAGAATGTGCGTTCTTGTTTCATGATATCGTTTATGATCCCAGATCAAAAACCAATGAAGAAGACAGCGCAGAATTTGCTGAAAAAATATTAACTCTCCGATGATTATCCAAAAACTTTATTGAAAGAGTTAAACAGCTCATTATTGCAACTAAACATGTTATTGTGCCTACACATCCAGATGCAAAGTTCATGCTAGATATAGATAACTCTATCCTCTGAAGTGATTTTCGCACCTATACACAATATACAAAAGACATGAGAAGAGAGTATTATACGTATACTGACCAAGAATATAAAGTATGAAGGAGTGCATTCTTGCATTGATTGTTGAATAAAAAAGACATTTATCATACCTCATATTTCACACAAAAGCTTCAAGATAAAGCAGAACAAAATATTATCAATGAATTAAACAATATGGTCTAATTGTACTTACAACAATTATTGATTTTTGTAGAAAAAAAGATACACTGGGCAAAGTGTGTCTTTTTGTTTTTATTTGTTTTTCTGGAGAATGATCAAACAAAGTATTCTTGTTACTGTTGATAGTATCGTTTTCACTATCAGCAAAGGAAGTTTGCAAATTCTCTTAATCAAAAGATCAGTAGCTCCGTTTAAGTGAGAATGGTCTTTACCTGGATGATTTGTTCTTGAAAGTGAAACGCTTCAAGAAGCAGCATATAGAGATTTAGCAGAAGAGACGAATGTAAAAAACATCTACCTCGAGCAACTCTATACTTTTTCTGAAGTCAAAAGAGATCCGAGAGGAAGGGCAATATCTTGCGCATACATCGCATTGATGTCGAGAGAAAATATGTCGCCCAAAGCGTGATCTGATGTTTCAGAAACAACATTTTGCGATATAAAAAAACTTCCAAAACTTGCTTTTGATCATAAAAAAATCGTCGACTATGCGATACAAAGACTGAAACGAAAGATAGAATATACCAATGTCGCACAATATATTTTACCCAAAAAATTTACATTAAGACAACTCCAAGATGTCTATGAAACCGTCCTTGATCAAACTATTGACGTAAGAAACTTCAGAAAAAAGATTGATAAAATATGATTAGTCAAAGCGACTTGAGACAAAGAAATAGGCGTTCAATATAGGCCAGCGAAGCTGTATACCTTTGTAAATAAAAATATAGAAATAGTCGAGGTGCTTTAAATTAACTAGTGCTATTCATAATTCATAACTCTTAACTTTCCACCAAGATTTTGTCTCCCTTTGTAAAGGGAGAGGCCGAAGGCAGAGGGATTTGTAAGACAATTTGCTCTTAAATCCTCCATCCGCAAAATGCGGATACCTCCTCCTTTAAAAAGGAGGACAGAGAAATCATGCATTTTCTTGCCTTGCACCCGGGTGAGATTTTTTTATACTTCGGCTTCAATTCACCGTTTTTTCGTTTTATCGTTTCATTGTTTTTAATGGCAGATTTGATAGGAATTATCAGTAAAAAAGTTGGTATATCCCCAAATATAGTTCGCAGTATCGTTCAGCTTTTGGATGAAGGAAATACTGTTCCGTTTATCGCGAGATATCGTAAGGAATTGACGGAATGAGCGACTGATGAACAGCTTAGAGATTTTGATGAGATCTATAGCTATACGAGAAACTTAGAAGCAAGAAAAGCAGACGTAATTCGTCTTATAGAAGAAAAATGATTGATGACGGATGAGCTGAGAAAGCAAATTATGGAAGCGGAAACTTTGGCAAGAGTTGAAGATTTGTATAGACCGTTTAAGGAGAAAAAGAATACAAAAGCTACTATCGCGAAAGCAAAAGGACTTGAGCCTTTGGCGAATATTCTTGCCAAAGCTGAACTTAGTAAAGAAGAATTTGAGAGTGAAGCTGAAAAATTTGTAAGAGATACCTGAGATGTGAAAACAAGCGTAAAAGATAAAGAAGAAGCAATTCAATGAGCAAAAGACATCGTCGCGGAAGCAGTTTCAGACCATGCTGATTTGAGAGAAGACATCAAGACAAGAGAAGAAACTACGGGTAAACTTGCTTGTAAAAAAACGAAAACCTTTGATGACAAATGAGTGTATAAAATATATGCTGAGTATAGTAAGAAACTTTCTGAGATGCCATCTTATGCATATCTAGCGGTTTCTAGAGCAGAGGCAGAAAAACAATTGAATGTGAAATTAGAATTTTCTCAGGATAAAATCTGGGAAGAGACTGTGAAATTTTTCTTTCCTAGAAAATACGGAACGAGTATTTGTTACGTTCAAGAAGCGTGTGAAGACGGCTTACATAGACTCCTTTTGCCATCATTGGAAAGAGAAATTAGATCAGACAAAAAGAGGCGGGCTGACGAAGCTGCGATCAGAGTCTTTGGTGAGAATTTAAAAAACTTGTTGCTCACGCCACCGATTAAGGGAATGAACGTGCTCGGATTTGATCCGGCATTTAGGACAGGATGTAAGCTTGCTGTCGTCGATCAGACAGGAAAGTTTTTGGATAAGACGGTAATTTATCCTACCGAGCCGCAAAAAAAGGTGACTGAAGCTTGGGAGACTTTGAAAAAATTAGTCGACCAGTATAAAATAGATTTGATCGTGATAGGAAATGGAACCGCCTCGAGAGAATCAGAAAAAGTTGTTAATGAATTTATTAAAAAATATGATTTGGAGGCCCGCCCCGGCTTTAGCGGGGTAAAATATATGATTACGTCTGAATCAGGCGCTTCCGTATATTCCGCTTCTAAACTCGCTCAGGATGAATATCCTGATCTTGATGTAACAATAAGAGGAGCGATCAGTATCGCGCATAGAGTACAAGATCCTTTGGCAGAATTGACGAAGATCGATCCGAAAGCTATCGGAGTCGGACAATATCAACACGATGTTGATCAAAAATATTTGAAAGAAAAACTTGAAGAAAAAGTTGAAGATATCGTGAATAGCGTAGGTGTCGACGTAAATACTGCGAGCTATACCTTGTTACAATATATTGCATGATTGAGCGAAGCGGTTGCAAAGAATGTCATCGCGTATAGAGATGAAAATGGAAAGTTTACGAGTAAAGCGCAGATAAAAAAAGTGAAAGGACTCGGTCCAAAAGCCTATGAACAAGCGATTGGATTTTTGAGAATCAAGTGAGGAAAAGAGATTTTGGATGAAACAGGAATCCATCCTGAGATTCATAAACAAGTCTATGCTTTGATAGAAAGTGAGTTGTGAATTAAGAAGAAGGATTTGAAATTACCTATGTCATTCTGAGCGGAGTCGAAGAATATAAATAGTAACTTAGAAAAAATATCAGAAAAATATAAAATATGATTAGAGACTTTGAGAGACGTATTGGCTGAACTTCAAAGACCAGGCTTAGATCCAAGGGATGAACTCGAAGCGCCGTGTTTCTCTTCAACTATTTTGGACATCAAGGATTTAGAAATAGGAACGAAGTTGGTTTGAATTGTGAGAAACGTAACGGACTTCTGAGCATTCGTAGATATCGGATTGCATAGCGATGGACTTGTACATAAATCACAATTAGCAAATTATTTTGTAGCCAATCCTGTCGATGTAGTAAAAGTCGGCCAGCAGGTAAAAGTCAAAGTGATAGCAATTGATCTCGAAAGAGAGAAGGTCTCCTTGAGCATGAAAGACGACTCTGGGACGCAAGCACCGAGAGTTGAATCAAGTAAGAATAGTGAAAAAAGAGTTGAAATTAAAAAGAAGGACGAAACGATTGGAGAGTCTACCATGAAAGGAAATATCACGTTTAGCTAGAAAGTAGAAAAATATTTTTGTCATTGCGAGGAGAGAAATGACGAAGCAATCTTATTTAAAATAAGACTTAGATTGCTTCGCTATCGCTCGCAATGACTTTTTTTTATTTTTTAATGCTTTCCAATAACTCAGAAAACTCTGCTTGTGAAAAGTGTCCTCTATTCTCAAAGACATTTAAGACTGCATCAGGAAGATATTTTTTGAATTTCTCTACATGAGAAAATGGCACAATTGGATCATCCTTTGAATGATAAAGGAATATTTTTTCTACTTGTTGTTCTAATCTTTTTAAGTTCGTTGGATCAAAAAGGAAATCACCCAAATAAGACATGTCTTTTTCATCGAAACATGCTGCTACTAAATGAAGTTGACTGATTTTCTTCCCGCCAGATAAAGAAAAAGTGTTTTCGCTCAAATATTTAGCGAGAAATATTCCTCACAAAGAACGACCAATCATAATTAATGAGTCATCATTGAGATATGGAAAGATTTTCTCAAATCGTATTTTCCAAAATTTATATTTTGCATTAAACCTATTGGGCATATCCGGCAAGAAGACTTGATACTCATCTTTCAGCTTATTCGCAATCCAATTTTTTCGATTTTTTTGTTCTCCGAAAGGATCGTATGTCCAGTTATTTTGAAGTGCATCACAATAGTCGTCTTCGTTGCGAAAGACCTCTCATCCACCTATATAAATCAATTGCTTCATATACTAATTATTTAGAATCTAAATCTACAACATGCACCACATAAGGAATTATTTCCAAATACTTATGAAACATCTCACGCGTTAATGACAATGATGCGGTATTAATATTGGGATGAAAATTTACTAATTCTGCGTTATAAATCTCTGCGTCTATATAAAATTCTATATCCTTATCTTTGTTGTTAATGAGTCCGAATGGCGAAACTGATCCAGGTTCTAGTCACATTTTCTCTAGAAGTAATTCTGGACTTCAGAAGGAAAGTTTAGCAACGCCAAATTCTTTCGCGAGAAATTTCAAGTCAGCTCTTTTGTGGATAGGCAAGACGAAAAGGAAAATTCTTCCGCTTTTTCTATCGATGAGAAAAAGATTTTTCCCTATCATCCCGGGAACTACCCCATGAAAGTGTTCTGCCTGTTCACAGGTAAACACTGCGGGATGGGAATAGGGAGTGTAGGTGATATTGTGTGATTGGAGGAATTGTTCTACGGGATTCATGGATATGAGTAAATTAAATTTATTGTTTTTTGAGCCACTCTATTGTCTCTTCAAACAACTTTTCTTCTGTTCCTGTTTCATCAAAACAATGCGACGCTCAATTAATAGTTACAAACTCTCAAGGAAATTTTAGACTAGATTTTATTGATACTCGTTGATCTTTCAGCGATTCTTCACTAGCAAAGATAACCTTGGTAGGGAGATGATACTGAGACAACATTTCTGTTTTATCTTGTGTCCGTTCTTTGATCATATGTGGAGAGATATATAAATTTTCTCCTCGATCCAAAAGAAACATATTTTTGGTTTCATCAAACGTATATTCTCCTTCTGATGAAGGGTAAAGCGAAGGATCTCGTAATATCGTTCATTGGATATTCGGAATATCTTTTCGTAATATGGTCAATCATCACAAACTATGTCCTATGAGAAATATCTTTTTATAGGTATTCTGGAAATATTTAACAAGCAAAATAAGATCATCACTATGTTCAGAGACATTAGTTTCTGAGAGCTTTCTAGCTCATTCTTTTTCAGAATAAAAATCTATCCTAACTACATCATAGCCCTGCTGATTAAAAAATTTTGCTCCATTAACAAAAATATGTTCTTCACTACTTCCACTTAATCCATGGACCATGATAATCAAATTATCTGCCATAGGAATCTTGTCTAATGTAGCATAGACACTATATTTATCTGATGTGATAAGTTTTATAACTGACTGCATGGAAATGTTTTATAATAGATTAAATCAAACTTTTTATATAAGCTATTTCCTTTTGTAAATCATCCTTATCATCAAATGTGCTTTCGATTATGATGGGGATATCCGTCCTTTCCATCGCTTTGACTATCTCGGTTTGTTGAGTTTTGAATAAGGGATAATGGAGGTATTCCGGATGATATCAGCTGATATGATATTGGACGATCCTGTCTCAGAATGCTTTGTGGAAGTCTCTCGCGAGCTGCATAGTCGGGTCGTTTACGAAGCAATGCTGCAGGTCCAAAACAAATCATAAATATGGATTTTCGTTAAGAATTTTCTTGATATCTTCTACTCATTTGCAGGATTTCTTCCTATCATCCATATTTTCTATGGAAAGCGGAAGATGTTTGTATTGCTCAAAGAGAGACCGATCGACTACATCATCTGGATGTACAACGATGTTTTTTATGGGCAATGTTGAACATATCTTTTCTATAAATTTTAGTATTCTATGAGATTCTTCATCATTTTTATATGCATATTTCGGAACATGAATCGAACAATGTGAGAAACTATTTTCTATGATCTCTCTGGTGAGTTGGTGTTCAAGATTTTCTTTATCATGGAACATTAGTTCTAAAGCTCTTGCTTCAGGTATGGCGAAATAATTTGAAATCTGTTCATCGTTATTTCTCGCATCTGTTATTCTATAGAAATCTCAGGTAGATAATCATATGATAATATTTTTTTGCATGAAAGAAGAACATTAATGTCTAAAATCCAACAGGAATGATAACAGCATTTTCAGGGATAACATAATGGACACTCACTTCATCAATAAACTCCATTTCTCTTTCCACTCTTCCTTCCCTATTGCGTTTCAAAACATTTTTCTTGCATGACTCGGGGTCATTTTTGAAACAGATAAAAGTAATTTCTGCATCTATTCCGACTTCTTCTAATATGTTTTGTATATTTTGTTTAAGAATTTCTCTTCTCTCAATCTTACACCAAGCTATATCACACATCACGGCATCTTTTCAATTTTTTAACGCTTCCTTCAGGTCTTGGTAATAAACACTATCTTCAAATTTACGTGAACGATTGTAAGAGGATTTGTGATAATCATCACAAATAACTGCATTCTTAAATTCTTCTGAATTGTTGTTTATATAGGTGGTTTTTCATGAACCTGGAAGACCTATGATGATGGTTATATTTTGCATACCGACTATTTTTTATATACTTTAAAACTCATGGTATTTAAATCTTTATTTTTTTTAATAAATCATCCTTATCTACCTCTATTTTTGGTAATTTTGGTCGCGTATCCAATCCATCGTTTTCGAATCTCGGAAACAAATGAATATGAAAATGAAATACTGATTGCTGTGCATCTTTTCAGCTAGCATGCAGAATATTTATTCATGTTGCTCAGATTTTCTCCTTATATCTATTACCTAATTTTTTTGCTACTATGCTTAATTTTGCTAATATATCTTCTGGAATATCATATATATCTTGATAGTGTTGTTTTGGTATAATCAATGTATGACCATATACTTCCATATCTTTTGCGAACATAGCCAGAATATCATCATCTTCATATACAACGTAAGATGGAATTTCTTTACGAAGTATTCTACAAAAAACACATTTATCCATAATTAATATTTATTATTTATTAAAACTCGCACGTCTTCGGCGCTCTTGGAAACGGAATTACATCGCGGATATTTTCCATACCGGTGATGTACATAATCAACCTTTCGAAACCGATTCCAAATCCTGCATGAGGAACGCTTCCGTATTTTCTAGTATCTAAATATCGAGCATAATCTTCTGGAGATAATCCTACGTCTTTCATTTTCTGTTCAAGCACCTCAAGTCTTTCTTCTCTTTGACTTCCTCCGACGATCTCTCAAACACCAGGGACTAAGAGATCTGTCGCAGCGACTGTTTTTCCGTCTTCATTGAGTCTCATGTAAAATGCTTTGATCTCTTTTGGATAGTTAGTAACGAATACGGGACCTTTGAATACGTGTTCCGCGAGATATCTTTCGTGTTCTGTTTGTAAGTCAATTCATCGTTTTACGGGATACTCGAATTTCTGTCCAGATTTTTGTAAAATATCAACGGCCTCCGTGTAAGTAACTCTGCCGAAATCTGCTTTCACAAGATTTTGTAATCTTGTTTTTACTTCTTTGTTGATGAATTGTGCGAAGAAATCCATCTCTACGTCTGCGTGTTGGAGAATATAATTAAATGCGTATTTTATTAGTCCTTCTGCGAGATTCATATCATCATTGAGATTAGCGAATGCGATTTCTGGTTCTATCATTCGAAATTCTGAAAGATGTTTTGTAGTGTTAGAATTTTCTGCTCTGAAGGTTGGTCCGAAAGTATATACCTTATTAAAGGCAGTTGCGAAGGTCTCTGCGTTGAGCTGTCCACTTACTGTCAATGATGCCTCTTTTCCGAAAAAATCCTTTTTATAATCTACTTTTCATTCCTCATTTTTTGGAGGATTGAGCATATCGAGCGTCGAAATTCTGAACATCTCTCCAGCTCATTCACAGTCACTACCTGTAATAATTGGTGTATGAACGTAGATAAATCCTTGCTCGCGGAAGTACTGATGAATCGCGAATGCGAGTAATGATCTTACTCTAAACACCGCTGAAAACGTATTTGATCTTGGTCTGAGGTGAGCGATTTCGCGAAGATATTCGAAACTATGTCCTTTCTTTTGTAGCGGATAATCGCTAGGGCAAGTCCCGACAATAGTCACCTTTGTCGCTTTGACTTCGAAGGCTTGTTTAGCTCACTGCGAAGCGACTAATTTTCCTTCTACACTGATAGAACTTCCTGTTGTAAGTTTGCAAATATCATCAAAATTTGATAGATTATTTTCAAAAACTATTTGAATATTTTTGAGATACGATCAGTCATTAAGCTCGATAAATCCAAATGTTTTGGAATCTCTTACACTTCTTACTCGTCCATTGAGAGAAATGTCGTGGTCAATAAATGCCTTGTGATCTGCAAAGATGTGTGCGATAGTTGTCAGTTTCATAAGTATTTTAATATATTAAAAATAATAATAGTACTGACATAATATACTATTCGGACTAGCAAATTCAACGTTTTATCTCCTTTTTTTAGGAGGTAATTTTAAACTTACGCCTTGTGACTTATTCTTAATTTACCGGGTCTATTTCCAACTTCGGTAAAAAAGTAGGTGAAAATTTGCTTTTTTTGAGGTTTACAACTATAATTAGATAATTTTATCTGGTTATAGAAGAAAAAAAATGAAAAATTATAAAGAAATGATGCATGATATCCTCAAAT
>JAPLUT010000007.1 GCA_026397475.1 candidate division SR1 bacterium | reverse complement strand
TATGAAGTTCCATTTTGTATAGTTACATTAGATAGAAAAATCTATTGATTTTTTTAAGAAAGTTACTATCATTTTTTCTGGTTTATATTATTTAGTCGTCTGTAATTATGATTAGTACTACTTCTACCTTTAAATCGAATTGCTGGAATCACTATTTTAGTGAGGGGTTTTTCGATTTATCTTGAGGTCGTAGTACGTAAAAAATATTACACCTAACGTAATTTCAAAAAGCCCCTATAGCGATATAGAGGTTTTTTTTATGCTAAAGACTATATAAATATATAAACTTTGTCCGGACAACAAAACACTTAAACTAGTATACTGAACTGCTTTCGAAATCCCTGCTTCCTGCAGGCAAGTGCAATCATTTCAATTCGCCTCAGTGCTCTGAGGGAACTTGATGTTTACAATTTCTTAAGTCGTCGGTTGAGTATATAAGAACATTTTTTCGTACAAAAAAAACTTTATCGTATTAAAAAAATTTTAATTTATTTTATAATTCTTTGCCATGACTACATACCTATGAAATGCAGAAATGCATCATGAGACCATAGCTCTTAATTCAAAACAATTACGTAAAATTGTTTCTGAAACTAAGTTAGAGTTTTTGGATGCTCTGGAAATTTTAGAAACACCAGAGATTGAAAAAATAAGATCTTTGTTTATAGAACATCAAAGTGAACTTTTAGAATATTCTGATCAAACCTTGTTTGATATCTCTCAATCAAAAAATACCTGACATGGTTTGTATTTATTTAAACAAGCCTTTAAAAATTCTACAATATTGTCTAAATATTCTACAAAAATAACGCTTTGAAATATTATAAAAATATTCAAAAATTAGTTCTTTTATATTCATATTACCTATCAACTATGACACAGAAAGTACGAGATTATTTCAAACACATTACCACTATACCAAGGCCATCAGGTAATGAAGAAAAAATACGTGAACGACTTATTGATTGGGCTAGCAAAAATAGCTTCAATTATAAAATTGATTCTATAGGCAATGTCGTTATTTATCTTCCCGCTAGTCCTTGATATGAAGAGAAGGACGTAGTTATTCTTCAAGGACATATGGACATGGTTTGCGTAAAGGCACCTACAAGCACTCATGATTTCTTTAAGGACCCCTTGCAAACGTATGAGGAAGATGGTTGGTTGAAAGCAAAGGATACTACATTGGGAGCAGATAATGGAATTGCTCTCGCTATGATGCTGGCAATAGTAGAGCATCCCCATCCTGCATTAGAATTGTTTTTTACGGTAGATGAGGAGAGGTGACTTACTTGAGCCCTAAATTTTGATACTAGTTTACTTTCAGGGAAGTATCTTATCAATTTAGACACAGAAGATGAATGAGAAATCTGTATTAGTTCTTCATGATGAGCTAGAGTAGACTGTATTCATCAGCTTGAGTTTGAAGCTATTAAATATCCAAGTTATGAGCTCAAAATTGTATGACTGCAAGGCTGACACTCGGGTGTGGATATTCATCTCAACAGATGAAATGCTATTGTTGCCTTGTTGGATATCATTCATTCTTATGCCGGTTCTTTGCAGGTGATAGAGATCCATTGATGACAAGCAGACAATGCTATTCCAACTGATTCTAAAGCAGTATTGGCCGTAGAGGATATAGAAAAATTTGATAAACATGTGCTCTCTTATATACATAATTATAAAAAAAAATATGAAGCGGGGTCTCTATCATATTCTATAACTCCTCATATCGGTGATCATCCCGCCATCAAAAATCATTCTGATTTCCTATCCGTTTTATTAAATATTCCCGATTGAGTAAGGACTATGAGTGAAGGTGTTGATGGTCTTGTAGAAAGCTCTGTCAATCTTTGAATGTTTATAACAGCTGATTCAAAATTCAATATCACGTATGCGCCGAGATCATCAGACAATAAAAAATTAGGTTGATTGGTAGATGAGCTCCATACTCAACATGGTTCAATAGGCTGAGTAGTTAGTACGAGATCACGTTATCCATGACGATATCAAAATCCAAATGACGCTTTGGTTCAATTGGTAAAAAAGCATTATGAAGATGTTTTACAGTCGCCTATAAAAATAGTCGCATATCATGCAGGATTGGAATGCGGAGCTTTAGTAGGTAAATTATGAACTCACGTTCAATCAGTTTCTTTTGGTCCCACCATAAAACATCCTCACAGCATCAATGAAAAGGTATATATTCCTTCAGTAGATAGGGTGTACCAAGTACTAAAAAAAATATTAATTAATTTTTAGGCGACATATGTTAAATATGCGCCCTAATATAGTTTCATTGACTTTTCCTATAAAATAAGTATATAAATTATATTTATTTTCTATATTGCCTTGAATATGGGATCTGGAAAGGGAAAGTTTAGATCTAATCTATGAAAAGAACATCGTTGAGTCGATCATATGAACTTAAAAAAAGAATTGAATCAGACTGCTGTGACATGGATGAATCAGAAAAAAAATACCAATAAGGATCTTGTAGAAAATAACGGACAGGCTCCTGAATATTTTCTTGATTTTACATCAAAAACGTTTGGAGAAATTAAAGTTAAAGAGCTTCGTAATAAAGTATATACTGCAAAACAGATTATGGACTTTTTTCTTGCTTTTGATTCTTCAGAATACATTTATCTTAGTGTAAGTGATATTTCTAATCCTTATAAAGATACGAATCCTTACATTTCTTTTAGATTGGGATCAACAACGTACGTCCTTTCTGCTTATGTTTTTTGGTATTGTATGCCTTTAGCCATTAGAGATGAATTTAAGTCTGAACAAAGTCATTTTAAAAACTTTGAAACTCTTTTTGCTGATTATGAATATTCAAGAGTCGTTGTTACTTTACGTAAAAAGGGTGCATAATTTTATCATTATGCTATAGAAATAAAAAAATTTTTTATAATCATATTTCCTCTAATTTTCTTGTGAAATAATTTTCTTTGTTTTCAAAGGTTACATTGATTGCTATCGGTTTTCACATAACTTCGCTGATTTTTTCTTCTATGAACTTTTTGTTTTCTTGGTTGCTGAAAATAAGCTGAGCCACCTTACTAATTGTTATGATGTATACTCCGTCGCTAGTTACTTTGTTTATTATGATGCGATCTTTGAGACTATTTTTGATAGAAGGTGTTTCTATTTTTTCTAGAAGTTTTGTTATAATGTCATCAAATCATTGTTCGTTTTCTAGCATTATTTGTTTTTGTTTTTTGCTAAATGTTTGTGTATCGCGACTTTGTAAATGATCGTAGGATAAGGATAATGTCTGATGCTTCCGATAATGTCTGTGAATGTCTCAGATATATTAGTTGAAAATTCTATATCTTCAAGAAAGATTTGATCTATGTGCATAAGCGTTTGTTTAGCGAAATTATGGAGGTCGATACCTTGGTTATGAATATCGTCAACTTTTTCAAAAATTATTTTTGTATCTCCTGTTTGTATGAGAGAAAGAAAGTCTTTGATCAATGTCTCTGATGCTACTCCTAGGAATTTTGTTATATGGTGCTCATCGATGTTTCATAAAACGCTCACTTGATCTATATATTTTACCGCATCACGAACGCATCACTCTGCTATTTTAGCAATTAGTTCTATAGCTTCATCCGTTGAAGTCAGTGCCTCTTGTTCGCAGATACTTTTAAGAAATTTTCCTATTTCTTTTTTGTCTACTTTTTTGAAGTTGAAGACCTGGCAACGTGAAATGATGGTTTCAGGTACTTTTTGGATTTCTGTTGTTGCGAGGATGAAACAGACGTTGTCTCTTGGTTCTTCTATTGTCTTCAATAATGCGTTAAATGCTCATTTGCTTAACATATGTACTTCATCTATTACGTATATTTTTTTCTTGAGATTTACGGGTGGATATGCCGCTCTGTCGAGAATTTCCTCTCTAATATTGTCGACTCCTGTATGTGAAGCTGCGTCTATTTCTACGTAATCCAAGGTCTTTCCTTCATTGATTGTCTGACAGTTGAAGCATTTATTACAAGGATTTCAATCTTGCAGATCCAAACAATTAATCGCTTTTGCTAGTATCCTTGCAGCTGTTGTTTTTCCTGTTCCTCTTGGTCCGAATAACAAATAGTTATGATGCATCTCCTTGTGGGTGCTCATTTGTGCTTTCAATATCTCTGTGATGTGCGTCTGTCCGATTATGGTATCAAATGTTTGTGGACGATATTTGTTAGCTAAAGACATGCTAAAACATAATGAATAATTAAAAATGAATAATAAATAATCTTCGTATGATTTTACTATTCAATGCTTTTTTGAGTGTAATTATTAATTATAATTTTTCAATTAGAAAAGTCAGAATTTTTGCTTGGTTTTGTGGTCTAAAAAGAATATATTATCTTTATGCATATTATTCTAAACAAATCATTTTTTCAAAAAATTCTTTCCCCATTTTTGGGGATATCTGTCTTTTTTCTTTTATTGCTTGGTCCTTTGTTATACTTTTCGTTTTCTTCTCAATTTTATAATAGCTATCTCTCACAAGGTAATTACGTTGAATCAAAACAATCCCTGAATTATGCTCAGAATGTATATACTTTCATTCAATGAAAATCTTCTTTAAATCCTATATTTACAGTGAATGAAAAAAGTCATTTAGAGGATGTTAGACAAGTATTTTATGTACTTTCTATCTTAGAGATTATTTCTTCCATTGTTTTTTTGTTTATTTCATTTTTTCTTGTTTTACAGGAACAGTTCTTGTCTATATTTAAATCATTTTTTTCGGCTTCGTTATTGATTTTTCTAACTCTTTCTTCTCTCTTAATTGCTTTGTTTCTCGATTTTCAGTCGGTATTTGATATCTTCCATAAGGTTATTTTTCCTCAAGGTAATTGGTCTTTTGACGCGTCAAGTGTAATGGTTTCGCTATTCCCTTTGTCTTTTTTTGAAGCTATATCTTTAAGGATATTTATTACGAGTATTGGCATTTCTTTTGTATTTTTAATTTTTAGTTTTTTTGGAAAAAGATATTGGGTAAAGAAGAATTAATATCTCTGATATAATTTTTATTTAAAAAAAATCCACAATGTTTTGTGGAGTTTTTTTCTTAATTATTTCTTAAATGATTTCCTTCACCGACTGTTTTAGATATCTTCAACTTCTTCACTTCGCTTGAATTTGAAGTATCTAAAATCGCCGGTATAAGTTCGACGTTATAAAAAATAAATTTTTATTTGCGTCTCTCTCTAGGTGGATAATCTTTTTTGGGTTCGAAATTTTTCTTAGCTCAGAAATCTTTTTTAGGATAGCTTGCTCCGCTAGAAGATCATTCTCTTTTGGGGTATGATGGTCTGTCCCCAAAATCTCTTCTTGGTGGGAATTCTTTTTTTGGTCAGAATTCTCTTCTAGGATAACTTGCGCCGGCAGAAGATCACTCTCTTCTTGTTCAAAAATCTCTTCTTGGTGGGAATGGCCTTCTTGGTCCTCTAGAGTCTCCTCCTGTATTTTCTTTTGCTTTATTTATAATAGATTTTTTTCCGTTGATAGTTTTGTTTGCAAATGCGCCTGTAATTATTTCTGCATTGCTTGGTGAAACGCTGATGAATGAAAAGTCGTCCATCATTTTGAGGTCGTCAATATCTCTTCCTTGTACTCCTGATTCTCTGGTAATCATTTCCAAAAGTGATTGTGCCGTATATCATTCTGTCCTTCCTAATGCTACGAAAAGTCTTGTTTGTCCTCATGTTCCTCATCTGCTTTCAAATCTATTGTCTCTTGTTTGTGCTACGATTTCACGATATTTGGATAGATCGAAATCACTTTCATAATGCATTTTTAAAAGTGCTGCGACAACGTCACGAGCGTTCGCGTTTTCTACTAATGTGTCTGCAATCTCTATATAGTTTTTGTGGCTTTCTTTGCCTAATACTCCCTGAATAGCTTCATTTAGTCTATATTTTTTTTTTTCAATTACTCCTTTGACGTCAGGAATGATTCCTTTTTTAATATCAATTTTGTTTACCTTTTTGAGGTATGCCATCTTGCTATATTCTCTTGGTGTAATGAAAGTGATTGCTGTTCCTGCCTTTCCCGCTCTTCCGGTTCTTCCTATTCTATGCGTATATCTTTCTGCGTTTTGTGGTATCGCATAATTAATAACGTGAGTCACGTCGTTTACGTCTATTCCTCTTGCTGCGATATCTGTAGCTACAAGGATATTTACTTTTTTGTCTTTGAAACGTTGGAGAAAATGTTCTCTTTGTTTTTGCGCGAGATCTCCATGAAGTCCTTCTGCGCTATATCCTTCATCATTAAGCCTTGATACGAGTCCATCTACATCTGCTTTTGTATGACAAAAAACAATTCCATAAAAACTTGGTTCTGTATCCATGATTCTGCGAAGGAGCTCAAACTTGTCTCTTTCTCCTACCTCAAAATATACCTGTTCTGTATTTTCTCATGTTGTTTCTTTGTTTTCAACTGCTATTAATTCATACTCACCTATATATTTTTTTGCAATTTTAAGAATGTCTTTTGACATTGTGGCTGAAAATAACAATACTTTTTTTTCTGGATTAGTTTCTTTGAAAATTGTTTCGATATCTTCTACGAATCCCATATCCAACATCTCATCTGCTTCGTCGAGTACAAAATAAGAAATATTTCTTAGATCTAATGTTTTGCGTTTGAGGTGATCCATAATTCTTCCTGGCGTTCCTACCAAAATATCTATTCCTCTCTTGAGAGCTCTATGCTGAATTTCATACGATTGTTTTCCATAAATTGCCATTACTTTGAGCCCTCTGTTTCCTTGCATAGAATCTATTTCTTCTGCAATTTGTGTTGCAAGTTCTCTTGTGGGAGCAAGAATAAGTGCTTGAACTTTATTTCCTGGTATGAGTTTTTCAATCATGGGAATACCAAAAGCTGCAGTTTTTCCTGTTCCAGTTGCTGCTTGTCCTATAATGTTTTTTTCTCCTTTGATCAAGAGAGGAATAACTTTTTCTTGGATCGGTGATGGCGTAACGAATCATTTTTTATTCAATGCAGCTAATGTTTGGTCTGATAATCAGAGGTCTTGGAATGTGGACATAAAAATTAATGAATAATTAAAAATTAATAATGAATAATCTCTCGGGACAAGTGTTGGTATCTTTTTTGATTAAATAAAAAAAGCTCTCATATTCTTCATGTCACGGTACTTGCCTATGGCAGGCAAGCCTGCAATGCTAGTACATCTACTCCAGGTCACTCTTGGGATGTCCAAGAGCATTGTATTGGAGGACATATGAAGAGCGAGAACGCTTTGTTTTTACGTGTGCTTTCTATTACACTTAGATATTAATGAAATCCTGCGTAATTACAATGGTTTATTGTGATAGATCGTTTTTTATTTTATTCATCATCTTTTTATATATTCAGCTAGAAGCTCATCGCCCTGATTGTTTTCTCTAGGAGAAATGCAGGGTCATTCTAACAGTGCAGCTGTCATTTGCACTCATGCTTGTAATGACAATCAATATCCATGACCTAGCTCTTCTCTACAAGCTTTTGGATTTTCTATTATTTCCATAAGCAAAAGTTTTGAAAGATGCTCATTCGTAATGTTTTTAATATCTATCTGATCGTACGGTACTGTCCCATTTCTAAATATTGCTGCTATATTTTGTTCAGCTGTTTGTACTAAAGAGAATAAACCCCCTTCTTTGATGTCTCTGCTTTCTGCTATTCTTTCTATTTCTACTCCTTCAAGCATCTTAGCAACATCTTCGTCTGTGATATTTCCTTTGAAATTTTGTCATAGAGCAGCTATTCTTGTCTTGATGTGTGCTATTACGGATTCTTCCCACTTTATGTTATATCTTTCGTTACTCGGCAAAAGTTTGCCTGCTGACATTTCTAATCTACTTATTCTTGATCTTCAATAAGAAAATCCTCCATTATCAAGGTCTCTGAAAACTATTTCTGTTAAAACTGTTTTTGCTAGTGCTTCGTCTGGTATGTGAGAGAAATCTTCCATCTCTTTCTGGTATGTGGGAAGTAAAAATAAATTTTATATATGTAAAAAAGCTGTAAATACAAGTATTTTTCCCGTTGCAAACTAGCGCTATTTTATTAGTATACAAAGTGATTTTATCTTTTATGTATTTCGCTTATGGAATTGAACATGCATCGTCAGCAAATGGATAAAGCTATTCAATTTTTGATGTCTGAACTCAAGGCTTTGCAAGTTGGAAGGGCTTCAGCTGGTTTAGTAGAAAATATTACTGTAGAGGCGTCATATGGTCCTATGAAGGTTCCTCAAGTTGCTCATGTTACTATTATGGATGCACAAACTATCAAGATTGAGCCACGAGATAAAAATGAATTAAAACATGTGGAAAAGGCTATTTATGATTCAAATACTTGATTAACTCCTCAAAATGAATGAAGTTATGTTATTGTTAAAATCCCTTGATTGACACAAGAAAGAAGAGCCGAGATTGCTAAACAAGTAAAAGGTATGGGAGAAGAAGTTAAGGGTCGTATTAGAATGGCAAGACAAGATGCTATGAAAGACAATAAGGCAATTTTTGATGCTAAGTGAATCGGTGAAGACGAAAGCAAAAGAAATGAAAAAGATATCGATGCTTTAGTGAAATCAATGAACGAAAAGATTGATGAACTGATTAAGAATAAGTCTGATGAAGTGATGGCGATATAGTTTAAATTTAGAATTTACAATTTGAAATTTAGAAATAGTAATTTATAATTTAGAATACATTTTATTATATAAAAATTTATAGTATGTTGTGAATGTTATTTACAGAACTTTTGTATCGTCCGATTTTCAATATCTTAGCTATATTTCTTGCTATTTTTGGTGGTAATCTTGGTGTGGCTATCGTTTTATTGACGATAACTATTAGGTTGCTTATGGTTAAGCAAACGCTTGCCGGTAATGATATGCAAAAAGGAATGTGAGCTCTTCAACCGAAACTAAATGCAATCCAAGAAAAATATAAAGATGATCCAAAAAAATTGTCAGAAGAAACTATGAAAGTATTCAAAACTGATGGAAAATGAGCATTCAAGTGATGTATTCAAATGCTTATTCAAATCCCTGTGTTTATTGGATTATATTACGTAATCAGACATATGGCTGCTGCTACTATACCTCAAGAATGGCTCTATAGTTTCTTCAATAGTTTTGGTGCTCGTTTCATAGAATCTGATGCGCTTAAAAATGGAGTTATTAATACTCATTTCCTTGGTATGGATCTTTTGGGAACGAAAAATATAGCACTTACGGTTATTGCAGCAGTGTTTACTTACTTGCAAACTAAACTTACAACAATAACAAAACCTGCCACACCTACAGTTCCAGGGCAGAAGGTTCCTGATATGTGAAAGATGATGTGATTTATGAATATCTTTCTTGTCTTCATGATTGGTTCTTTCGTATATAGCATGAAAACTGGCGTGGGTCTTTATATCGCTACAACAACAGTCTTTAGCGTTGCACAAATGTCACGACAATATAGAGTATTACTCAGAGCAGAATGGTTAGCTTTCATTAGTAAATGAAAGGGTGTTGTTATCAATAATCCGCATCATAAATAAAAACAATGAATAATGGATAGTGAAGAATGAATAATGGTGGAACTCTCTTATTTAATAAAAAAAATTCCTACATTTTTAATTATTCATTTTTAATTTTTCATTTGATTTCTCTATGATAATCAAAGAAATTATTCTCTGAATATTGCTTGTTGCTGTTATAGTTTTTCCATTGCGAATGATCTACGGATTGTTCGCTTTTATGTTTAGAAAAGATAAGTCGGCTATGTATATGCCTTCTTTTAATAGGCATATTTCTTTGATGAAACAGCATCTGAGACTTGTTCGTTGAAAAAAATTAGTTGATTTGTGATGTGGTGATGGAAAGGCTATGAGATTTTTTTCTAGAGAGTTTGGGCTGCAGTGTGATGGGTATGAGATACAACATTTCCCTCATTTATATGGGAAAATTCTTAATAAAATTTTCTGATATCCCAACCTTAGGCTTTTGAAAAAAAATTTTCTTTTGGCTGATATTCATGGATATGATTATATTTATGTGTATCTTCTTCCTACTCAGATGGCTAATATCGAATCACGAATTTTCAAAAATATTTCTGATCATGCAATAATCATTTCTAATTCGTTTCAATTTTCTTTTCATAAGCCGTATGACGTGATTAAGGATAGTAGAGGAAGGGCTAGTATTTTTATGTATAAAAAATAATCATGGATCATCTCGCTATCATGAATCCAAAACGAAAACTTATTCCTAAGATTCTTTCTGGTGAGAAGACGATAGAATCTAGGCGATATATGATGAAAGTTGCCCCACGAAACAAGGTAAATGCTGGTGATACTATTTATTTTAAAGACGCAGGCAAAATGGTTACTGCTTCCGTGGAGGTTATTAAAGTAATTCAATACGATAATTATACAGACGAAGAACTTCATGATATCTTAAATATGTATGCTAAAAGCATAGCATTTTCTGATCCTTTAGATCAGGTCTATCACCGAGCTAAGCCTAAAAAATATTGCATTCTCATGTTTCTTAAACATCCAAAAAAAATCACGCCCTTCGAAATCGATAAGACGTGATATGGTAATGCTTGTGCCTGGATAAGTCTCCCTGATATTGATAAAATCAGAATGTAATCTAGTTAAGTACCTCTATTTTGATAGCTTGAGCGATTCTTTCTTTTCATCATTCTGTTTTTATTCTTTCTGCGTTAATTCATTTGTTTACTAGATATTCTTTAATTTTTTCTGCTCTTTCTATAGGTAAGTTGCTGTATCTTCAGCCATAATATCCAATGACATTTATTTTTAATCATGAGTTCTTTTCAACAATAGCATAAAGTTTGTCTAATTCGTCTTCTACGTTTTTATTACTGAATGTGTTTTTGTGGTTTTTAAAAATTTCTTTTTGTCCGTATTCAAAAATTTCGTTCATTTGTCTCTCTATTTCTCTGTGTTGTTTTTTTGTATTGAGTGAAGTAGTGTTTTCTTTTTTTTCCGTAAGGTTGCTGTTTTTGTTGGTGTTGCTTAGGTTCTCGTGCAGACTACATGCTTGTGTTCATAAAATTACAATAGTCGCTCATAGTGTTTTGAATATATTGACTTTATTGAGAGTCATTTTTTGAAATATAAGACATAAATACTTATGTGTGTATACATATTTGCCAATTAAAGTCAAACATTGTCTATTCTCGCGATATAAAAAAACTCACCGGAAACGGCGAGCGATGTTTGTTTTGAAAAGTAGTTATTTGTTAATAACTGGCTTTTTTTGTTAGTTTTTGTTCGGGATTGATTTCTTTCGTCCCTGGAAAGTAACGTATCCGTTGAATTTCGAATGCGTGAGCATCCGGGTGGGCATCTTCTTTTGGTAGATGATTTTTACAATCTTCTCCACTAAAGATCCCGGAAATAACGGTTTTTTCTCTTTTTGTGTCAATCTTTATTATTCTATAGTTATTTCTAGAATTGATTGCATAGATGAACCTCGGATGTTCAATTATTTCAATTGCCATGATACTTTGTTTTTTTGTTTGGTCTTTTTTATATCCATTATTGTTTTAATGTCAATCTTTTTTTGTTTCTACAATCCTATAGTAATTCTTTCACTTCTGAAACTATACATACTTACATTTCCACTAATACCATATTTTTGTTTGATAAGTCCTAATGCAGTCTTGATGTCGGGAACGCCTTTGGTGTTTGGGAGGATTGCTCATGATTTTTTAGTTTCATCGTTTACAACAAAAAGTCCGTAATCTTTTGTTGGTAAAGAAAGAAGTTTTGTCATATCTGTTTCTTGAAAATAAGGTTCTATGATGTCGACAACTACTGTCTTAGTCATGTGTTCGTGTTTGATAAGGAGACCGTTGTAGATGAGGTCCGTTAATTCGTTGATAGTTTTGTCTGTTTCTATGCTTCCGTCAGAAATCAATATCTTTCCATTTATGTCAAAAAGTGAGAAGAATAATCATTTCTTGTCTTCTAGTTTGCAGTGTTTGGCGAGTTCTGTTTTTATTTCATTTAACATGATGAAGCGATTAATAAATTAAACAATTGAAATTTTGCAATATAATCCTATATATTCTTCACTTTATTCTAATAGAATTACCATGTCTAAGCTTAAATTCAAGATACTCAAACAGAAATGAAATGCAAGAGTTTGACAGATAACCCTCAATGGAATCACCTTGACAACCCCTGTTTTTATGCCTGTCGGAACTAAGGCGACGATCAAGGGATTGGTTTTGGATATGTTGAAAGATCCAAAATATATCTGAGACCTGCCCGAGATTCAATTAATCTTGGCGAACACCTTCCATTTATATTTACGCCCTGGTGATGAGCTCATAAAAGAGGCCTGAGGCTTGCATACATTTGAAAATTGGGACAAGCTTATTCTAACTGATAGCGGAGGATTTCAGGTTTTTTCTCTTTGACTGGGAAAAGAGGAGGTTGAGGAAGATTGAGGAAGATCGAGGAAAGTTGAGGAAGGAACTCATGATGTAAAAATGAAACTGACTGAAGATGGTGTAAAATTTCGTTCACCGTACGATGGCTCTAAACATATGTTTACTCCTGAGGGCGTAGTTGATATTCAAAGTAATTTTTGATCTGATATTATGATGGTACTTGATGTATGTTCGCCTTCTGGTGCTGATAAAAAGATTATTGAACAGCATATGCAGATGACGCATCGTCGAGCAAAAAGAGCCTTTGATCACTTGAAACCCAAATATGATGAGGTTCGCTGAGTGTTGTTTCCTATCGTACAATGAGGAACGTATTTAGATTTGAGACAACAATCTGTCGATTTTTTGACTCAATATGCTCGAGATGGAATCGCTGTCGGAGGTGTGAGTGTCTGAGAAAGCAAGGAACTTATTCGCGAAGTCGTCGCATTCACTGCATCTAAATTGCCAGCTGATAAGCCGAGATATCTGATGTGAGTCGGCACTCCTGAAGATATTCTTCATGCCGTTGAGCAAGGATTTGATATGTTTGATTGTGTCTTGCCGACGAGACTGGGGAGACATGGTGAGGCTTTTTCTGCTGATTGAAATATTAAACTTAATAATGCAAAATATACAAAAGATTTTACGCCGCTGACTTCTGACTGTTGATGTTATGCCTGTAAAAATTTTACTAAAGCATATATTCATCATTTATTAAAAGAAAAAGAGATGCTCTGAGGCATTCTCCTTTCATTACATAATATTTTGTATTTACATAAGATCGTTGAGGATCGGAAAACTAATATGCTTGCACAATAGTTTGTGTTTATTATTTGATAAGTTAATTTATGCAGCTAAAAGAACAAATTTTCGTATCTCAAGAAGAGAGTACGGCTACATTACAAAAAATTCTTAATCAATATGCTGATAGGCTTGTTGTTGTAGTAGCTACCTCTTGTTCTGGTAAAACAACTTTTCTTAAAAGCATAAAAAATGCTTATGATATGGATGAATTATTTTTCCCCTTTTTGATAAAAGAACAGGCTGATTATGTCTGTCAAGATCCACGAACACCTCAAATATGAAATATTATGAATAAACGAGTCAAGGAAAAAATAAAAGTGAGCTTATGAAAGCCTGTTTTTGGAACTGTTGTTCTGGATAGCGATATTATTGTATATATAAAAGTGGATGATGCCCTTTTAAAAGAAAGGTCGCTTATGAGAAATGCAAAATTTGAAAATATAAAAAATATGCAGAAACATATAGAAGAAGATATACAACTAAGTACTGCTGAAGTTATAGAATTGATTGTTACAAAATAAAAAGACGCTATAGAGCGTCTTTTTGTGTTATTGGTGATAAAAAACTAATATGCTTAGCAAGTAAATTCGTTATTTTCTTCTCAAAATATTTCTTTTATCTGGTCCTGTATCTCTGGGGAAGTTTCTTCTTCTGTTTTTTCTTCATTATTTATTTTCGGACACTTTTTTATTTCTTCTTGTTCGAGTACAGATATCAAAGTCTCCCTAAAATTACAAGGATTGGCCTTCTTTTCCCCTTCTTTGTTCTTTATCTGTTGTGCTGGTAAATTGTATTCTTTCCAAAGAAAATTTATGTCTTGAGGATTTAGTTCTGAATTTGTCATGATGTAAGAATAAAATATATAAAAGATTAATATATATTTTTGTTTTTTTCTTCTATAAATATTTCTGGTTGATGGATATGATTTACTTGATTAACAAATCAGTCGGTTCGTTGTTTTGGAGTATTATGTCTTTTTAGTTTTTCTTTCATCGTTTCAAAAGAAGCAGGATTGAAGTTTTTAAATTGTACAATTCATCTATTCATAAGTGTGTGAATATTGTCGTCTATTGAAATGTTTTGAGCATCTATTTTTATCTTGTGCATTGATTTCTCTCATTTATGTTCATACTTACTAGCAAATTTTCCTTCTCCTAAAAAAACATTGTTTTGTCCTCTATAATCTACGTAATAATTTTTATCTTCTTTTTTTATTTCTATCCCAAAATGAAGTTTGTGTGATCCTCCTGGACAGGCCAATTCTTCTATAATAAATAGTATATTTTTTAATCATGACCTTTTGAGTCATTCTACAGTAACCAAGACAAAATCTAGGCATGGATTCATATAAAAAGTTTTTCATTCACTTATGAGTTCTCTTGTAGAAAGTTTTCCAAATCTATTTTCTATATATTCATTTTCAAATTTATCCTTTTTTAATATTTTATGGATATGATGAATAACTCCTTTAAGAAATTCAAAAATATCATCGTTGTTTGCCACGGTTAATGGTAAAAAAACGTTGTTTATCTCATCATTCCCCATTGTTTTTATATAAACAATTGAGTCCCTCTCGTTTGTTTTTTTATCAATATTATGGTTCTTGTTTATATTAGTACTTCAAGACATTATCTTTTTTAATGCTTAAAAAGCAGTGTGTATTTTATAGCTATTTCTTTGCAAAAGTCAACATAAGAAAAAATCCCTCTGATTTTGAGGGATTTTTGTTTTTCAATAAGAAATTATGCTTTGCATTTGCATCCTGTAGCGTTTGATATGAATACGAATACAGCAGATATTCCTACCAATGTATACGTCATCATCGCAAATTTGTTGAGTGTAGTCACTACTGTTTCTACACCAGTTGCACTTACAGCCTTAGTTATTACGTCAGGAAATACTGTAGTTACAAGGTTAAGATCCATCCAACCAATTAATGCTCGATTAAGACCGCCAACAACCAAAAGAATTAAACAAATCCAGTAAATTACTTTCATTGAAAATTGTTATAATATAAAAGAATATAACGACACAATACTAACAAATAGATTTTATAATGCAATATCTTTCTACTCTCGGGCGAGAGATCGCTATGCATATACTCATAATAATTTATTTTTTTAAGTTCAGGGCGTAAGGGGATCGAACCCCTGACAACGGTTCCGAAGACCGCTATGTTAACCACTACACCAACGCCCCGCAATATTAACTAATAACTAACAGTGAATAACTAATAATTATTTTGTTAACAATTTTATTACTCATTCTTTTATTAGCTTCAAAACCTCTGTTTTCCCCTCTTGCGGAATCTCTGCGTTTGTCGAAATAAACTCGATAAGTTTTGTTTTCATTTCTTCTGTGAACTCACGTTTACTTATTTTGTTAAACTTTTCAACAGCTTCGTATCATTGTGCGAATATTTCTAGGAGTTCGTAATCATTACTACTTATCTGGTAAACCATTCCATTCTTATTTTTTAGTTTATCAGCTTTGAGAAAAACACCTCTATTTTGTAGCATTTTTATCCTTAAATCCAAGCTTTCTTCGTGTGCAAGATTTTGTCCTGAGAGAGGAATTTGTATTTTTATAGAATTAAGTTCTCATTTCTTGGCTTCCCATTTTCCATATATCAACATCAATCCAAAAAAATATCTCATGAGGTCTGATTCCCCATCTTTTTCAATTATCCCCTGGAGTAACATTCCTTTTGCGGTTTTTTCAATGCTATACTGTATTCATAATTTTTTAAAAATATTATTTTTTTCTTGTTGTTGTGATTCTCCAAGTCCAGGAATGAAGTAATATTTTTTACCTGATTCTTCATCGAATCATTGAAATGTTTTCATTGCGGTGTTTATTCCATTTTTATCTAATTCTAAATTTTGAATTTTGAATTCTAAATTCTTTATGTATACTACGCTCATATTGTCTCCTAGATTTTTGAGGCTAATTATTTTCCATTCTTTTTTGTGGAGGACAATCATTCATTTATCAAAATCAGAGAAAGTATATCCTCCTACGTGGTAGGTATACTCCTTAGTTTGTGGAATATTTTCGTTGGATATCGTCAGTAAATTGTTTTTGTCTTTTCTTATCTCCATATGTTTATTTTCTTTTTAAAATCTTGTAGAGAAGAACAATTTCCATAAAGTTTACCATTAGCGCTGTCCCTCAATAGCTGATAAAAGGAAGCGTTAGTCATGTGTTTGGAAGTATCTTTGTGTTTACTCAAATATTTACGAAAGCCTGGATCAGAATCAATGAAAGAATTCATATTCCTATTATTTTACTATGTTCATCTTTGATGTTGCGTAAGTTTATAAGAAAATAATATGCTATATACATATACAGTCCTAATAAAACCATGTTCCCTACAAAGCCAATTTCTTCTGAGAACGCCGCAAAAATAAAATCACTTTGTGCTTCAGGGATAAATCAAAACTTCTGCAGTCATTTCCCATATCATTTTCCAAGTAGTCCTCATCAGCCTATTGCAACTAGCGCTTGTTGGTTTTGTCGTCCTATTTCTCTTGCTTGTGGATCTACGTTTGAGCTAATAAAATACGTAAATCTCTTTTGGATGTATGCAAACCTTTGGCTCACCATGCCTGCAATACTTCCTACCACAAGAACTGATGCTAGTCAACCAAATAAAATCCATAAGATATATTTTATTTTAGCTCCTGCATATCGACACATTATAAGTCATACAATTGCCAGAATCATAACTGTTCCAAGATCGGGAATCAACAGAAAGATAAAGAAAAGTAACGCGTTTAAGATTATGAACGAAACGAAAAAATCTTTTGTATTTACTTTATCGCGCTTTCTCATTAACCATCAACCAAGAAACAGCACATATCATAACTTAAAAAATTCTGCAGGTTGAATACTTGGGAGGAATGGTAGATTTATCCATCATCTTGCTCCATTCAGAACAATTCCGACTCCGGGGATAAAGACAGACATTTGTAATATCATTAATATAACTGCTATGATTGTAGTATTTCTATTTTTCTGAAAAAGGCTCATGGGAATTGCATATATGAAGCTTGCCATAACTAGAGCTAGTCCTATGTTTTTAAGTTGCCTAAAAAAATAGAAATAGTTCGAGGGGTCTCAACTTAGTTTTCCACTTGCTATTAGAGAAATCGTTAAAGTAAAAGATTCATGGATACTCACGCTATAGATCGAGAGTATTCCAAACAAAGTTAAAATGATTCATACTATAATGATGGGCATAACTAAATTAACTAACAACTAAAAACTAAAAACTAGCAACTAACGACGATGGATTTTCTTTTAATTTATAATCAATATTTAATAATTAGTTTTTTTATTGTTAACTGTTTACTGTTAGTTGTTAATTAATCTTCGTGGTGTCTCGTGGTCTTCGGCTTGTGTTAGTCTTTATGTATACTAGATCTTGCGTGTTTGCGCCTATGTATTTCCCACTAAAAATGCTCGCAATGATGTTGTATTTTTTTCTAAGTATAGGATTTATCTTAGCGGATTGTTTGAAAAAACTATTATGATTTATGTAAAGATTGAAGCATTCTGCAAAATCTTCGAAAGGATCGCTCATCCCGTATCCACTACAGAAGTCTTTTTTCTTTGCTTCAGGTTTCCTGACAGTTTCTTTATTTCGAGAAAGCTTATAAAATCATAATGATATGTCGTCGATAGAAAATACTACTTTGCCAAATTCTGTATAATTTTTATCTTTTTTTGGTGAGATTCATTGTACATATCATAAGTCTGTGACGTGCCCCATTTCATGGCTTGAGAGGTCTGTAAACTCTTTTTTAGATTGTACTGATCCTATGTTGAAAATAATACTATCTCGGGTTGCATATCATCTTCTATCTCCATTTTCTTTGTTGATTTCTATGTCGTGTATAACATCTTCGATTTGTTTGCTTCCTGTGCTATTATTGTGAATGAACTGAATTACTCTATCAAAGATACTGATGTAGGTGTATTTCTCTGTGTCTGTGAATGTTCCTTTGAAATTTATTTTTTCGCATATCCCTATACTGTTACATAAATCTACTAGATTCCCTGAGTCATAAGCTACAAAATGTCCTGTTCCTTGTGGAGCATTTGTATCTGGTTTCGCAGCCTGATTAGTTTCTGCGATGTCTATATTCACATAATCTTTTTCGATTGGAACTAGTTTTTCTCCTATATTAAAAATATTGTATATTAGGAAGGCATAGAATACCATTACTACAACTAGGAACTTGATAGTTATTTTTACTTTTTCTTTCATGTTTTTTTTGCAGGAATGAATATCTCTTTATTGTTTTTGAAATCATCTTTAATTACTCCTAGAAGTGTTGCATTCGCTTCATCTATGATAATAGTTTGATTTGGGTTTCGTGTTGTCTCTCTCCTATCATTTTCTTTCATAATCATATTTAATTCTTTCATTGTTGTCATTCGTTGTTTTAGAAAAAATAAAATACTTATTAATTATTTTTTTATTTCTGTTTTCTCATCTGCTCTGACAAATTTTTCTGTCCCATTTTTAAAATCATAGGTAAACGTTCCTATTAGCGTGCCTTCAATCTCTTCTGCTGCTTGGTTTTGAATATTTCTTTGGCGATTTGCTGATGCGTATCCGTCTGCGAGAATATTTGCTGTATGTCTAGATTCTGCTCATACATTACCAAGCAATCTTTCAAATTTCATATTTGCTTTAGTACCCATGGATTTGTTTTGAAAAAATAAAGAAATATTTTTTTGTTTATTCTTGAATTTTTATGTCATAGTTTGCTAAGTAGTTCTCTCGTTGTTTCCCCCTGAGGCTTGGACCATTTCCTCATAAACATTTTCCAGTTTTTACATGTCGATATCAACTTGGCATCAAAAGATCGTCTGTAAGTCCGCTTAGGACAGATTCTTTTTTCAGAATTTCTTCTTGTTGTTCATATTCATGTCATTTGTTTGTCTCTCATAATATCTTAAGTATTTCATATCAATACTGATATGACATCTTATTAAATTCTATTTTTTCATAAGTGTGTACTTTTTTGCCACCTATAGTTTCATATTTTTCATATTCTTTTAGCATGATTTTAGTTGTAAATATTGTACCGTTTAATGTCATCCAAGATATTCTGTTCGCTTGGGCCTCTTGCGTTGAAGAGGATGATTTCTTTGAGCGGAACTTTGTTGGCATACAGGAACAAAATAAAATTGTATCATCATATTATTATTTTGTTTTTTGTTTGCTTTGCCTTGAAGATATTTTTGCCGATACCGCCCGTAATATTTTCTACGAGTAACAACGCTTGCTTGTTTATATTGTTTTTACACAAATCTTCAAATATTTTTTTAGATTCGTCTTTTTTGGGTGAAAAGATGAAATAAGAGATTTCTTCTGGTGATTTGTTTACTTCATCGACGATGTAATTTACTAGCTTATCTACGATGGGAGGAATAACTTTTATGTTTTGCGATCCCGGCAAAGGCTCAGCAGATGCTGGCTTAATATGCAGTCCTTGTTTATTCGTGTTGGAGAAGAAAATTACTTTGTTTTTGAATATGTCTGTGAATTCTTTCCAGTCAGTAAATTTTTGTGCTTCTCCATAGGTGAAATAGAAGTCACTGCTGCCGTACATTTTTTTGAATACATTTAATACGCTGTCAAAAACCTTATAGATATGAGCAAAATGTTTTTCTATGATTGCATAATTTTCTGGAGAGAGTGTTTTTTGCAATCCTTCTCCCGCCTTGCGGGATTCCACTCCGTTTCACTTTTTCTCCATAAGTTGTTTTCGCACAAGATTGCTTTGGTGGAAATCGCTATGTTCTCGAATAGGGTCGTGTTGTACCATAGTCGCCTCTGTTTTTATGAATAATTTCTTACTTTCATTAAATAAAATTCATATAAATATTTGAAAGGTATTTACGAATTCCTCTAATTCATTGAACTGATTTTTTATTCACAGTACTTGATTATCTACTTTTTGCTGATAAACGAAAGATTCTAGGATATTTAAAGTATAGTAGAGATCGCAGGGACTAGAAAGAAAAAAATTGTAGCTTTTGTATCGTTGTTCCGTGTCAAAAAAACATATGTCATAGTCCTTATACATATCTTCATTGTCCTGCATTGCTGCGAAGAGTCCATGATGTGTAGTCAATACAATAGGATATTTTAGCAGATTTCTGGTGTCTTTGATATAATAATAAATTCTGTAATCAGATTGATTATTTAAATTTAAAATTCAAAGTCATCTCTTGAGATGTGAAAGATATTTGATGATAAACAAAGTTTCTTCTTCAATAAAAGATCATTTGTTCAAAAACTTTTGAAACTGTTCTTGATTAATGGTTTGATCTTCTTTCGTGAAACCGATATTCTTGACTCACAGATCATTGAGCACCGCTTTTGCAATATCGAGTTTTTGGATATTTTGAAATGCGAGGATGATGTTTTTATTTGATGCTAAATTCGTTAGAAACTCTTTGATAGGAATGTTTCCGATGTAATATTTTTTTTGATTTTCTAGATTGTCGGTATTTATTTCTTCTGTTGTCTTCGACATGCTGGTATTGTTTGGCATTATTTTTTCTAGTGCGGGAAAAGCTATTTTGCTCGTTGGTGTATCTTGATATGTCGTTAGATCCAGTATGTCGCTCCAAATGCCCTCTGTCTGTTCAATAATATGGAAAAGATTTGGATAGAGTTCGATCAATGTGTATACGTGCTGAACGAAATAGAGAAATAGTTTAAGGCTGTTTTTTGTATCAAAAAAAGCATCATGCGCTTTTTCGTTACCATGATCTTCATCGCTAAATATAGTGTTGAATACTTTTTCTGCTTTGAGGTTTTCTATGAGAACTTCTAGCGCATAACTTGGGGCATAATGTATTATTGTTTGTGCAAGAGAGAAGGTGTCGATTGATGTTTTGTAGTTAAGTGTAGGAAAGTATTTGTTTAAAAAATCGAGATCAAATTTGATATTGTGTCAGATGATTATCGTATTTTCTCAGAAGAAATTTTCAATATTTCACAAAATCTCTTCTCTTGTCGGAGCAGTTTCCAGCTCGCTAATTGAGAGCCCCGTAATAAATCACACAATTTGTTTTAGCTCATTCGTTTTTTTGTCGGGCTTGATAAGCGATTGATATTCGGCTATGATTTTTCCATTTTCATCAAGCTCTATGATCCCTATTTGAATCGGCTCATCTTTGCTTACATCGAGTCCTGTCGTTTCAAAATCGAGTCAGATATATTTATATTTGTTTTGTAGTTGCATAGTATTGGCGTTATGTAAAATTTACAGGGAACAGGTTTCAAGGAGCAGGTTGTTTTTTTGCTCCCTTATTTTTTGCTCCTTTTATGTTTTTAGAGATTTATTTTCTGTCAAAGTCTGCTGGGATTTCTCCTCGTATTTCTGTTTCTCGTTTGCGGATAGGGATTTTGAAATCGTGGGTCTTGATCCGTGTAACTGCCTCTTGAACTTTTGTGAGCAGTTCTTTTGTTTCTTCTGTATATTTTAACGTTGTCTTTATTTTTTTTGATTTCATCCGTGCGATTGCTGTTTCTGAGTCTGAAAAAATACATTCGTACTTATTTTTACTTTTTTTCTTTTCTAGTTTTTCAATGTATCTGATAGCGTCGTAGATTGCTAAAAATTCGCCCAAATTGTTTGTTCCCATTGAATACACAGGAGAACGAAAAACTTCTTTCCATGCCTTGAGATCAACTGCTCTGTATTCCATTGCTCATGGGTTTCCTGTACAGGAAGCATCAACGCAGAGCGCGTTTGTGGTGATGCACACGACTGCTTTCGAAATTTTTAATCACCTCACTTCGTTTGTGCTTAAATTTTCTTTTATCCTGAGGGACGAAGGACAAGTCGTCGCTATACTTCAATCATCCAAAAAAATTGCGTTTCACTGATTTTTTTGGCGGTTGATGGTAGGAATTTTGACTTTCATTGTTTGATAGGCTGAATAAACACGTGTGTAAGTCTATATTTTTTATAAAAAAAAGCAACCGTAATAACGGTCGCCGAGAAATTCTTTTGTTCATTTTAGCTTATTTAGCTATTTTTTTTAGGTTTTTTTCTTTCTGCTTTATGAAACATTCAATCGTTTCATTGCAGTACTTTAGCAAGTACCTTTCATCGAACGCAACTTGTTCCAGGGTTTTGCTCTTGCGAGCATTGATAAAGTCTTTTTTAGCATTTCCGAAGCCTTTCTTATAGCTTCTTTTTGCTTTGAATGAAACTTTATAATTTTTATTGCTCGGTTTATCGAACGATAAACGGTAAGGTCTGAACCTTCCTTTTTGAACGTTCGCTTCCACCTGTTTTCCCCAGAGAGCAAGATCCAAGCTAAGGCATTCTGCCACACGTAAGGATATCGTATCCTTAAACATTTTATCGAAATCAACCGTTTCGCTTCGGTTAAATTCTTTATAAAATATTTGTTCGTATGTCCTCAACTGTGCTTCGCACAGTCTGGAGATTGTCTTACTTTTCTCCTGTCCGAAAGTGTTGCTTATTCCGATGCTTACAAATAGCATCACTGCAATAAATTTTTTCATATTTTTTGGTTTTTTTATTTTGTTTAGTATTCGTACTTTTACTTATATATTCTTATAAGTCAACACTATTTTAAGTTGTATGTTCTTTTTGGTTTTTTAAACTAAAGAAAAGCAACCTTTAATTTGGTTGCTTTTCTTTGTTTTTTTGCTTGAAATTATTTTTTTGTTTTTTTATCGAGACCATAGAATTGATTGAACATTCTTTCTACGATTGTTTGTCCATATTTCTTGTAGAGGTCTTCTACTATCTTTAATCTAGCTTCTTCTAGACTTAGTAAATTTGCTGATTCGTATTCTTCTGGTGTTAATTTTTTTCTATTTTCCAATGCTGTCTTTTGTCGTGAAGTAAGTCATTTTTTGTAGATTTCTGCAAATCATTCCAATGTTGATTCTAATTGACCTTTGCTATAAGGAAGTTTGATTCCATCTTTTTTAAATCCTTCCTTTATATCTTCTGCCATATCTTGATTTGCAGTGAATGGAAGTAATGCCCATCCTGCTCATCCTTTTCCTTTTTTATGCCCTAAAAGATTGATTCCGCTTTTTTGAAATTTTTGGAATGCAAGATAGTATTCGCTTACATCGTTTGTAGCCATAGAGTCAATTCTTTTTCTTAATTTATCTTCCATGTCTTTTTTTGAACTAATGCGGTCTTCTGCATCATTGTCTTGTACGTTTTTGTCTTTGAAAAGTGTATAATCTCATTTGTTTTTAGCATGTTTGCTGTTTTGTTTCTCTATCTCTATTTGGAGTTCTCTTTCTATTCCTCCTCCGAAAATAAATTTTGCCATCTCTTTTCAGATATTTTCTTGTGCAGCATCTGCTGTCTTTTCAACTTTTTCGTATCACTTTTTCTTTTCAATTGTTTGTGAAAATGATGGTGTAGCAACACCAAGTACTGCTGCTATAGCAAGAGCTCCAGCTATTTTACCTGCTTGTGATTTAAGTTTTGCTGCTGCTTTTTGTAAGTAATTTTTTTCTAGATTATTAGCCATTTTGTTGTTTATAAAGATTTAAAATCTTTCTTGTCTTAATTGCGCCCTTGCATAATTTCGACTTCATATAAACTTAAGGTGTTTATATCTTGTCTTAATTATACTCAGAATTTTTTTCCTGTCAAATTTTGAAGGACTTTTTTACACTATCTATGAAATTTGATAAATCAAATTTTGAAGGACTTTTTTACACTATCTATGAAATTTGATAAATCAAATTTTAAAAGGGCTTCCCCATTGGTGTTTCCCTTGGTTATATTTATGGTTGAAGCGCTATGGAATTAGATTTTCATACTTTCATTGCCTCAATTATCTCATCTCGTTTATCTACAATATTATCTAGGTCCAGATCTTGAATTTTTTCTGATTTTCCATGAATATAATCATCCAATCCTACATATACCTTTCATTTGTTCTCTCCCGCTGAAAAAAATCCGATATCCATAAGTTTTTCTGTTTTATTTGAGTCTTTGTATATACTAAAAAATTTTCTTTGCTGATCTTTTGATATTTCTGCTTGAGCATTATCATACGTGCTATATTCAAAATAGGCTTTCTTTTTGTTCATTTTTAACTTAAGACGCATCAAAATCATTTTATATTTTAAGAAGTCTGTGTTTTCTTTTTCGCTAATTGCGTCAATATTAGATTTTTCTATGGGTTTAGGTATTGGCATCTCTTTTTTAGGCTCAACTTTAGGCTCAATGACTACTGGAATTACCTCTTTTTTAGGTTCATTTACTACGGGAATGGTGTCTTTTTTAGGCTCATTTTTGGGTTCAATTACTAGTGGCGTGGGATTTTTTTTTGGTTCAATTACCGTTGGGGCTATCTCTTTTTTAGGCTCAGCTTTAGGCTCAATGATTGCTGGAGTTCTTTCTTTCTTATCTTCAATCTTGGGTTGAATGATTGTGGATGAAGTTTCTTTTTTTGCTTCTGTATTTGCGGGAACATCTTTTTTAGTGTCTGTATTTTTTCCAGGTTCTCCACATATTTTAATCATTTCACTTAAGAGGCGTTTGTCTATCATTCCATTAAATGATATTTTTTTTTCTTTAGCTATGGAAGCTAAGACGTAAAAGGTATTGGGTCCTAATATTCCGTCTATTGCTTGAGATTTGAATGCTGTTCCGTTTCGGCTTGTGAGTTTGTTTTCTACTGATTCTCATGCATTGATTTTGTTTATACATTTGATGGCTATAGCTTGAACGAGCAATATCCCTTTACTAAACCCTGGTCTTTTTGTGTTTTTTGCTAATGCGGTTTCGTACTTCTTTTCCATGTCTGGATCCGCTTTGAGAATTGTGTTCATGGATTGTTTTTCGTTCTCAAATTTTTTATGTACCTCAAAAGATACATAATTATCGGAATGAAAGTTCCTTATTATTTTCGTACTTAAATTATCAATTTCTTTCTTAAAAAGTTCTTTTACAGACTCTTTTTCAAGCGTCTCTTTGACATAGTCTTTTTCTCCTTGTGTTGCTCCATAATTGGTGTCTAGTTTATTGATTGATGGCATCGCGCATCTATAATATAAAAGCTTATATTAATTGTATTCTTTATTAACAAAAAAAGCCAAAATATTCTGGCTTTTTTGCTATGTTTGCTTCTCTTTGTTGGCAATCTATATATAGTATGCTATTTCTTCACTTCTATATTAATTTTTATACTTCTCGTAGTATTGTTCTCTATACTCCCCATTTGATAAAATAACCCGTTTGCAAAGGGAGGGGTAAATGCCGTTTGATAATAAATATCTCCTGTTACATTAGTAATTTTGATATATTGAGGCAAATATACGGTTGCTTTGGTTTCCCGCCGCTTCCTTACTTTTCATTGTCATGGTTCATCGTACATTCCTGATTTTAGTCCTAGAATTGCCATTTCTCTATCTGTAATCTTGATTTCATATTTCTTTTCAAAGTCTTTTATGAGTGTCGGATAGTATTCTGGAATTACGAATTTATAATAAATGTTGATAGTATATTTTCCATTTTTCAAATCATGAATGTCTATAATGTCGCTTTTGCTATCTTTTTGTATCATTCCCTGCTCATCGTTGATTTGGATGTGTTTGGTAATGAATCCGTCGATTTTATTATAACTGACATTAGTGTCCCAGAAATATATATGATTTGGATCAAAAGTATTCGTTAGATTGTTCTTATTGAGTACTGCGTTGAGCCCTGTAGAAACATTAGATAGATAGATTGTGAGGTATTGCTTGTTTGCTATCTCATCAAATCTATTGATAACATTTTTTATAATATTAGATTTCTGATTATCAAAATATTGTTTTATCTCCTTGATGTACATTTCTTTTTTATTTCCACGGACCTCCTTTCTAATAATATCTACTGATGCGTTAAGAAATTGTCGTTCTTGTACTTTTTGTTTAAAGCTTGTAAAAAAGCTTTCTAATAGGTCTGATCTTATGAATATTACTCACTTGATATTTTGATATAATAACTTGTTGTAAAGGTCGGGCTGCATTGTTTGTTGGACCTTAGCCATATCAAATGTTTTATTAAACATGAGCTCATACAAGTCTTTTAGATTTTTCCCGTCGATATCACTAAATCAAAATTTATTTCCCGCTATAAATCCTATTTTGCGATCAGGAAGAAATGGTGCTGTCCACTCAGGAGCCATAATACGAGTTCTGTACGCTATGAAATCTGGATAGTAAGAATCTATTATTTCCAATGTTTTAATATGTCCTTGGCTTACTTTGATGAATGCGAAGGATCCAAAAAATCCTCCATTAGGTCTTTTTTCGTTCGTATTTTGTAGAATGACCAGATAATTAAATGATTGATTCTTTCCTAATAATTCAAAAAATTCTTTTTGATATCCTCTCAAGTCAGAAAAAAAATTTATGAGTTTATCGTAGTTTGCAAATCATACTTTTTTGAGATATTCCTTATTTTCTTCTATGTAGTCTCGACAGAAATTAATTTCTTTTTCTTTCGTGATGAATATGTTTTCTCCTTTGTCATAACTTTTTATTATGTTATCTAAGGTGAGGAGAAAGTTCGAAAGATCTTTATCAAAGGCCCAAGAATAAAATGCTATCTGTCCTAAGTCTTCTTTAAAAACATCAACTTTATTCTTGAACAACATTCAACTCACTTTTGCAAGGAAGGTGAAAAATATGAAACATATTACTATAATAATAAGGAATGTTCCGTTTATGTATTTAATATATTCTTTCCAGCTTTTTGTCTTTGTTTTTGTGATTCAAAAATGTTTCATGTTTTTTCAGAAAATAAGATTCAAAAATGTTTTTACCTATTTCTTTTTTTGAAACAAGTAATTTTTTCTGGCATGAGAAATGAACTTCTTATTTTTTTTCCTTGAAATTGATAATGATATTGTTATACAGTCAACCAGATTTCTTTTTTTCGTATTCTTAAATTAATTCAGAATTCAAAATTCAGACTTCAGAATTGTAATCAAAGATAAGGGCATGTAGCTCAGCTGGTTAGAGCGCGTCTCTGATAAGGACGAGGTCGGAGGTTCGAGTCCTCCCATGCCCACCATTCAAACAATTTAAAATTTATAATTTAGAATTTACAATTTTAAAACGTAGTTCGTTATGTTATGCCAGCCCTGCTAAAGCCGGGTTTCAGTCCGCTCAGTGGTAGAGCAGTCCTGTTTTAGCGGGATGTGTCGAATAGTGAATGTTAAATTTATGTTATGCCAGGGTAGCTCAGTGGTAGAGCAGAGGCCTGAAAAGCCTTGTGTCGGCAGTTCAATTCTGCCTCCTGGCACCATTAAAAGAATTTAAAATTCAGAATTTAGAATTTTAAATTTGTAGTTTAGTAAGGTCCATTCAATTCAAGTCTAGCCGGGGATTAGCTCAGATGGCTAGAGCGGTCCGATAGGAATCGGACAGGCCTGAGGGTTATGACAAAGCATAGTATTTTGTTTTATCATTACTGTAATCTGCCAGAGAAGTTTGTTATTAATAAGGTCCATTCAATTCAAGTCTAGCCGGGGATTAGCTCAGATGGCTAGAGCGCTTGGTTTGGGACCAAGAGGCCGCGAGTTCGAGTCCCGCATCCCCGAAATCTTAGATTTCGACAATTATTACTTATTTTGGCTAGGTGGATTGCCAAAATAATATATACTATATATCCCCTGAAGGTCCCTGTGACCCTTAAGATACGCTGTAAATACAATGACTTCTCTATGAAAGTTAATTATGTACAGCCCTATGGTTTCGAGAAGAATACTAGCATAATTTCATTGAAATTATTGACTACTATGTCTACCGAAATCAGTATTTTGTTTAAATTGTTTAAAATTCTATTGCAATTGGTGTCTAAATTTGTATCTTAGTTACCTACGCGTTCACCTACGCGTTTTGTTTTTGTATGAAACAGGTATATTTATTTTAACTTTTAATATATTTATCTAATGGCTAACAAAATTCACGTTAATGTCGGTACTATCGGTCACGTAGATCATGGAAAGACAACATTGACAGCTGCAATGACATCTGTATTGTCTACAAAAGGTTTTGCTAAATCTATGGCTTTCGATGCAATCGATAATGCTCCAGAAGAAAAAGCAAGAGGTATTACTATTAATACTAGACACGTAGAATACGAAAGTGAAACAAGACATTATGCACACATTGATTGTCCAGGACATGCTGATTATGTTAAAAACATGATCGTTGGTGCTGCTCAAATGGATGGAGCTATACTTGTAGTAGCTGCTACTGATGGACCAATGCCACAAACAAGAGAACATGTTCTTCTTGCTAAACAAGTTAACGTTCCTAGAATCGTTGTATTTTTGAATAAATGCGATATGGTTGCGGATCCAGATGAACTTGAATTAGTAGAAGAAGAAATCAGAGACGTTTTGAAGAAAAATGGATTTGATGCAAATGCTCCTATTATTAGAGGATCTGCTCTTAAAGCTATGAACAATCCTACTGATGAAGCTGGTGATGCTAAATGTGTTTGGGATCTTCTCAAAGCATTAGATGAATATATTCCAGTTCCTGTAAGAGATAACGATAAACCTTTCCTTATGCCAGTAGAAGATGTATTCTCTATCAAAGGAAGAGGTACAGTTGCAACAGGAAGAATTGAAAGAGGGGTTATCAAAATGAATGATGAATTTGAAATTCTTGGACTTGGTGCTGAACCAAAGAAAACAGTTGTTACAGGAATCGAAATGTTCCACAAACAATTTGACACTGCTGAAGCAGGTATGAACGTTGGATTGCTTTTGAGAGGTATTGAAAAAGACCAAATCGAAAGAGGACAAGTTCTTTGTAAGCCAGGAACAGTAAAAGCTCACAATAAATTTGAAGCTGAAGTATACGTATTGAAAAAGGAAGAAGGTGGAAGACATACTCCATTCATGACAGGATACAGACCACAATTCTTTTTAAGAACTACTGATGTAACAGGAACAGCAACTCTTAAATCAGGAGTTGAAATGATTATGCCTGGAGACAATGCTAAGATCGATGTAGAATTGATCTACCCAGTAGCTATGGAAGAAGGATTGAGATTTGCAATCAGAGAAGGAGGAAGAACAGTTTGAGCATGAGTTGTAACTAAGATATTATAATTCTTACTATTTATTGCTCTGCCCCGGATTCTTCTGGGGTAGAGAGTTAAATAATAAGAAAAAATGTTTTACTATTATCTACTATTAGTATGGCTAGCAAAGAAACTCAAAAAACTAAATTGAGAATCAAATTAAAGAGTTATGATATAAAGATGTTGGAATCATCTGTAGGTAAGGTTGTTGGACTTCTTGTTAAGTCTGGTGCCGCTATCAAAGGACCTATTCCACTTCCTAAAAAAAGAAAAATGTACACGGTTATGAAGTCAAACTTTAAATTCAAAAATTCTAGAGAACAATTTGAAAGAATTACCTATTCTAGAATGATTGATGTTGTAGAGACTTGATCAAAGACTATGGAATATCTTCAAAATCTAGCAATACCTGTTTGAGTACTTGTAGATGTTAAGGTGTTTTAAGGAATTCAGAATTTAGAATTCAGAATTTATAAACAAGAAAATAATAATTAATTTAAAATTTAGAATTTAAAAATATATATGATGGATAAAGGAGGATTGATAGTAGTAAAAAAAGAAATGACCAAGATGTGGATCGAAAATAATTTTGTGCCTGTTACTTTGGTGCAAATTGTTCCACAAGAAATTGTTAGATACAAAACACAAGAAAAAGATGGATATGTATCAGCAGTAGTTGGTGTAGAAAAAAAAGAACACAAAAAAGATAAGGGACAAAAAATCACTTATAAAATAATGCAAGAATATAAGGTAGATGACTCCTTTCTTTCTGCTCACCAAGTCGGTTCTTTGCTTGATCTTTCTTTGCTCGAAGGTGTTGCTCATGTTGACGTAACAGGTATTGCCAAAGGAAAGGGATTTCAAGGAATGGTAAAAAAGTTTCATATCAAGGGTGGATGAGCTACCCATGGTCATAAATTTACAAGAACGGGTTGATCAAAAGGAAATAGAAAACCAAGAAGAACGCTCAAAGGACATCCTCATGCTGGGCATATGGGTACTCAACAAGTAACTCTAAAAAACATTTCTATAATTGATAAGATTACAAAAGAAAATGAAACATTAGTAGTACTTAAGGGTTCAATTCCAGGCGCATATAATTCTTTGATAACTTTGACGATAAAATAGTTTTTTATGTTTTTTTACCTGTCTAGAGATGGCATATAATATAGATGTATACGATAAAGGTGGTAAGGTGGTTTCTAAATTTGCTCTTGATGAAGCAATTTTTGATGACGCGTTAGTAAACAAGGATCTTATCCATGAATACTATTTACTCCAAATGAGTAATGCTCGTTTAAACATTGCTAAAACAAAAGGAAGAGGAGAGATCCATGGATCAGGAAGAAAGATTTACAAGCAAAAAGGAACAGGTTGAGCAAGAGCTGGAGACAAACATTCCCCTATAAGAAGATGAGGATGAGTAGCTTTTGGTCCTAGAGGAGTGGAAAATTATGCTAAATCTATGAATAAAAAAGCAAGAAGATTAGCTCTCAACAGTATTATCACTCTCAAAGCAAAGGCTGGTGAACTTATGGGACTTAAAGACATTACTTTAACTGCACCAAAAACTAAAGACGCTCAAGCAATTCTTAAAAATATCTGAATAGCTACAAAAAAAGTGCTCTTTGTTATCCCAACAACAAAAGATGAAAATGTTCTTAAGTCGTTTAGAAATCTTCCTAAAGTAAAATACCTTTCTGTTGATTATCTTAATCCTGCTGATTTGATGTCTTACCATACTGTTCTTTTCTTAGAATCAGCATTGGCAAGTCTTAATAAATAATTCTTTTTACTACCTTTATGTGTATTCCTATGACTTTTAAGCAAATACTTCAAGCAAGAGCGAAGAAAAATACAACCGCGAAAGTGATTGATAAAATTTCTCCGTATGGTGTTATTCTTTGACCGATAGTTACTGAAAAAACACATAAGCTTCAAGAAGCAAGTAACAAATATTCGTTCAAAATTCATAAGGATGCTAACAAAAATGATGTTAAACAGGCAGTAGAATTTTTGTACAAAATACATCCTGAGGGCGTTAATATTGTTAATGTAGTATACAAAGGAAGAAATCAAAGGAAATTGGTTAGAAAAGCTTATAAAAAAGCAATAGTTACTCTTGGTAAAAAAGACAAGATAGAGCTTGGATCATAAAATGAATTTATAATTTAGAATTCAAAATTCAGAATTAAAAAATAATAATTTAAAATTTAAAAACTGAGCATTTAAAACTTAAAATTATATACAGATGACACTTAAGACGTATAAACCATATACTCCATCAAGACGTTATATGATCTGATATGACTTTTCTGATTTGACTAAAAAGAGACCAGAAAAATCTCTTACTATTTCAAAGAAAAGAACAGGAGGAAGAAATAACTCTGGTAGTGTGACTTCTAGATCTATGGGAGGAGGACACAAAAGACTTTATAGGTTGATAGATTTCAAAGGATATGATAAAGCAAATATTCCTGCAAAAGTTGCGAGTGTGGAATACGATCCTTACAGAACATCAAGAATAGCATTACTTAACTTCGCAGATGGAGAAAAAAGATATGTGCTTGCATGGAAAACCGTTAAAGTATGAGATAGTGTTGTTTGTTGAGATCAAGCTTCTATCGCTCATGGGAACAGAAAACAACTTAAAGATATCCCAGAGTGATTAAATGTATTTAATCTTGAGGTAACGCCACTTTCTTCTGGAAAGCTTATTAAAACTGCATGATCATACGCAAGTATAGTTGGTAAAGATAACCTACTCAAAATTGTATTTATCAAATTACCTTCTGGAGAAGTAAGAAAATTTAATGAAAATTGTTATGCTACTATCTGAGAGCTTTGAAATGATCAACATCAACACGTTGTTATCGGAAAAGCAGGAAGACAAAGACGACTTGGAAAGAAGCCTCATGTACTTGGAAAAAATATGAATCCGGTTGACCATCCGCATGGAGGAGGAGAATGACATTCATCTATCGGTCTCAAAAAATGACAAAAATCATTTGCTGGTAAGAGAGTTACTCCAGGTATCAAGACAAGAAAAAACAGAAAAACATCATCTAAATTTATTATCTCTAGAAGAACTAAAAATTAATTAAATGTTTGTAATTTATTATTTAAAATATAATTAAAACATGGCAAGATCACTGAAAAAATGATTCTATGTGAACGAAAAAATATTGATCAAGGTAAAAAAGATGAACGAAGCTGGAGACAAGAAAATCATTAAGGTACGAGATAGAGCATGTCATATAGTTCCTGATATGATAGGGCTTACCTTTGCTGTTCATAATGGAAAGCAATTTGTAAGCGTATACGTAACAGAAGATATGATTGGTCATAGATTAGGAGAATTTGTTCCGACAAGAACGTTCCGCTGACATCCTTTCTAAAGAATTTAGAATTTATAATTCAGAAATAAACAACAAATAACTTAGAATTTATAATTTGAAATTTAAAAATAAACAATTCAAAAATTTAGAATTTAAAAACTTTGTATTATGGCTACACCTACGAAAAAGATAGTGGACAATAATCTTACAGCTACGCTGAAATATGCTTTGGTGTCTGATAAAAAGATGTCATTGATAGCTCAGATGGTAAAAGGAAAAAAAGTAGATGAGGCTTTGACGTTTTTGGAGGTTTTACCAAAAAAAGCGGCAAAATTTCTTGCTAAAGTCATCAAATCTGCATATGCAAATGCAACTACAAATGCAAGTTATGATGGTAACAAATTGTATGTTCAAAAAATTGAGATTGGAAGAGGACCAAAGATACAAAGAATCAGATTCGTTTCTAGATCTAGAATAAGTCATTACGTAAAATACAGAGCGTTTGTAAAAATATTTTTACATGTTAAGTAAACGAAACTATGTCATCAAAAGCCCATCCAATTGGAATGAGAGTAGGAATAATGAAATCACGACCTGCAGAATGGTTCGCTAAATATAAAAGAACAGGAGCAGATTTTTTCGTTGAAGATGTAAAAATGAGAAAATTTGTAGATGATACTTTTGGTAGATCAGGTATCTCAAAGGTTATAATTAGAAAAACTGCTAAAGAATGAGAAATAATTATGTTCTCTTCAAAGGTAGGAGTATTGATGGGTAAAAACTGAGAAAAAATCAAACAGTTTGAAGGAGTCTTGAAAAAGAAATTTGGTAAAGATATGAAGGTTATTATAAAAGAAGTAAAAATTCCTGAATTATCTGCAAAGATTATGGCCGAATTCATCGCTTCACAACTTGAAGCTAGAATGCCATTTAGAAAAGTTGCAAAAAATGTATTACAAAAGGTTATGGAAAAATGAGCTGCTGGTATCAAGATTCAAGTTGGAGGAAGACTTGGATGAGTAGATATCTCTAGATCAGAAAAATTTATCGAAGGAAGAGTTTCTCTTCAGACATTTAGATCAGATATTGATTTTTATTATCTTCAAGCAAGAACAAAATACGGAATGCTCGGAGTAAAGGTTTGGATTGAAAAATGAATTCTCTACAATAAACCCCAAGCAAGCGTTGCTAAAAAAATAGGTTTATAGATGCTTCGCAAATTAATAATTTTAAATGCATAATATTGGTATATTTTTACTTGTTTTGATCAATCTCCTATGTTATTGACACCGAAAAGATGGAAGTTTAGAAAACCTATCATAAGACAGCTCAAAGGAAAAAGTTATAGAGGATCTACTGTTGCTTTTTGACAGTATGGACTCAAGGCTTTGACTAGCTCATATATTTCTAACAAAGAAATAGAGGCTGCAAGAAAAGTTATTGTAAGAGCTATTAAAAAGACAGGTAAAATGTGGATCAGAATATTCCCTGATACTCCATTTACTAAGCTTGGTCTTGAAATGCCGATGGGAACAGGAAAAGGAGATGTGGATATTTATACTGCACCTGTAAGAAGATGAAGAGTTATGTTTGAACTTACTGGAATTCCAAGGGAAGCAGCAAAAGAAGCATTAATCAAGGCATCCAAAAAATTATCAGTTAAGGCAAAATTTGTAGAAAGAGGAGAAATCAAATAGTAATTTAAAATTTATAGTTTGAAATTTAAAAACATTTACTACTTTAAATTGTTTATCAATGGCAAAAAAAACTACCTTTATACAAGAGCTCCAAGATAAGACTATCAAGGAACTTGTTCAAATGAGAAAGACGTTCAGACAAGAGCATTATTCTTTCAAGATGAAGAATGCTATTAAAGGACTCAAAGAAACTCATAAAATAGGTGATGCAAAAATAAAAATTGCAAGAATAAATACTGTTTTAACTCATAAAATTAAACAACAAAATGGTGGTAATATGAAATAAGAGTATCAAAGAATTTACCTGAGAAGTTATCAGCGATAAGACAGATAAAACTCGCACTGTTTTGGTAAAAACGATAAAAATGCATCCTTTGTATAAGAAAAGATTCGTCGTAAGAAAAAAATATTATGCTCACGATGAGGATAATACGTCTAAACTTTGAGATATGATAAAAATCAGAGAATGTAGACCTGTGAGTAAATTAAAAAAATGGAAATTTATAGAAGTTGTAAAATCATAAATTTATTTTAAATAGTATATTCATTATCTTATTTTACATTATCGCATTATCACATGTTAAAAAATGAATCAAACGTGATTATAACAGATAACACTTGAGCAAAAAAGTGACAAATATTTAGAATTTTGAAAGGATCTAACGCAAAAACTGCAACAATCGGTGATAGAGTTATGATAGCTATCAAGGATGCTTTGCCTACAAGTGCTATCAAAAAATGAACTATTGCTATGGCAATGATAGTAAGAGTTAAAAAAGAACTTCCTAGAAAGGACGGTACTTATGTAAGATTTGGTGATAACGCTGTAATCATTATGAGTAAAGATGCTAAATGAGAAATTAAACCTGTAGGAAAAAGAATTTTTGGTCCTGTTGCAAAAGAGCTTAGACAGCTTTGACATAAGGCTATTACTAATATGGCTGAAGAAGTGGTATAACAATAATTCAGAATTTATAATTCAGAATTCAGAATTCAGAAACAAACAAATAATTTATAATTTAGAAATGATTTATCTTTGTATATAATTACCTATGAAAAAATTGAGAAGTTGAGATCCTGTAATTATGATTGCTGGAAAACATAAATGAAAAATATCTACAATTCAGAGTTTTGTAGGTGATGATCTTATCATTGTGAAAGGAGTCAACGAAGTAAAAAAGGCCGTAAAAGGTAAGGGATTTATCAAAAAACTACATCCTGTGCATATATCAAATGTTATGTATTATGTAGAAGATAAAAAACAAGCAAGCAAAATCAAAATTGTGGCTGACAAAAAATGAAAAAAAACAAGAGAAGCTACAAAAGTTAGGCTTGTTCTAAAATAATTTAATTCAGACTTTAAATCATATTAAATCTACGTTTTATTGTTTTTATCTGAGACTTCATGAATACATTAGAAGCGTTCAATACAAATGTTCGCAAAGCCCTTCAAAAGAAGCTTGCTATCAAAAATATCAATGCTGTACCAAAAATCGATAAAGTGATTGTTGCTATTGGAATAGGATCTTTGGCTACAAGAAAATCACTTAAAGATTTTGATGAATTTGAAAAGGTTATTACAAAAATCACTGGACAAAAATCTCGTGTTTTGAAATCAAAAAAAGCTATTTCGAATTTCAAACTTAGAGAGGGACTTCCTGTGATGCTTCAAACTACTTTGAGAAAACAGAGAGCGTATGATTTCCTTGATAGATTTATGAAATTGGTAATGCCGAGATTGAGAGATTTCTCTGGGTTTACTGAAAAAAACTTTGATGGGCAATGAAATTTTAATGTATGACTTCCTAATTATAATATCTTTCCTGAACTTTCGTTGGATGATACTGCTACGCCTATGGGACTTCAAATTACTATCGTTACTACTACAAAAAATAACTCTCATGCAAAAGCTTTGCTTGAAGGATTATGATTCATATTCAGATAATATAAAGTACAAAGTAAAAAATATTTATTATTTATTGTTTATTACTCATGGCAAGAACTTCCTTAAAAGTAAAGCAGTGGAAAATGTATGAACTTAGATTCACTGAATGAAAGGCTCTTAAACAACCTACTAAATATTATAATAGATGTAGAGTGTGTGGTAGATCAAAATCATACATGAGAGATTTTGGTGTTTGTAGAGTTTGTTTTAGAAAATACGCTAGAGAAGGAAATGTTATGTGACTAAGAAAGGCTAGTTGGTAATTTTGAACAAATCTAGAAATTAAAATTTAATATTCGGTTTAAACTATATTTATCATTAATTATACTAATAAATGACTTATATTAACGCTCCTATCCACGATCTTCTTATCAGAATAAAGAATGCATATATGGCGAGAAAAACGTCTGTAGATGATGTTCCTTTTTCTAATTTTAAGATAAGTGTTTTGGAACTTCTCAAACAATATAGATTTGTTCAAAAATTTGATATCAAAGAAGAGGGAGCAAAAAAATTCATCAATATAACTCTCAAAAGAGTAATCAATCCTGTTGATGATGTTCCGAATATAAAATTCTTCTCTAAGCCTTCTAGGCCATGGTATGTATCTTACAAAGATATTAACTTGGTAGCGGGAGGAAAGGGAATAGGTATCATCTCTACTAATCAATGACTTATGCCTGCCCATGTTGCAAAGCAAAAGAAACTTGGAGGAGAACTTATTGCGGAAATATATTAACAGTAATTTGAAATTTACAATTTGAAATTTTGAATTTAGAAACAGTACTAAAAAATTTATAATTAATATTTATTCGTTCATATAAGATCATGTCAAAAATTGGAAAAAAAGTTATAGAGATACCTGCTGGAGTTGAACTTCAGATTAACGGTTCTATCGTTAATGTTAAAGGTCCTAAAGGACAACTTTCACATACTTTTGCCAAAGGTGTTAGTGTGAGCGTTGAGTGAACTCATGCTCTTACTGCTGTAGAAAATGAAGAACAACGAAATCTTTGGGGACTTTCTAGAACTTTGCTTGCAAATATGATCGAAGGAGTAACTAAGTGATATGAGAAAAAACTTTTGATATTATGAGTAGGATACGTAGTTAAAATGGAAGGAAAAAAATTCGTTTTTTCGCTAGGATTCTCTCACAAGATTGACTTTGCTATTCCACAAGGCGTAGAAGCAAAAGTAGAACAAGACACTAAAGGAAATTATGTAATTACATTAAATGGTATTGATAAACAATTTCTTGGAGAATATGCTGCTAAAGTAAAAGCACTTAAAAAACCAGAACCTTACAAAGGAAAATGAATCAGATACTTTGATGAACAAATTAAACTTAAACCAGGTAAAGCAGCTAAGAAATAAATTTAAAATTTATAATTTATAATTTGGAATTTAAAAAGAAGACATTAATTTAGAATTTATACAATACCTTTATTACTTATTATATAGTGCAATGTTGAAAATCACTAAACGCATCAAGGATGCTATGAGAAAATTTCTTTGAAGAAAGAAGAGAGTTAACGCCAAAATAAAATCAAGCTATCCTGATTTTAGAATTATCGTTGATAAATCGAATAAATATATGAAAGCACAAGTTATTGATTTAACAGGTAAGGTGATTTGTCATATTTCTGATAAAGAAATCAAAGGAACTACAAAAACAGATAGAGCACAAAAGGCTGGAGAAGCATTAGCTGCACTTATGAAGAAAGCAGGTATTGAAAAAGCTGCTTTTGATAGAAATGGAAATCTTTATCATGGAAGAGTTAAGGCTTTGGTTGATTGAATCAGAACATGATGAATAGCTATATAATTTAAAATTTATAATTTGAAATTTATAAACAAATAATAATTTATAATTTTATTACTTTAAACTATTGTTGATGAGACCTTGAAGTAAAGATAGGGTAAAAAAAGAGTTTGATGAAGTTCTTCTAGAAGTGAGAAGAGTAACGAGAGTAACTACAGGAGGAAGAAAAATGTCCTTCAGAGCTACTATTTTAGTTGGGAACAAAAAAGGTAAAATTGGAATAGGTGTTGCCAAAGGACCTGATGTTCAAGCTGCTGTAAGCAAAGCTTCTCGTGAAGCATATAAAACTATGTTTATCGTACCTATCACTGGAAATCAAACTGTTCCTTATCTTACAACAACAAAATATAAGGCATGTGTTATTAAACTTTTACCTGCTACTGCGGGTACCGGTTTGAAAGCTGGATCTTCTGTAAGGGCGGTATTGGAACTTGCTGGATTTGAAAACGTATTGTCAAAAATCATGGGATCAAACAATAAACTTAATAACGCTATGGCTACTATTATAGCCTTATCTACATATAAACATGCTGAACATTTCAACAAACGTTTGGTAACAAAAGTAAGACATGAAACTACTGATGAAAAAGCAGAGCATTTAAAAGAAGTATCTTCTGCCGTTAAAGAGATACAAGCAAAACAACAAGAAGTTGCTGTTGAAAATAAATCTGTTGAAGTAAAAGTAGAAAAGAAAGTAGAAAAAAAGGCCGCTCCAAAGAAAGCACCTGCTAAAAAATAAATTCAGAATATAAAAATTAAATATTATATTTATATTATCTTATATTTACGATGCAAACTCATCAATTACAAAAAAGCAAAGGACTCAAGGATAAACAAAGAAGAAGGGGAAGAGGAAATGGAACAGGAACAGGAAACTATTCTGGAAGAGGACTCAAAGGACAAAAATCTAGAAGTTGACATTCTATGAAGCCATTTTTCGAATGAGGACAAACTTCTATCGTTCAGAGATTGCCTAAAGCAAGAGGATTCACAAGATATTACAAACTTGTAAAAGATGTTGTGATTGTTAATCTTGGTGCGCTTGATGCTGATCCAAGAGTTACTGATGCTATGGAAATAACTAAACAACTTTTGAAAGATTTATGATATATCAAATCTGCTAAAGCTTTTGTAAAACTTTTGTCTAATGGTAATTATGCTAAGCATCTTACATTCAAAGATATAGATGCTTTTTCTGGAGCTGCAAAAATTAAAATGGAAAATCCTGGAAAAGTTCATTCTGCTTCAAGAAAAGCTCCTGTATATATAGCTAAAGATAAAAAATCTAAGGTTGGAAAATTAAAGATCAAAACTCCAACTCAAAAAAAAGAAACTAAAAAACTTGTGGCATCAAAAGTAGCTTCTGCAAAAGCAGACAAAGCAGTCAAATCAGAAAAGGTAGTAAAAATCGTCAAAAAAGATAAAGTAGATAAGTCTCCTAAATCAGGAGTTAAAAAAGCTATGGAACAAACTGCAATCAAAAGAACTGCAACAAAAAAAGCTGCTACTAAAAAGACTAAATAAACAATAAAGCAATTTTTATCTAATAGGAATTTCAAAACATTCCTATAGATAGAAACGACGGGAAAGTTTTTTTATGAAACTTTCCACGTCTTATTTTATTACATAGGAATCTAGACTATGGCAAAGTTCTTAAAAAAGCTCCAAGAAATACGAGAAAATCCTAGCATAAAAAAGAAGATTGTTTTTACTCTTTTGATGCTTGCATTATATAGGCTTTTGGTATTTATTCCTGTACCATTTGTTGATATCACTGCGCTTATGGCAAAGACGGTAAGTACCAGTGATTCTGGATTAGGATATTTCATTATGTTATTGTGAGGATCTTTGGATCAATTTGCGCTTATTGCTGTAGGATTAGCTCCTTTCATCAATGCATCAATCATTATGCAGCTTCTTGGTTCTGTCATTCCAAAGCTTGAAGAACTTACTGAACAAGGTGAGGCTGGACAACAAAAAATTCAACAATATACAAGATATCTTTCTGTGCCATTAGCGTTTCTTCAATCTATAGGAATGGTATATTTCATTAACTATCTTCTTGGAGGACACGTTATTAGTACTGCACCATTAAGTCTTATGGCTACAGCATTTACAATGACTGTTTGATCAGTATTGTTGATGTGGATAGGAGAACTTATTACAGAAAAATGAATTTCTAATGGAACATCATTATTGATATTCGCATCTATCGTATCTGGAATTACTCAAAAAATATATTCAAGTATGGCTGGATCAACTAACTTTGTAGGAGTTACTTTATTTATGCTTATTATCGTACTTGGATTAATATTGCTTTCTATATTCATTCTTAAGTCTATCAAAGAAATACCTGTTATCTATGCAAGAAGAGGAAAGGTTGAGGAATCATCTTCACTTCCTATCCCTATGAATCCTGTAGGAATGGTGCCTATTATCTTCTCAATTGCATTTGTATCATTTCCTTATTTGTTATCAAAACTTATTACTCAGTTTCAACCTATGAATACGAGACTCGTACATATGGCAAACTGGATAGAAGCTAATCTTAATATCTATACTCAACAACCTTGAATACCGGCTATTGTTCTCTATTTCATACTTATCATCGTATTTACTTTCTTCTATACTTTGATTGTATTTTCACCGGAAAGAATCTCTGATAATATCCAAAAAAGAGGAGGATTTGTTCCAGGAATTAGACCAGGTAAAGAAACAGCTAAATATATTAACTGAATCCTTATGCATTTATGTCTCTGGTGAGGAGTTGGATTAGCTTTCATTGGAATCTATAGTTATATCCTTAATTATATTCCATTTATCCAAACATTAGTTCAATCGCTTTGATCTCTTCCTGTAGTTGTTACGGGATCTGGAGTAATCATCATCGTTGGAGTAGTGCAGGAAATTATGGGTAAAATCAAGACAGATATGCTTATGCAAAGATATGATAAAATTGATTTGAGTAGTATGAATAAATAGGGGAATTTTAAATTTAGAATTTAGAATTTCCCACCTTCGTGGACAAGGAAATTTTAAAAACAAGAAATAGAATTTATAATTTAGAACTTTACAAGAGAAGGACTGGGCGAGAGCTCAGTTTTTTTTGTTTTATTTTTTGTCTCCCTTTGCGAAGGGATTTATCTATCTCTAAGATAGAGATATCCGGAGGACAGAGGGATTTATAAACTAATTTTTTCTAAAAATCCTCCCCCACTTCGTGGTACTCCTCCTTTTAAAAAGGAGGACAACCAAAAACACAAAATAAAAAAAGCCCGCTGAAAACGGCGAGCTTGGTTTCAAATAGAAACTTTGTGTTGTTTTTTTGATTTACTCTTCTCCCTTTATTTGTTTGGGCGCTAAATCAATGTTTTCTTTTCTGCCTTTGTACTTTGTATTAAGTGCTTCATTTCCTGAGTCTACAGGCAAGAAGTTGATTACATATGGTACCTCCTGATTGTCGGCCCATAGACTAATTTTGTAATATCGTATCGTTACATACGATATTAAGGGTTTAAGCGTGTCTTCGTAAGTGATGTATAAACCATCACTGACTTCCATAGAATACAGAACACATCCATTTGGAGGAGGAGGAATTTGTAATATATCTTTATCCTCTCCATCTTTTCTTGGAATCTTTTTTGCTCCATTTTCTGCGGTACCTCCGCATGATCCAAGCATAATTGCTATGCTTAATATCAACATAATTTTTAAAGTTTTCATCCTATTTTTTTTGTTTGTGTAAGTCTTTTATATTTATTTTAATCATAATGTCAAGTGTTCTTTGTATTTTTGTTTTTTGTCAAATTTTCTTTGCTTGTTTTTAGCACTTTTACTTTAGGTTCCGCGGCAATTAACTAAAGTAACAGAATAATTTAGAATTTACAATTTTAAATTTAGAATTTAAAGATAGTAGTAGGGATAAATAATTTAGAATTTATAATTTAAAAATAAGTCCTTCCGAGAAAATAAGGTCAGAAATATTTATTTTGTTAATTGTTTGCTTTGATATGATAAGAGATACTAAACTTACAAATACAATGATTATCGGAAGTATGGTCCTTGGATTTTGGCTTATTATAGTATTTTTGGATTGAAGCTTTTCTTCTCATCGTACAATTACTCCTCAGGAAAGTGTTGTTCTTTCTCCTGATGCATTGTCTCAAGATGTGTCTGTTGTGACTTGAAATACTCTTCTTTCTGCTTCGTCTATTGCTCCCGTGAGTAGTATGATCTCGGGTGTAGTCCATCAATCTTTGGGAAATTCAGAAATATTTCAGGATTTAAATGTATTAGAATATTTATATACCAAAAATAAAACGCCAGACCTTCTTCAACCTTTAGTAGAAAAGTTTATTCAATATTATCAGTTTGATAAGGCTAATCAGTATCTTGCTCTTTTGGTACAAGAGAAGTGAGATTATTTTAAACTAGCGATTGATCCACGTCAGATAATTTATACTCGTTTTCACGATTCTAGTCTCGGTCTCGATACCAATAATTCATTGGATACGGTATTCTCATTAATTCAAGAATATAGAAAGCGCAATATGATTACTGCGGATGATGAATTGTTTTACAAATGACTAAAATCTCTTTGGATCTATGATTACTCTGGTGCGACCGCTTCGTTTGCAAAAATAACTGATGCTCGTTACAAAGACTTCAAGGCTTCCTACGATTCTTCTTTATCTAATTTTATAAAAATAAAAAATCCTCCTGCACATTATAGGGATGGACTGGTCTCTCTTACTTTACTAAAAAATGGATACTTTGTCTTTGCAAAAAGATTGGCGCTTCATGCTTTGCATAGTGACGAAAAATATATCCTTCCTTACCAGGTACTTGCATATACCAATTTCTTGACTCACAATCGAGAAGCTGCAAAAGATTACTTTCTTAAGCTCGCTGATTTTGATACCAAAAATACTTTTCTCTATAAATTTCTTATAGGCGTATCTTATTATCGATATGGGGACTATGAACAATCTATCCTTTATCTCAATCAAGTCACTGATCCTGCATTGCAACTTGATGTGTATAGATATATGCTTCTTGGATATATTCAGCAAGAAGATACGAATAATATGACTCGTCTTTGGCAAAATATCTTAGGTCAGGGAGATCTTCAACCTTCTGATTTTGCATTATTTTTTGATCAAATGTTTTATATTCCTTTTCGTATAGGGAAGCCTTTTGCAATGTATTTTGACACTCCGCAATTAGTTGATCTTTATTTAGGAAAATGCTCTACTCTTTTTACGGGTAGTCAAGCTGATGTGTGTACGTATGGTCAGGTCTGATTGCAATTGGCGAAACAAAATTTATCTTCAATGGGACCACAATTATTATATCTGACAGAAAAATATCATCAATCTCCTTTATACCATCTGATCGGTGATTATTATTATTCTCTCAAACAATATGCTTCTGCAAAACAGTATTATGTAAAAGCCTTGAGTATCTGCGATAATATTACAGAACAAGGAATACTTCAGAGCAAATTAACAAAATAAAAAACATTTTATATTGTGCTTTATTAATGAAGAAAATTGTTGCTTGGGGATTGACAATGTTACTTCTAATCACCTCTGTGAGCAATTTTTCTTTTGCTGCTACGCCACCTGCAGATATGAAGGCATATTGTGCATCTTCTCCTGTCTGTGGAACAGCTCCAGAAAACTTTACGATTATTCTTGATTTCGTTAGGGAGCTGATGAATAGCATTAAGACTATAGGAACGCAATGAGCATATCTAGGAAAACCGATAAATCCAAATCGATTTGAGGGTAATGTATTTACTCCACCTGCACAAGGTATTGTGACTAGGGTCGCAAGAAATATTTCACAAAAAATACAGTTTGGACTAGCGAGCGTAGCGATTCTTGCAGATACACAAAATGCTGGTGGACTCAAAAATGTCTTTGAGTGAATTGCTTTGTTGTGAAAAGATAGAGTCTTTATGAGAGATACAAAAATTGTCGATGAACTTGCTTCACAACTCAAAGATAAGCAATATGAACTTGGTCTTTGAGGGTGACGATATTCTGCTGTCAATACAACAAATCTAGCGATTATGCAAAAAATAATTGAGACGTATATCCAAAAGTGAGTGCTTGATAAATGATCTCAGCTAAGTGATGGTGTGACGTATAACAATATTACCTCACTTCTTACAAAGGTAATTTCTGCTATGAAGAGCATACTTTCTTTTGCTGATAGAAGTCAACTTGATACCATTACCGCATGATGAGATAGTGGTATTCGTATTATGTTTAGTGCTGATGCGGCGCAAACAATTGTTTTGGAATATGAGTGTGCAAGAGCGCCTAATAATGTCTGTACCCAATCATTTAAAAAATTCAAAGAGAATATAAAAGTGATAGCATCAAGTACTAAAGATAGTGTTTGAGCTGCTATTACAACTATCAAAGATGCAGTAAAAAGACTTATTCAAGTATTTAAAAAATGAAAAGATCAAAGCGAAGAATTTAAAGCTAGAGAAAAGGAATTGCTTACTACTATGTATGGTACTCAAAAGGTTAGTAGAGGATTATTGTTCACCAGTCCACTTAAAGTTACTTCATCCATTGGGAAACAAATTGTTCAATTGTGAAGTGATATAAGTGCTTTTCGAAGTTTTCCCAAGAACGTTCAAGATACGGCATGAGCCATAGAAGATACAAAACTAAGAGGTGGAGCTCTTCCTACAGAATCGTATGATACCAAAAATGTCTTTGCACAAATCATTGATACTTATCTCGTAGATGTTTATGAAAGTCAGCCCGCTGATTTGAGGCTCGCATCATTTACAGAAATAAAGGAAGTAACTCCTGCATTTAAAATATTGTGAGATCAAATAGCTACTATCAAAAATGACATTCTCTGAAGCAAAACAAAAGATGGAAGTTTGGTTAAAAGCTTGTGAGAGGCTTGTGAATTGCAGTGTGGATGATGAGGAAGGTGCTGGTAAATACAATAGGGTTGCAGGGAGCAGGGAACAGGTTGCAGGTTGTAGCAATTTGTAACAACTTACAACAACCTGTACCCTTCGTCCTGTAACCTGTAACCGTTTTATTTCGTTTGTGTTGAGTATGAGAAAACAATGGACTAGAGCACTACTTACGACAATGTTGATTTGTCTCCTCTTTTCTCGTTCTTCAATATTTGCATTTGTGTCTACTGATTTGCCTCAAGATAATCCTGGTACTATTTCTAAACTTATCAATGCATATTGTTCTACTCTTCTTGTATTTTCTCAGCCGTTTATCGCAAATGGTTTCGTATATAATGCACAACAATCTGCTTTTGTTCATTTGCTTTGTAGAAATATGGGGCAACCCACCTCTTACTTTGGCAAAGAAACAAGCTATTTTAGCCGTCTTACTTTTAAGCAACTTTGATTCCAAGATATAGCTAGCGATGGTTCTTTTTCAACCGATCTTTGCTCTCCTGGTTCTATGGGCAATGATTGTGATTTGGCAACAAATGTTCCTAATCTTTTTAATGGTATTATGAATGATTACGTAAATATGAAACAGGCTGATTTGTATGCGCTTAGCTCAGATTCTAAAGATGATCCTGATTGAATACATCAGATAAATGTTTTTTCTTCAAATTATTTTGATGGTGTCGAAATTTGTGGAACAAGAGATCCTCGTTATCCTCAGACTTGCAAAATCATGCAATGATATATAAAAAATGTACGTAATATTCTCTCCAATGTTCGCATATTAAGTGCTACTGGCATCCTTGCAGTATCTACCCTCAAAGATAAGAGCATTTCTTGTGCTGCTTTAGAATGAAAAGATGTATTTTATTGTTGATTGTATGGTGATAAAGCTGCCTCTATGGTCTCCTTTGTAAACCTTGCCTACAATGAACTTTTTTACTATCGTTTGTTTATGGCATATTATCTTACTATGCTTCAACAATATCCAGAGCTACTTAAATGAAATGCATGAAACCTGAATTATTCTTCAGTGTTTAAAACATTTTCTTCTCAATATGCTTGGTCAAAAGATGCCTTGTCTTTGAGTTTGAGAATGATGCGTGATACGTATGTGGCGTTTCCTTTTCATATAGGGTTCTTAATGTATCAAGAAGACTTACATGGATTTGGAAGAGATTTGGCCCATATTGCGCCTCCGGTTTATACTTTATATGATAAGCTCAGAAATGTTCAGAAACCATAAAAGAACATTCATTCTTACTTGCTTGTTGCTTATCGGAACGTGTTCCTCTGTTTTTGCTGTTGATCTTTCGCAGATGTTTACGCAGGCGACAGAAAAAATTGCGGGGATAGATACTATTTTCAAATGAAAATCTACGGTGAATAATCTTTATTCTAAAGCATTAAAATTAGCAAAAGATAGAGAGGTTGTTTCTACTACTGCATCTTTTGATCAGCTCAAAGTATATTTTAGTACTTGTCCTCGTGTGACTCCGCAAGATTTTATTAATATCCTTTATCATTCAAATTTTTCTTTCAAAAATACTTTTGATATTATTCTTCCTAAGTGAACTGTTGCTCCAAACGACAAACAAGTTACCGTGAGTTACAATAAATTTTTTGTGTGTAGAGGAGTCCTTGTCCCTACTGATGTCGATGTCAAAAATCTTACTGATGAAATAAATGGCGTTTATTATAAGTCGTATACTACTTCATATGCAACATCTAATCTCAATAAAGATAATTATGGATCAGATTTCTTTTGGAATGGAACCATAGATGATAGTGATTTCGATATCCTTTATGATATCAATCAGGTAGGAAAAATTTTGTTTGATAGCTTCAAAGATACTCCACAAATTTTGTTTTATAGATTGCCTGTAGCAAATAATTCTTCTTCTCAAGGAGGAGGAAATTCTTCTGCGCAGTGAAATCAGTGATCATCTCAAATGTGAGGTGGCGGTTCGTCATTTCCTGGCACTACATGATGACCCAGCTGAACTTCGTCGCCTTCCTGATCATCATCTTCTTCTGCGTGATCTTCAAGTACGAGCACAACTGTATCTAATAGCTCTGTGGTTCCATCATCTCTGATTACCAGTCAACAAGTTCCTTCCATAACTGATGATAAAGAGGTTCAAAGTTTTATTGAAAATACTAATGGTACAGCCCCAGCTATTCCTGCCGGCGCTGCTCTCGTATTTTGAAATCAATGTCTTTCTTGAATCGCAGCTACGCCTGGCGTTGACGCGTCTAAACAAACAGAACTTATGACGCCAGAAGAATATATTTCTGGTATTGTCAGCTTTATTCAAAATGCAAATATTGATGATGTAATCACTACTAATCTTGTAACTCAATTTCATAAAAATAATTCATTGCCATCAGGAGCAAGTACTTCAGATCCATGATATGGAACGAGTATCGCTAATACTTATGCCGAGCAAGCTTTTGGCAGTACGGCATCTGATTGTGCGAGTTTGCCTTTGGGTGAACAGGCTCAGTGTGAACTTGGTCATGCAAAATCATGTATCCAAAATTGTGATGGCTTGTGAATCCAAGAAAAGGCTCTTTGTATCTCTGATTGTACCTGTTTTATGATCGCTGGACCTAATGGTGCATGACGAGAAAAAATAGAAGATATGTTCCGTATTAAGTTTTGTAAAGTTCCCGTACAAGGAGTAACGGTTAATCCATGAAAAAAAGTATCAAGTATTCAGGCTATTTTTCAAGAAATTTCTGATGTCTTGAACGGACTCAAGGATAGCGGTCAGACTACTAAATTCACAAAGACAAAAGAATTTCTCGATAGTAATGTAAAAATAAAATTCGCTGATAATTTTGCTTTTAAACTCCAAGTCTGATTTAAGCCGGTCTTCCAGCAAAAAAGCAATATTAGCAAACAGAAAGAACAAGAACAGATAAATAAAGATTTGAATCTTGCAGTACTTGGGATAAATTCTAGCGCACCTGATGCTGATGATTATAATAAATATATCGTCATCTCTGATCCTGTAGTCAACAAAGCAAATTTAGAATCTGCAACCTCTCTCGTAGATATCACTCAAAATATTTCTAAGTTTAAAACTGCAGCTGCTCAGGCAAATACCACCAAGTTTCCTATTGCTACACTTGATGATCAGGCTGTCGCTTATAGCCAACAAACAAGTATTTTGTTTATTCAAAATATGATTAATCTCCTCAAAGATAATCAATCACTTTGGAATAACCTCAGTGAGGCTTTGCTTGATATTAACAATATGAGTATCGAGCTTAAAACTAGGATCCAAGAGAGCAAGTAAATTGATATTTCTGCTATTCTAAAATAATTTTTAATAATTCAGGAAATTCTTGTATTCTGTAATGTCCTCTAGATTTAAGTTCAATAATTTTTCATCCAATTGCTTTATGAAATATTTTTAAGCTTTCTTTTCAGGCTTCTTTCTCATTATCGGATGTGAACATCGTGATTTTATCAACTCTATTCTGGATGTCCTTATCAATTGGGTAAGTATAAAATTTCTCTTTATACACATTACCTTCACTAATATTTATATTCCAGGGAGCAACTAAAATGAGTTTAGAAACCCTCTTTTCTGTTTCTCAAAGCCAACGTACTAAAAAAGCACAACCACAACTATGTCCTACTAAAACAGTGTTTTCATCAATAGCATATTTTTCAAATTCATTCTTAAACTTCTCATAATCAGGTTGCCAAGATGAAGGCATGACTGGAATTTCCACTTCTATGTTTTTAAGATTTAGCTCTTTTTTGAGCCGAGGCATCCAATGTTTATTATAGTCGTGGTCATCAGAGTCATTTGCGCATCAATGAGCTATTACACATTTCATGTTTAAATAAAACTTATTATATAAAATATCTTCTTTATAGATTTATTTCTTTACTTTCGGTCTTATAAGAAAAGATTTCGACTTCCTATTATAAGATTTTATTTCTGTCGCTTCTAGAGGAGTATTTTCTTCAAGAAATTCATTAAATGATCTATATTCTCACATCTCTTTTATATCAAGATCATTCAATTTCCAATCATCAAAACATAATATCATTTCTTCTTTTAGTAATGGTTTTATAAAATTTAAAACTATTTTTGATGAACTGTAGGTGTCGCAATCTATAAAAATTATTCCAATCTTTTTTAGATCAAATTGTTTGATCGTTGTTTCTGTTAATGTTTCTTGATACCAGCCCTTTATCCAATTGATATCATTAGGATCAATGCCTTTTTTTCTAAGACATTCATTCATTTTTTCGAAAGAACATGCGTAGAATCATTTTTTCCATACTCCATCGTCTTCGTTTTCTGAATCCGCAGAAAGCCCTTCAAAAGCATCAAATCCAAAGAATCTTACTGAGCTTAGTCCCATCTTTTTACAGCTTAGATACATATTAGATAAAGATGACCCATTAAATACTCCAAACTCGAGGTAATCGCCTATTTCCTTTCCTTTTGTCTTTTGAAGTAGTTGTATCGCAGAGGTAAAAAATCACTTTAGGTCTTCAGGTGGCACTAATTCTATGCTGCATATGTCGTCTACTTCTCCTATAGTATATGCTGATTTTGATATAGGAAAAAATATACGATATACTGTTTTAAATTTTTTCTGAATCCAGCTGTATCTAAAAGGGGATTGCATAGTAGTAAATACAAATAAATTAAGTAAATTTTCTGTTATACTACAAGTCTTCCAGTAAATCTTTTATTCTTTTTCTGTCTTTCCCTCTTGTTTTTCATTTGCTTAAAATATCTTTTATTTCTTTTTTATTTTTTTCTGTTTCTTCCTCTTTTTTTCTCTTGCTCTCTGCTTTAAATCCTTCAGTAATGTTTTTGCGCTGTTGCTCATTTTCTATGGGGTATCAAAAAGGAATTTTCTCTTCCATCTCTTCTGGATGTAATCCAAATACCATGGTATGGTTTGTTAAAAGATAAAAAGTTTTTTTTATCTTGTTTTTTATATTTATACATCTGATGTGTAGAAGTTGTTAGGACAAGAACGCGCTTGTAAGTAGTTTCATAATAGCGTAAGAAAATGCTATTACTAAGACTCCTACGATAGCATTCCCTATCGCTGATTTTCCTTTCCCCATGTTCCCTGGGTTGAAAATACTTGATGCGTAGAGATATCCTGCGTAGATGATCATCAGTACTCCTATTAATAATCCTATTTGAGAAAGAAATCTTACAAGATAGACAACGTATTCTAAGAGGGTGTCTCGTGTCATAATTCATGAGGCTAGTTGGTCTCCGACGCTAGTTAGTTTTCACGCTTGGGTGTTGTAGCTGTTTCGAACATTTCCTCCACTTGCTCCTACTGCATTTACCGCTTTTTCTACTGCTCCTCAGCTCGATGCTGCAGGGATAATAGCAAAATCGTTAGATTGTTGCGCGAATGAGCTTATCGGAAGTATCAACGTTGCGTAGACGATGAGAGAGAGGAGGAGTTTTTTCATGAAACATTAGATACAAAGTAAAAGGAGTTTAGAGGTTTTAAATCCTCCATCCGCGAAATGCGGATACCTCCTCCTTTGAAGGAAAGGAGGAACAAATAAACGAGTATTAAGGATACAGTACGAAGGTTACAGGTTGTTTCAAATTGTTGTAACATGCTCTCTGTACTTTTTTTATTTGCTACAGGTCTTAGATACTGCGGCTTGCTGGACTATCGTTTTGAATGCGTCTTGGACTTTGGCAATTAATGTCCAGAGACCAGTGATTCTTTCTTCTGCAAAATACTTTTTGGTATAGGCTTTTGTTGTTTCATCGAATAGCTGATTCGACTTTTTTATCATTATCATTTTCACATATGAGTTTTCTCTTTTTACTCTGTCTTGTACTATGTTTTGGCATCCATTTAAAAAGCTGTTGTTTTCTCATGCTGATCCGATGATAATTGGGTTTTTTGTTTGTGTTTTTTTGTAGATGGCGTTCATCAATCCGCAGAGGGTATCATATTTATCCTCTAACGAAAGTGTGGTAACGTCTTTGTTGTAGTTAGCGATGAACGTTTCCATATTTTTTTTTGTTTCTGTATTTTCTTTCCAATATTTTTTGTAGGTAGTTTCTATTGTGCTTGATTGTGATCCTGTGGGGTCGTTAGCTACCTTCGTGATATAGTCTCTTCGTTCTTTCGCTGTCGGATCTGATGTTAAATTATATGCTAGTTTATCTATTCCATCTAATCTTCTCATACTGACATCTACAAGATGATCAAAAAGATAAGGACTTTCTGGATATAACTTGGGGAGATTATCCTTTTCTTTTTGCGTACACGAACCTTGAACGACTTGTGAACAGCAGTATGCTTTTAAATTTTGTAAGGCCTGATTGAATGCATCATCGGGGAGTACTATTTTATATTCTTTTAAGTTTGTCGTGTAATTACTCATTGCTCCATCAAGTTCTTTTCCTACGACCAAATCACAGTCATGAGCAAAAACACTACTTGTAAGTGCTCCTGTTATGATGGCCAGGGTAATGATTATTTTTTTCATATTGATGAGAGGAAGTAAATGGTATTATTTTGTGCTTGGTTTGATTTGAACTGTGAACGTTGTAATTGCTTGATTGGACTGATCTTTGACAATAAATTTAGTGTTTTTTGTCGTAGTATCAAAGACGTACTGTCCTACTAATGAATTTGCATATATTCAAGGAATATATATCGCTCATGCTTTGTTGGTGTATACGATACAATCATTCTTTATATTTTTGACACAATATCCATTGTTGAAGTCACCAAATTGCCCGTCTGTAAGTTGTAGCTCTTCATAGTTGGGTTTGCCTTGATTCATCTCTATATTGCTGATGGATTGTATAGGGAGAACTATTTGGAAGAGGGTTACGTTATGTATTGTATCTATTACTTCTACCACAGGAATGTGGGTTGTAAAACTTAGATTAATCTTAAATTTATTTTCAAATCATGCTTTTATTTTTATTTCATTGGTCTTTGAATTTATTGTAGCTATTTCGTTGTTTTGATTGTCATAGAGTCCAATATCGTCTCCCATCGTAAATATTCCTCATGTTATTATTGTTTGTTTGGGTGAAAGATCAAATCCACCATAAGTATTCTGATTTGAACCACTGATATTGCTTCGGATTCCATTTCTTAATCTCTGGAATATTACCATACCCTCATCCAAATCATTGCTAATTTTTGCTATGATATCGGCAGTCGCTTCTCAAGTTTTTTTGACATCAAGGACTTCTATATCTGGTGTTGCAATGTTTACGCTTATATTTTGTTTCGTGATATTGTTATTTTGATCGATTGCTATGAAGTCGAAATTTTGTTCTGTATCTCCCGTAAAGAAGAGGCCTCCTAAATCGATTGTTCCAGTTTGAGATTGATTGTCTTTTTCCAAAAGAGTTTTCCCATCTTTTTGGATAATCATTTTGGCAACAATTACATTGTCTGTCCGGATTGATTTTAGGGTGTAGCTAGTATTGATATATCCTTCATGTACAAGCCCTGTGCTTATGGCCTCACTTGTTACATTTCTCCATAAGATAACGTCTCCTACCGGAGCAGTTGTATCTCCTAGGTTTTGCATTCCTGCGACGGTTTGATTTGATCGTGAGGATGTTTTTTTATACAAGACAAGTGTTTTTTGCTGACTACTAGACAATTCTTTTTGATTTATCTTGAGTGTCGCTATGCTCGTATATAACCATTCTCTTGGGAGATCTTTGAGTGTTACATTAATCTTGTCTTTTGCTTCGTCATAGTATTCTACGGCAAGAATGTTTTGTCCAAGTTGCAGATTGATTGGTTTCTTGAGTAGATTTTCATCAATAGTGAGCAATCATTTTTTATAGTCTGTATCTTTTGGAAGCACCACAATATATTTTGGTTTTTCTCCTCCTCATAAGAAAGATCGGAAGCTACTTGGCATATCTTTACTATCTACTCTGTTGCTTACTTTTATGAGATATCCATCGACGTCTTCGCCTATGATTTTACTATTTTTCCATGAAAGTTGGAGGGTGTCGAAACTTTGTCCATCTGTTTTAAAGTTTTTTACTTCTGTGTTTTTGTCCATCACTTTGATCGTGATGTTGTTTATTGTAAGGTACCCATAAGCATCTGTGTTGTTGCTGAGTTGATCTAGGGATTCGATATATCGCTTTTGTGGATTGATTCGTGTGCTTTGATGCTCTGTCGCATAGCTATAGAATGTGTTGTAATGTTTAGTCAATGTTGCTCATCCTTTTGAGAAGTGCTCAAGTTCTTGTTTTGCGTACTTAATATAAATACTGTTTGCGTCATACATAAGAATGTCATGAAGTTTATCATTATTGAGATCAAAATCTGTCATATATGTCTTTTGTACGTTTTGTGATTGTTCAACTGAGGTGACGGTGTTAATCATGTTTTTTTGGCTTCCACTATACGATGCAATGAAAACTCCATTTACATATGCAGACATATCTGCGCTGTAATTATTGTTTTCTGTTGCATTGCTTGTACAGTTGGTACATGTTGTCTGTGCTAGAAGCGGCTTATCGTTGTATGCTAATAGTGCAGTATCTATTTTTTCTTTGGTATTTTCTAGATAGATTTTTGATTTATTATACGTTGTTTGTGACATGTTAAGCTTTTCTGGGCCATCATTATTTACAGCATCTAAGTATCATTGCACCATCCTCTTATTGAGTGAGAGATAGCTCTTGTTTGGATCTTCCTGTGATTGTAATATATTTTTTGTAGGTGAATCTATCGTAAGCAATGGTGATTTTAAGCTTGTAGATAATGTCTTTTCTGCGACTAACGCGACTTCGTTATTTTGAATTGTTTTGATAAAGGTATCGTAATTTTTTATATCATTTGATAAGTTTTGATTTTCCTTTATCTTTTTTGATATAATCCCTTTGGCTTCTTTTTCTACTTGTTGGATCTGGCTCGTAGCTGGCAAAATCATTGATTTATTGTCAACCGTCGCTAAGATTGTTTTTACTCTGTTGTTCATGTTTTTATCCTCGAGAGTTGCATTTTTGAAACTTATTAATCATTCTTTCAATTCATCATATGCAGTTTTATATTCTATCATACCTGTCTCTCATTCGTTGCTATGGTATCCATTGAAATTAATGTTCTGATCAAGATTTGTATTTAGTCAGCTTACTACTGCATTGTTATTGAGTGTGTTTGTTGTGAGATCTACCGCTTGTTGGATTGGTGCTTCTACTACTTGTGAGACAATCTTGTTGCTTGCGCTGGCGATACTATTGAACACATCGTATACTCCATCAAAGTTGAATTTGAGTGTCATATATGCGTCCATTTTGTAATCAAATCATTGAAGAGGAGGAGATTTGAATTTTGTTGTCAGATTAAAATAATCAAAAATAGGAACGTTCCATGTTCTTTGAGTTATTTGTTCTATCTTTCATTTTACTCATTTCTCTCCTACGAGACCAATACCTCATTTAATGATACAGAAAACCTTTCATATGAATTTTGCTACATTGAGAACTATCTTTATATCAGGCGCTATTTTTGGAATCTTTGGTGCAGGTGGTAAGACCGGCAAATCCATTTTTACCGTTGGAATAAATGATGGTGGTTCAGGTAATGTTGGTGGGCCAGGAATTACAGGAACCGTTGGTAATGAAATATTTTTGAAGAAATCTAGGTTTAATCCAAAGAGAACATCCCAATTTACTTCTATACTTGGTGGTTCTGGGAGGTTTGGTAATTGTGGTAATGGTATCTTGATAGGTACAAAATTTATTTTTGGCAGAACGATATTCATTCCCAAATCTATGTGTGACATATCCATATATATACTTGGTATCTTAAATGGAGGAATCGGGAATATCGGTAATTTAGGACAAAGGAATGACAGACTACATGAAAAGGATCCGTAGTTATCGTTGCTACATTTAGAACATTTTTCTGATCGATTGACAGAGAAATCTATAATCGCTTGTCGTGTTTTTATTGTTCCTACCAATAAAACTATTGCATCTACATATTGAGAGAATCTATTGGCGTTGGTATTGAGCCATGATGTTGTTGATCCTACGAAGCTTGAAAGTAATGATGAGATCTCTGTGAGGTATCTGTCTGTGAGATGGGTCCATTCATATAATTGTGTTGGGAATTCCTTGTATTTATCCAAAACTTTGATATTTTCTTTGATTGATTTTATAAGTCATGCACTGTTTTCTTTGAACTTAATAAATCCATCTAGAGATCATGCAACACCCGCACATTGTTCTAAACTTTTTACTTTTACGTTTGTCAGATCAAGCAATGCTTGGTTGTCAAAAGTATTTCCCAGTGTTGTTGCTACTTTTTTCTTGCCTTCCAGTCGCACTTGTCTTGCTTTCCAGCTTGGTAGGGTAGCTATTCTTGTGATGGTATTATTTAAGTTTTCTGTGAGTTTGCTGATGTCGGCTGCTAGTTGTTTTTGTGTCTGTGCTCCTGTCTTATCTATGATTTTTTGCATGTTCGAAATCTCTACCTGTATTTCTTGTTTTATGTTATCATTAATTCCGCCGCTTGGAATCTTTGCCAATGCTGCCGTGAGGTCATCATGTATTTTTTGTGCTTCAGGCTTATCTATCGTTCCACATATTGCTAATATCTGATTGAACATATTTGTCCAATCATCTATTATTTGTCCATTTTTTGCTATCCATAGCGTAAGATAACTTTGATATTTTTTGATGTCATCGATGGTAAGTGATGGTATCTTGATATTAACATCTTTGGAATCTATGTTTATAAGTGGGACTTCATTAAACATTTGTTGTATAGCTTCAAATGGATTGCTTCCTGCTTTTTGTGAGATGTTGTTGAGCTGTTGTTTGGAGAGATATTGGGTTCAGTTATTTCCAGAACCTATTCATTGTCCGTTTGTGCTCTTAATGTATCCTGCCGCTTGATCTTGTTCATTGATTGCGTTATAGGTTTCTGATAAGTTTCCGATTTTATCAAATCATTGAAATACTGTGCTTAGATCAGGGAGATCTACCTGGATTGTCATCTTGGTCAGATTGTTTTGAATATATTGTATCTGACTTGTCATCCATTTTTGTACTACACATTTTACGAGTCCTTTTCATTTTGCTCATAAAAGTTTGAGATTTATTTTTTCTCATTTTTGGAGATCGAATCCATCAGATGTTATTCATAGTTGTGCCTGTTGTGTTGCATTTCCATAATCTTCTGCTGCTGATACTCTTGTTGGATCTTGATCTATAGAAATTAATCATCCAAAGTTTCCTTGAGGTATAGCTGCTGAGTAAGGCGGATTGTTTTCTGATGATCATGCTGCTACCATTTGAAATGGTGAATTTGATGTGTTTACTGTTGTTTCTATGCCATTAGCAAATACAATACTGTTTCCTATTCTTGGCGGATTATTACATGTTCATTGTCCAGCTGCTGCAACCATACTTGATCATAAGCTTTCCTGGTTAGGCTGATCATCTCATCATCCTGCCTTGTCAGGAGTGCATTTTGTGAGTGGTGGTACCGCAAAGACGACACAGTTTCCTCAGAGATCTCTAAATGGTTTTGGTAATGCTTTACCTACGGTATAAGGACCAAAACACATTGCTATTCCTAGTCCAAGTGTCAGTGTAGGAGCTATATAAAGCCTAAATAATGAGGGATAGGTTCATCAGAGATTTCACAAATAAAATCAGTCTGTTGCTCATTTGAATGGATATCAAAATATTCCTGGTATAGGAAGATATCCTACTGCAGTAGGTCATCGATTTCCTGGAATAGTAAGTAATGGCATTCCTTTCCCTAAAGTATTATTGAGTGTCTTGAATGCTGCATATAGAGGATTTGGTAACTTGGGCACACATCAGAAAACATGATAATCTCCTGGCGCTAAGAATGCTTGATTAAACGGAACTGGAAGTCACTGACATCATCATTTTCATAATTTGAATCATTGGCAAAGTCCCTCTAATGCTGCATCCATTTTTTTGGAAACTTTTGCAGTTGCGTTGTCTATGAAACTTGTATTTATCGTTAATCATACTCATCCTGGTTGAATAATCTCTCATGGAGTAACTTCTTGAGTAAGAGAAGACATTAAATTTTTGGAGCTTCGTGGTTCTAAAGAATCCATGCCTGGCAATGTCGATACTGCATCTAAGCTATCTATACTCGATAGTTGATCTACCATTCCATTCATTGCGCTTTGTTGTGTTGATTTTGCTCAGCTATTATACTCATTCATATCTTTTTGAATATCGTCGTATACTTGTTCGTAGCTTGTTTTATTTCCTGCTGTTGTGTTGAAAAGAATCCATCTGTTTTTTACACAGGCATCCATGCTATTTATCGTGATATCTGGATAGGTATCTTTGTGTTTGTTTTGCGTAATAAGATCTTGATCTGCAACATCAATTTTTGTCGTTGGTGTCGTTTGTTTGTATCTTGCGGTATATGAAAAGCTTAAACTTTGACCGGAATCAAGCTGTATATTGTCTATTACAAATTGATATCCTTCTGGACCTTTTCGATCGATATTTAATTTATTTGTGTCTCCGGATAGGAGGGTAAATGAACTAATTTTGTTGTCAGGATCTGTAGCTAGACTTCGTGGTCATTTGAGCTCGTCTATATACGTTAATTTGTTGTTATTCTTTTTTGAAATGATTGTGGTTTGAATTGCGACCTCATCGTTTTCTCTTAAAACTCAACCATTGATATCTACATATTCTTTATATACGCTTACAAAATCATTTGTCTCGTTGATGGGAAGATATGATATCTCTGATGGAGGAAGTGATTCGTATACGGGAGCAGTAGAAAGAGGATTGTCCGTGTATGCTAGTTGCGTGCTTCCTGCAGCGACATAGGTATCGTTGTTTGCTATCATTGATTTGACGTCATTCATTGTTTGATCTTTGAGTGCGTCTACTTGATCCTTACTCATTCCTATTGCGCTATCTGGAGCTTCGGTATCTAATTCTTCTGTAACTCCTTCTGTCGACGTTGTTTCACCTTTTCGATGAATAAGACTCGTGTCTTGGATATATCGACTGCTGTTTATTTTCGTTCCAAAGCGTTTTACGGTTTTATAATTATTCTTTTGTCTTTCGTATCGTTGACTATCACAAATTCAAGTCGTAGATGATACGTAATTTGCTCAATTGTTTGTACTTCCTCCATAAAATATTTTTACATCATTATACGTATCGTTCGTTACGATATCTAGTTTTCCATCTTGATTCATGTCTTGTACAAAGAGCTGTTGGATCCCTCCAAAATTGTCAGGAATTGGGTTTTTCGTTCCTGGTTCTGTGTTTATATTTAAACATATATTTTTTCCATCAACAGCAAATACCCCTTTGTTGTTGAGATATACTATTCCTTTGTTGTTGTTTGTTATAATAAATATATCTTCATATCCATTTCCATCTACATCACCTATTTTAATCTCTTTGATAGGCTCTGCTATAATCATAAGTTCTTGAAGATCTTTGTAAGGAACATTTCCTCCATAGTTCTTTAAAAGTTTAACTACACCATCGGTATATACAACTATGAGATCTTTTACTCCATCATTATTGAAATCGATCGGAATCACCTTGAATATCGTTTTGTTGGGATCAGCATAAATAGTTTGTCCGATTGACGCATCAAAATCTGTGTTGGGTATGTTTGGATTGTTTTCTTTTCTTTCAAGAAGAGGATCTCCAAAGTTTACGAGAAATTGTGATCCATATGGAAGTGTCGCTTCTCCTACAGATTGTCCATTCGCGAAATTCGATACGTTTTTGAAGTTGCTTGTAAATCCTATACCGAGCATTGCGTCAGTACTATCTTCGATAGACTGATATCCTTGTTTAGTAAACGCACTTCAATTTATATAAATTCATATTCATTGAGTATTTGTAGATCCTTCGCTAAAAATATTCGTCATTCCATATGTTGCAGGATCTTGTAGATTGATATGTGTCTTATCACTTGTTATATTTCCATTATTCCAGAGCATAAATTTTCCTATTGTTGTTCCATTGAATCTGATTGTGTAGATGCTCATATCCCCCAGGATTTCATTGTCTGCGATAATTGTGATGTTGGGATCTATATTTCATTTATTTATATCAATTACGTCGATACCATTGATAGTTACTTTTGTTGTCGTTGCTTGGTTTCCTGAGATAATACTATCCGTAGGTTCTGCTATATATATTAAGGTGTTGCTGTCTTTTTTAAATTCTGATATAGCTCAACTATCTATTAGTGTTTGGATCTTATATTGGTTGCTTAATCATAAATCTATTTTTGCGATGTTTGGAAGTGTTCCTATGATTTTTTTGTTTTCTATCGTAAGCGTAGCTGTTTTGTTGTTGATACTTTGGATTTGTCCATGAGGATTTAGAATAAATTCTATTTGTTTGATTTTACTTGGATCTACGAGTTCCGTCGTTGTAGCTAATAATTTATTTGATTGATTGGTTATGGTATTTATGATTTTATTGTTTTCAGAAAAATATCATCGTTGATTTCATCGATCTGTTCAGAAAAGATTGAGGTACATCACATTAAGTTTTTCTTTTGGAAGAATGCTTTCTTGTACTATAAATTTTTCATATCCTGGCGTTTGATCAGAAAGAGCTCTTTCTTTGATGTAAGCAAAAACATATCATTCTCCTCCTGGCTTTTTTGCACTGAGCATATACGTGTATTCGTTTCCATTATAATTGAATTCTGATACGCTGCTGTTTGCTGCTCAAATTACTCATAATTTTATGGTTGTTCAGCTCGTAACATTATTGTTCCAGCTATCTACTACGTGGATCGTTCATTTACTTCCTGTTGTGGTAGTAAAGTCCATCCTGCTTTTTTCTAGCTGAAGTATAACCGTTTTTGCTGTCCCTGGATTCACTACTATCGGTATGATAATAGGATCTATTCCTGGAATGTTTATCGTAATGGCATCGTTTCCTGCTTTGAAGTTTGGATATAATGAAATATTTAGCTGTCCGTCTTTGATGATAAAATCATTTCCTGGACTAAACAATGTTTGTTTTTTTGTGATACCGTTTTTTGTAATTGTTTTATCTTTTGTTGTTCCTGGGGATAAAAATCATTCTTTGCTTGTTATGTTTGCTACCGTATCAAGTCTGTTTCCATTTTTGTCTTTGATAGTGATTACCAAGCTTGGAATGTTTTCTGGTTTAATCTCAGAAATTCCGTTCTCGTCTTGATATTGAATGTCTGTTTCGTCTTTTGGTAAATTAAATGTCAGTTGTTGTGGTGTATTTTTTGGAGTATTACTTGTATATATTACTACATTTTTATTGAGCACATTTACTATGCCTTTGGCAACAATAATCTTCTTTTGTACTACGTTTGGTTTCTCTGTTGTTCATAATAATTTTAATTGGTCTTGAGCTATTGTTATCGTTACTGCTTCGTTTGCCTGGATTCCTGTAGGTGCTCTATATATGAATCATGCTTGGAGGAAGTTGTCGAATTTGATACTAGAATTTTCATTTGTTCCATCATAAATTTTCCCATTACCGCTTCCTAAGCTAATTGTATACGCTTGGATATTTTGGCCTATTTGGTTGTTGTATTTGTCTGCCGCATAAACTACTAGAGGAAGTTCTGCTCATTCCATAACTATATCTGTAGGTGATTGTAATGTTATTGTTTTTATAGGACCAGGAAGAATGCTTATAACCTGTTGTTTGACTATACAAATATTTGATCCTGCAGGACAGAGTTCTATCTTTATTGTTGTAACTCACGCTTTCTTTTGTTTTATTATGCTATCAAATACGTATTCGTCGGTATTTGGATTATAAAATTCTTTTGCTGGTTTGGTACAAATGTTGTCGCTGAGCACTGTCTTGTTTCTGTTTATAGCGAAACAATTGTCTCCTGTTCATGATATTTTTACGTTGATGTCTCCTAAGTTGTCGGTCATACCTACTTTGATTTGGGTGCTTCCTGAGTCGTCTACTCCGACAATTGTTTTGTCTATATTTATGATTGCCGAGTTATTGTATCATTGTAATTTCTGTTTTATGCCGTCAGGCGCGTTGTTGATGATATCGTCATTGTTTGGAGCCGTTCGTTGTGATCCATATTGCTTCCATTGTGCTTCCGTATTTTGTATCGTGTTTTGTGTGTCTTGTATTGTATTTGTAACTATTGGTCCTACTGAATTAGCAAAACTTATCTTGATGTCGAATGGTTTTTTTAGAATTTGTTTTCATCGACACTTCATCGCTTTCATCCATGGAGAACTCATTGTACTGATATCGAAAAGCAAGGAAACTCATTGCGCGTCTACTCATTCACAGCTGTCTGCTTGAGCTTGAAGCTCATCAGAACTTGATGTCGTTTCTCTAAATGCGTTTGCGGGTGTATTTGTTTTGCTGGTTGATTTTTCTTGTGCAGCTTGAATCTGTTGGATGAATGATGGCAGTGGTTTTGATGAAACATAATCTTCACCATCAGAATTTATATATCCGACCTCATATCATGTAGTGTTATATATCGGAGTAATAAACTTACCTTGATCGCTTCATTCCGTAAGATAGGTATTTACTATATTACTTATTTTTCTATTTACATCAAAACTGGATTTTATTTCTTCTATGTCTCCTGCTACACTTGTTTGCTGTAATCTCTCTGGCCAAGTAATGTTTTGATAGTAGAGGAGTTTTGCTATCATATCTAGTTTGTCATCTATTGTTGCTGAATTTGCTATTCCGTAAATAGCTTTTTTCCCGTATTCAGGACTGTTTTCTATGGTATCTAAAAATGTTATCAACTGATTGATAAAGTAATCCGTTGGGATGAGATTGTAATTGTGGGTGTTTGGATTTGCTAGAGGATCTACTTGTCCCAAGAGATTAAATTGGCTGCTATAGGATTGGTACCATTGATTTTTTTTGTTTTTTTGTGCTTCAAGCAAGGTGTTATATTCAGTCGCTTTGTCTGTTAAATATTTTTTTATTGCTTCTCTAATTTCTGTTGGCGTTTTTAATTCAAGCTTTCCATCTATTTCTTTGTACGTTTTAACTTCGTAGAGGTTTACATAATTTAATCTTACCATATCTCAACCCACACCTTGAAAAGTTATATTTCTGATATTATCAATCGGTCTATCTTGGGTTGTCAGATTCATTCCTTTATTTTTTTCTTTCTTATCGGGATTGGATGAAACATCAAAGGCGTTCATCGTGCTCTTTACTTGAGTCATTTCTCCCAATACTTTGGCAGGAGAGAATGCTTGATTTATCTCTAAAAGAGGATGAACTATTCCATTGCTTGATTGGTATTGGGCTATTTCAGTCAGTTTGTCGTTGACTCCAGAATTTGCAAGATGTGCAGTTAAATCTGTTTGTAGGGTCACAATAAGTTTGTCCAATACATCACATACGGGCTTATAATGACTAATATCACATCAACAGAGGCTTGGAAGACAAGATTCGTCTAATGCATTTATTGCGTCTCTTTTTGCTTGGATGATTGCAAGATTATTGTTTACAAGTCCTATGGTATTGTATATTCATCGTGCTGTAGTAAATGTTGATTTGAGTGTGGCTACATTCGCTGTGATATAGTTCATGTTTTGAAGTATATTGCTTTTTCGTGAGTCCAATATTTCTACTTTCTGATTTTTGAAATTTTCTGATTGTATGATTCCAGCAAATGATAATGCAACGGTATTCATGCTCAAACTATTGATATAGTTGAACAATACATCTAGTCCTTCATTGGTTTGTATGATTCTATCGTTTATTTCAAAAAGTTTGTTTGGAGTTATCATAATTCAACTTCGTATGTTTGCTAGTTGTGTCACTTGTCCTCAACTATATCCTGTGAGTAAGTTTGTATTGAATGCAATGATTTGTTGCATACCACTATTTACTTTCGTGACTATTGTTTTGAGGTTTGTGAGATTAGAAATAACTCATGTTCTATCTGCGCTATCGGTACCACTAAACACTGTATTTGCTGTCAAGATATCTGTTTTTGTTTGTGCAAGATCTTTTATGACTTCATTGTAAAATACCTCTAGATCCGAAGAGTCTTTGAATTTATAAAACTCCGTATCTGTAATCTGATCTCGTGTAGGTGATATGTTTTTTACTCTAGAATCAATAGTTTTATATTTGTATATGCTTCCATCTCCTCAACATTGTCCTGGATTTACATTGTATAATACTGCTTTTCATGCGTTTATTATGTGGTTTGGTAAACTTCAAAAAAGAGAAAAGAAGTTTGTCTGAGCATATGTTTTTGGGTTTACTGGTATTCGCATAGGACTCTTAAGATCTCCTACAGGAAGCTGGTTGGTAAATGTAAGATTGCTTCCGTTGCTTTGTGGATTGGAAATAAGTGACATGATATCATTGCTTCCATATTGGGAATCTCAGACTCCAAACTTTCTTTGAATGATGTTGGTATAAGTTATCGCTCATTGATATGAGTTTGCGTCTTGTTGAGCGACATTTATTTTTTTGGATCATGCGATATTGTATATCGGCTGCGTTGCGTTTTTATAATTATAATTTACTAATTTTTGTGTCGTAGAATCCATATTCATAGGCGAAGCTCCTCATCGACTTCTTGCTGCAAACTCATTCATAGTCTCGCATCATCACTGTTTCTCTGGATCATTAGTATAACATTTATTTTCATCTGGACCATCATCAACGGATCGAAATCTTGGACTGAGACAAATTCCTTCTATTCACAATATCTTTTCTAATCATAAAAAGTAGTTCGTACATTTGAGTTGTCGAAGCGATCTATAGTTTGTTTTGTATTTTGCATATCTCTCTAATTCATCTTTTGTGGTATTGAAATCATATCCTCTATTTGCCTCTACTTGAGTTGAAAAAAGATCGTAGGATCCTCCTATGGATTGCCCAGTTTTATTTATGCTTTGATTGTCGATAGAAGTTAAGTTCTGAAATGTCCCTCTGTATATACTTGTCTGTCCTGCACTTGTTATAAGGTTTGCATTTTTTCCGAAAAAATAATTTTCATAATAATTATATGTTTTTCGTGTACATATTTTTTTTGGTTTGAGTCCCAGTACTCGTCTTGTTTCTCCTGCAAAGTCTAATTCGCTTATAGGTATCGGCATTGTCATATAATATTTTTCTTGCTCTATTTGATTATTGAGTCATTTTTCTAGAAAATCATTTATCTGGATGAGGAGCGGCTGTACATTGTTGTCTGGATCTCACAAAAGTCGATTATCTTTTTGTGCTATTTTATTGGTAAGTGACCCGTAGTCGGTAAATGTTTCTCCTTCCGTAGTTTTATATCGTCTCGCAAGTCCGTTGATATTGTCTTTTATCTTTGATAAGAATTGTGAGCTTATTAGCCCATCGTATCATTTTAACATTTCTTGTATTGCTTTTTTGAGCGTCAGTGTCGGCATACTTGAAGTTACGTCTTGTGATGTCGCTGCAGCCTGATCATTTCTAGATCATATATCTGTGGCATATGCTTTGAGGTCAGGATCGGTAGTTGTTTGCAAATCTGCTTTCAAGTCGTTTCCTACTGCAAGCGAGCTATCGTTGTGTTCGCTCTTGAGAGTATTGAGAAGAAGGTTGTTATATCTATGATATCCCATATCTTCTGCAAACAACAAGTTGTTGATATAATATTTCGTATTTTCTGGAATAAAATATTTTTTCAACCCGATAAAATCTTCATATCGAATCGCCTTATCTATGAATTTTATAGGATTTTCTTTGTATGATTTTACTTTATTAAAAAAGGTATTGTATTGCTGAGCGGTATCAAATTTTATTATTCCATGCCACAATTCCGCCTGTCCATTTGGATTATCGTTATATACGAAAAACTTTTTGTTGCTATCATATACAAATTCTTGGTGTTCGAAATCTACATAAGGAAAAATACTTGGATAAATAAAGCCATTGTTTTGTACTACTGGCAAGGGAACATCTCCGATAAGTATTGTTCCTACAAGTTTTGAACTTTGGTCTTTGATTCATTCAAAATACATATTTTCTAGCATTTTTGAAATTTCAAATGCCTTCATTGTCGTCGTATCAATAGGAAAAACTACTGCTTTGCTATTAGCTATTTTTTGTTGGATATAACTTGTAGTATATCGTTCAAGGTTGGTTTTGATTCCTTCATAGATATTTTTGTCTACAAAAACCGCTACAATGTTTGTTGTGCTAGGGGTTTCTGCAGCATATACTTTTTTTCGATCTACAAAAAGCGTATTCTGCAAAAGGTAGGATATTCCATAGAAAATAATAAGTGTTCGTACAAAAACTTTTTTTGATCAAATCATCAGTTCTGAGGCTCGAAGTTAAATATAATTTAACTAACACAAAAATAAGACATTTGAATATAAATAAATGCTGATGAAAATAAACAAAAAAAGCTAGTTTTCCTGTTTCCAAATTGGGTTTTTGTGATACAATAAGGTCCGATAATTCGGACCGACAAAAGTTGATCTAAATGAAAAAAGATAAGGGGCTTTTCGTGCCCCTAAACCCCACGACCAATATTTTTGTCTTGATACAAAAATATTGGATAAAAAAATCAATCACCATTAGGGAAATATCACGGATTTACTTTCGTCATATTTTGATAATTCCCCCAGACGTTGCTGGGGGTTTTTTGCTCGACCTACTTTTCGCACTGATTTAATAATGGCGCAACAAAAAACATAATTGATATATTGTTATATAATTAAAAAAACCGGGACGAAATACGCCCGGAGTGTAATTAACTTTTCGTTCTTAATAGCGTATGTTTTTCCCTCTTTCGTAGAGGTATCCACATATTCCACCTGCAAACAAAATGATTAGATTGATGTTTAATAACCTCCATTGGTTGCTGGCCATACCTACGCCTACATACCAACAGAGTATTATTCCAATACCCAGGCCTGTGAGTAAGAAAACTTCTCCATCAGAATATTTTACCTTTACTATGATAGTAATCAAGCATCCTATGATGAATGCCCATTCTACCAAAATAATTCCTGTAATTATACACAGAATCACAAAACCTGTTGCGAACATCCCAACCATAATGCAAGCTGCAAAAATTATTTTTGTTTCAAGACGACTATGACCGTTGCTTTCAATTTTGTTAATGGATTTTATTATTAAAAATCCTAAAATAAATGCGATTATTCCTAAAAGGACTGTTGTCCAGAGAGAAGGATTTTTTAATAGTTCCATGTTGTTTTTTTTAATTTGTGTTTGTGTCTGGGTTATATCTATATTGTGATGTATGTCAAATATTTTTGAAGGAGAATATAAAAAAAACCCAAAGCGGAAACGCCTCGAGTGAAAGTAATTTTTGACGATGTTAGTCTTCTTCATCCCTATTGGTGTATTTGTATTTAGCAAACATGCCTATACTTAGAAGGATTGTGAATGCTATAAATGGTAGGACTTCCTCCGTCACTGCTAGGTTTATCAGCACCCCTGTGATTGCACCAACAAATAAAGCAACAACTACGTTTACCTTGTCGGACATTATTATACCCATCACAAGAAATGCTAGTATACCTATAAAAGATATAAGTTTTTCGTTGTCTTGTTTTAGGTAAATAGAGCATACGCCTGCAATAATAAACAAGCAAATGTTGATGACAATAATGCTTATTGTTATCCGGGATATCGGGGTGGTTGGAGCTTCCTTCTTTTCTCTCTGTTTCCTTTTCCCCTTAATCTTTACCGTTTCCATTTTTATCTGTCCTTTTTCTGGAATGTTCATGACGATGAACGCTCCTAAAAGAACGCTAATTGTACCAATCAGTATGACCAATCCTATTGGTTCTTCTGATAAATTTATTGATAATATATTCATAACTTTTCAATATTTTTTGTTTGTTTTTATATCATAGGTATTCTTTTGTGAAAGTCAATCTATCGTTATAAGAACGTATTAAAAAAAACCCAAAGCGGAAACGCCTCGAGTGTTGTAATTTTTTAAATGTAATTTAGGTAATAGTGTTCATAATTTGCTCCATGAATTCTGGTCTAATTACTTTCAAAAAGACTTTTATACGATAGCTAGTAAATACTCCCTGATTTATTAGTTGCATTATTTGCACATAATGTTCATGGGTAAATGTTTCTTCGTATTTTTTAATTTCCAATCGCTCTAGTTCAAACTCTAGTTCCTTTTTCATTGCATCAAGTTCTTTTTGATTTCCATAGTATTCTCTATCCGTTTTTCCTATCGCAACAATAATCTTGCCATCAACCTTGCTTGAATCAAAAGCTAGTTTGTACAGATTTTTTGCGTATGTGGAGAGATATATCCCATGGTTCGTTGATTGGTGAGCGAATTCATGTACACCGATACATGTTTCATAGTAATTGGGTAGGTGCGTTATCCAGTTGCTGTATCCAGCAACATTATCGAGTCTTTTCTCTATTTTTTCATAATGTTCTATTATGTAATCTTTCGAAAGATTCTCAATACGTTCCCGTCTCTCAATATTAGCAGCTCTCTCCGTGCAATACTCAATAATTAGCCTTCTGAAGTACTCTGGACTTTCTATTATCCTTTGTAGCCATGCTTTCTGCATATCATAATCATGATAGAGATTGAGCATGAGAATAGATTTCGTGTTATTTCTATTCTCTTCGTTTATAGATTTTACCTCATCATTGATCATCAGCCTTTCTTCATGAATTTGACGAAAATCTTTGATGATATCTGCTAATAACGAGTCGGTGTATACTACACCTATATCTTGATTTGTATTTTCCTCTTTTTTTATCTCCTGAGAAAAGGAGCTCAATGACATCACTGTCATCAAAATAATAAAAACATTTTTTGCCATGGTTTTTTTATTTGTTTGTCTTTTTGTTATATATATTTCCTAATATAAGTCAATCCTTTTGCCTAAATACCATATTCTGGAGAATATGATATATTTTGGAGAAAAATATAAAAAAAACCGGGACGAAATACGCCCGGAATGTAATAGTTTTTTTTGTTGTGCTTAGATTAGATCACCACATATCCTCTTTTGCGGAGTGATTTCCACAAAAACACGCATAATAATGGAACAACTATAAGAAGGATGTTGAATGTTTCCCATTTGCTACTTTCGACAGTAGTGTTAACGAACCAGGCATTGATTATGCCTATTTCGATGATGCATACCACCGTCATTATCTCGCTGATGGCTGAAAACATGTTCTGATAACCATGCAGTATGGTGAACCATGCAAATACTGCATTGATAGCGATTATACTGGTAGCAATTAGGCCCGCTATCCATCCAACAGACGCTATATCCATTGTTTGGGTTGTAATTAGACCAGTAGTTACCCCGCCTACTACCATGGCTCCCAAAAAGTTACGAATCTTGTGTTCTTTGTTTCTCAATATTAGAGTAGCAATAAATGATATTCCCAGTAAGATTGCTTTCGCTTCTTCTGATTGGTTTTCGATTATAAAAAAAATTTTATTCATAGTCTTATTTTATTTATTTTGTTTGTTTCTATACTATATGTATTTTATATGTTAAGTCAAGTAATTTTGAAAATACTATACTTTTGTAGATTTCTTTACTAAAAACTTTGTGCTGTCGTACTATTATTTATTTTTTCCTTGATGGGTGGAGGTTCGTGAAATCTGGCTTATCCATTGATGACCATCACCCCATCATCAGGATCCAGTTTGAGAATTTTATATTTGATTTGCTTTTTTTGTAGATATCAGTACAATGATATCAACTTGTTATGATATTTGATCACATCGTCTATGACAATGACCGTGTGTGGTGAGCTTATTTTCTCTACGATTTCCATATATTCACCATATTGGCTTTTCTGTCCATCGATAAATATAAAGTCCACTGGCGTTTCCATCAATTTTTTGATAGGAGCACTGAGGGCGTTATAAGGATAACTCCTGATATTATAACAATGAGCTTCTTTGTGGCTTCATAAACCTAGTTGATACGCTGGATATGAAATCTCAAATGAAGTGATCTTTCCTCCCCATGTATCTATTACTCCTGCCACATATATACTACTATATCCCACTGCACCACCAATTTCCAAACATATTTTTGGTTTATGCTTTCTCAATAGCTTTCACAAAAATTCTTCTGTGGCCAAACTTATGATAGGGATTCTTCTGCTTTCGCAGTACACTCTTAACTCTTTTAGGCTTTCCATATTTTTACTTTACTACTTAAAAACATTGATGCATGATACATGATACATGATTACTTTTTGATCCTTGTATCTTGAGTCTAGTATCTAGCATCTAAAAAAAGATTTTATTATTTTTATACTTATACTTTATTATGACTGAAACACAAACACCAAAAGCGCCTTTAGCGCAAGCACCAAAAATGCCAACACCTGTACCCCCAAGACCAACACCATCAATAGCGCCAAAAGCACCTGTAGCTGGATCAACAGCACCTATGCAATGAAACTTGTCTATTGATTTCAACAAAAAAAACAATTTAAAAACGCCTTACAAAGGTAAAAGACCAAGTTTTCCTCAAGGACCAAAAATGACTTCTGAAGCATTTCTTCGTCATAGAGATGCAAAGCCTATCACAGCTATTGATGATCCTCGTAAACTTATTAAGAAATGAGAAAAGCCTGTAAGAATCTGAAGTTTGCTTTGATTAGAACAGGTTTGACAATGTATGTTTATCGAATATGAAAACGATTTGATTATTGTCGATGCGGGTATGGAATTTGCTGCTGCCGAAGAATTGGGAGCAGATTATATTATTCCTGATATTTCTTATATCAAAAAAAATAAACATAAACTTAGAGGAATCGTCCTTACTCATGGACATTTAGATCATATTGGAGCATTGAGACATATGCTACCAGAACTAGATTTTCCTATGATTTATACAACACCACTTACTTTGGGAATCGTGAAAAAAACTTTTGATGATCCAAAAGAATCCGCTAAAATCAAATACAAACTCGTAGATCCTGAATCCGATGTTTTGAGATTGGGATGCTTTACGATAGAGTTTGTCTTGGTAAACCATAATATTCCTGAAACTATGGCATTATCTATCCATACACCAAAAGGATTAATATTTAACTCTGCCGATTTCAAAATCGATTATACGCCTGCTGTGGATAAGCCATGTGACTTAGCTAAAATCGGAAGAATCTGAGTCGAATGAGTCAAATTATACATAGGAGATAGTCTCTGAGCAAATAGACCTGGACGAGCAATATCAGAAAAAGTGATTGGACAAACGCTTGATAGTATTATCAAATGAGTAGAATGAAGAATATTCGTGGCTACTTTTGCTTCCAATGTAGGAAGAGTAATTCAGATTATTAATAGTGCAATTAAATACAATAAAGTAGTCTTCCTTTCTGGAAGATCTATGATCAATATCGTGGAAATTTGTCAACAACTATGATATGTTAACGCTCCTAAACAGTATATTCGCAAACTAGACAATGACGTCAACAACATTCCAGACAATAGAGTTCTTGTGCTTTCTACGGGAGCGCAGGGCGAAGAATTCGCGGCATTAACCAGAATGGCTAAAGATGAACATAATATCGTTAAAATTAAAAAATGAGATACGATCTTGATGTCGAGTAGTACAATTCCTGGAAATGAAAGTGCTATGAAAAAAATGTTCGATGATCTTGTTGTAAAAGATATTAATCTGGTTACTAACAAAGAAATGGATGTCCATGCTTCATGACATGGAGGTATCGAAGATCACAAATTATTTCTTAATCTTATCAAACCGAGTTTCTTTTTACCTTACTTTATGCCTGCACAAGAAAGATATGATCACAAAAAGATCGCTCTTGATATGGGAATGCATGAAGACAGAATATTGATGCCCAATATAAACGGACATATGTTAGAAATGTATGATGACGTCGTACTTGTGGGTGAAGAACAATTAAAACTTGATACTGTCTTGATCGATGGTAAATGACAAGGACACCTTTCTGGTGAATATGTTATCAAGGCTCGTCATATTATGGCGAAAAATGGAGTCATTTCTTTGATCTTCAAGATAGATACTAAAAGCAATGAACTCGTTGGAAATATTCAGATTGAATCGAGATGATTTGTCTATTCTAGTGAGGTAAAGGCTATTCATACGCAAATCGTTGAATTTGCTAGAGCAAAATACAATGAGAAACAGAAAAGACGTATCGAGATAAAAGATAATCTTAAACAGATAAAGGATGATCTTGGTGACTATATCACTAAAATTATCGGTAGATTGCCTATGATTCTCCCAATGTATGTATACATCAACAGAGAAGCTCAATGAGCTATCACGGATATCATTACTCCTGATGAAGCAGTACTTGGTATGACCTTAGAGGAACAAGGACGTGATGACTAGACCGCTTTCAGCGAAATTTTAAATTTTCAATTTTGAATTTTAAATTAAAAAAATAAAAGGCTTCGACAGTGTCGGGGCTTTTTTTGTTTGATATGCTTTCAAGATTTGATATAATGGAAATATAAAAAATAAAAATGATGGAAACGAAAAAAATTGTTAAAAAAGTTCCTAAGTGGATAGATATTTCTCTTCTTATCGGAACTAGTGTCTCTGGAATTGCAACATTAATACTTTTTTGTGCTTGTATTCTTTCTTCTTGGGGATTTTGTTCTCAAGTTATCCTTAATGCTATTAATGCAATTGTGACAATTATTTTGATCGCAGTGGTTATTATCTTTACACTTCCTGCCATAATACGTTTATTGGTAGGTGGATGGTTTGCGTATCCATAGATCACATTAATTCTATTCTTTGCCGTGCATGTATCTCATGCCGGTTTTTTTTGTTGCATTGAAATGAGGGCGAGGATGATTATATATAAATATATAATTTATAATTTAAAAACACACTAAATTAATTTATAATTTAGAACTACTACCGACTAAAGACTACTTTTACTCTCTCATTATACCCTATGGTGAATACTTACAATCATACGTTGACATGGTCGACGACAAGAATTACGCTTTTGGAATATTGTAATAAGAAGTATTACTTCAACTATTATCCTCATGCTTTGAGAAGCCTCAATCAGGAGGTTTGGCTTACTGCGCTTTTGCTTAAAAATTTAAAGAGCATTGATATGCGAGTGGGAGAAAAAACGCATCATTTGCTTTCTGATTACTTGAGGGCATTGAAAAAATGAATGCAAGATGAGGCAGCAATTCAAGAACATAAGGATCGCATTATAGATGAGATGAGAAAAGAATTCGAAATTTCTAAAACAAGAGACTATGCTGCTTATGATAGAGATCGTAAGTTTGGACTTTCAGAGCATTACTACTGAGAAAATATAGACGATAAGCTTGAAGAAGCTATCAAGAAGGCGCTCAATAATCTTGAAGTTTTTTTAGAAAGTGATCGAAATGAAAAAGTACAGCATTATTTTAAAAATGCTAAATCTGTCTATGTCGAAAATCCGAGAGAAAAAGATTTTGATGGTATGAAAGTGAATCTATATTCTATCCCTGAGTTGAGGCCTGTGAACGTAATGGCAGCACCCGATTTTGGTGTAGTAATTGCTGACAATAAATATCTTATCCTTGATCGAAAAACAGGACAGGAAAAAATGGATACTGATGGAATTTCTGAACAACTCAAAATTTACGCACTTAAACTCCTTTTGAAGGGCAATGTTGATATAGCAAATGTTGATATTGAAGCATATGAAATATATCTTCCAAGTTTGCACCAATTTGGTGGTAAAATAGAAAAAGATGACATTGATAATATTATTCAAAAGCTCAAAGAAGATGTGGAATTTCAGAAACAATTCCTTGTGGATAACGATATTATCAAGAATCAGCCTTTGGCTTCAACGAGCTTTCCAAGAACCAAAAGCGAGAAGAAGTGTGCGGGTTGTACGTTCAGAAAGGTGTGCGAGGACTTGAAAAATTTTGAATAGAATTCAAAATTTTAATGAATAATGAATAATTAATAATGGTGGTATTTTTTTATTTTACTTTTTTTTGTATGATGGACTTGTTGCAGTTTGTAAAAGATCCTTTGGATCTCGCTAATCTAGAAATTATTGATCCTGTCCTTGTACAGAATTTTGTCAAAAGAATTAACTCTCTTGAAAATATTGGCGATAAAAAACTTATTATAGCGATTTGAACCTGAGGAACGATATCTATGGAGGAGCAGGATACTCCGACAGGAAAAATTCTTGTTCCGAGTTTGGATTTTCCAAAAATATTCGCAAGAGTTGAACCTTGATTGAACAATAAATTTCAAGTAGAGAGTTTGGATGCTTATGCTATAGATAGTGCGAATATGAAATTTTCTAACGTGCATGATTTAGTAATCGTTATTAATTATATTTCAAAAAATATACAGAATAAATTTCTTGGATTTCTGATTCTTCACGGAACAGATACTATGGCGGAAGCTTCATGACATCTGGCGGCTATGTTTGGTGATAGTTTGCAATATCCTGTAGTGTATACCTGAGCGCAGCATTCAATCGTCGATCCTATGCACGATGCTGGATTAAATATCAGAAATAGTATTTATGCTTTAGAATGAATTAGCGAGGCTGGATTTGCTGATGTGGTGATTACTTTTTGAGACGGAATTATTCTGTCTTGTGGAGCAAAAAAAGTTTCTGATATTAGTAAAAATGCCTTTGAGAGTCCGATGCATGAGTTGATAGCTGATCTTTCTAAGCCGCAATATCCTATCGGTTTGCATGAAAAATTGCTGAGAAGAGCAAAAGATAATACGTGAAAAGCTCCTAGAGTGTATTCTTGATATACCCATTTGCTAGAAATAAATTCAAAGATAGCTATGTCGCCTGAGCAAATTATTAGACAGATACAAGATCCGATGGTGCATTGAGTCTTGCTTGTGACGTATGGAGCAGGAACAGCTGATGATGACATCATCAATGCTATTTCCAAGACAACAAGAGAAAAATGAATATCAGCTTTTGCTGCTAGTCCAATAAATTCTGACCCTGCATTACATATTTATGAGTCTGCGAAGAAGATGAGAAACATCGGTATAGAACCGCTGTATATGACGCCTGAATTTGCCAGAGCAAAGTTTGAAATTGCGATTAGAGAATGTAAATGAAACGTAACAGAGGTTTCGAAATTTATGGGAATTTGATATATCTGAGAAATTCCTACTGCTGAGACGCGCAGAAAGAGTCCGTTGTTAAGGTTCTAGTAGAAAGTAAATAAATAAATTCTGATTTTTTAGATAATAGAGTTATATAAAATAAACGCTCCGCTGGGGTCACTTTTTCCCTTGATGGAAAAACTGACGAAAAAGATCAATCCAGATGCAGTCCCCACGAACGGTCATTTCACAATGAAGGACTTACTTTCTCACCTCCAACCCCCCGGTAATTACCGGGGGGACCCCATTTCGGTTCGTTGGGATTAATTGCTACGACTTTGGGGAGTGTCGTGTCATGCATCTGGCGGTGTAATAAAGTTACTTTTATTTTTTTTAAAAATCTATCTTACTGAATAGCTTTCAAGATCAACATTGTCATAGTTAATTAGCTTTTTTGATTCAAGATCGTAAAAACAATTTTGGTATTTGTTTTCTGGTCGGTCTAGTTTAAATGGATTTAACTGAGCTAAGTAGACCATGGTCTTTACTGGGCGACCTGTGTAGCATAACAATATCCACTTTTGATTATTTTCAATAAAATCATTCGGTAGTTTTACATAGTTTTTCTGAAGAAGATAGGTCATAAGGCTTTCTTCCAAAAAGAAATTAATTTGGTTTTCTTCCATATCCTTGTTGAAAAGCTCACAATCTTCTTTCACATATCTTTGAAATAATTTGTCTTCTTGATATATTTTTTTAATTTTATTAAAAAGTTCTTGAAAATCTCTTGTTCCCACGTATAATTGATTCCAAACCATATAATTAAATGCGTGTTGAATCTGGAAGTCCATATCGTGTTTTTCTAATAATTTTTGTACTGCATTTTTGTGGTTAATTACTTGATGCATAAAAGAATCTTTTAGCTCTGGAGCTGACTTATTTGAGTATAAATATAGGAAATCGCTGTAAATAAAATTTAATCAAATTAATGGTTTTGAAATTTTTCCAGGCGAAAAATATTTTATAGCTTCCAAACATTTTTGAGGACTTTGTTTTGTATTTAAGTTTGACATAGAAAGGGTAAATAAAAGCAATCATTTTTCTGCTGGGAATTTATTTATATCAAAAAAAACATTTTTTTCTCAGCTTGTTTGTTTTTTTCAAGTCATTGCAGGTATTTGTATAATGTAAAATTATTCCTGTATAAAATGTGGGAATGTTGCAATCTTCTCGTCCTCTATACGATAGGACTTATGTACAATATCTTTCATAAATTCGGATGGAACGAGAAAAGTGTCCATCCTTCTTTGTAATTGTTTTTTTATGAGCAAAAGAGAGAGATATTTTCCCATCATTGCTATCTTTTTCAATGGATTGTTTGTTGGATATGATGCTAAGAAATGTTTCAATGTCAGAGGAGTTTTTATCTGATGCTCGCTTGTTAATTGGCTAGGAAAGGGATAGAAGTATCCTAAGTCATGAAACATCATTCGTTTTTTCGCTGGACTTTTTTTGCTTACTCGTAAGGGCATTCGACCAAGATATCTGATGACGCTATTGTATCGGATGAGATCGGGTTTCATTGTCTTTATTTTGCGATTTAGTTTGATTGTTTCCCAGAAATTTCCTAGTCCTGTGATGATTCATAGATATTTTACTAGCTTTCATAGTATTCCAGGAGGTACTTTTCATCCACATAATTCTACTTCATACCCATGCTGTTCTAATAATTCTTTTACGTCATTAATATAAGTCTCTATTCACCCAATTTTATTAATGAAATCTGAAACTATAATTATCTTTTTGACTCCTTTTCATGCGAGAGCGTGGAAACGGACTACTCGAGCACTACTCTCGTAATTCAGAATTCAGAATTCAGAATTCAGAATAATGGAATCCTTTTTATTTACTAAACTTTTTATTAGGTGATGAAGTTTTTCTCAAGTTGTAATTCATTGTTGATGGGTGAGGTCGAGGTCTTTGCTGATGAATGTTTTGAGTCATCATTTTGCGTATCAGATGACGGGGAGTCATCGCTTCATAGCGTTTAATGCAGAAAGTCAGAAGGATTCTAGACATTCTGATGGCATAAGCGCGTAGCTGCAATTTACTACATATCTTTTGATGGTTGCTAAGTCTTTTCGTCAGAAAAAATGGATATTTTTATGTTTGCTTGCTAGTTCCTGGATTCTTGATTCTCATCTTCCTGAGCCGAATATAAAGATCTCAAAGGGGAGTTCTTTGTTTTTTTCTTCGAACACCTCAATCATATCGATGATAGCATCGAATCATTTTTCTTTTTCAAGTCTACCAAAATACAAGAATCACAACATTGTTGAAATAATTTTTAAAATCCTCCATCCGCGAAATGCGGATATCTTTTGGCTTCGCAAATGACAAGCCTCCTCCTTTCGGTAAAGGGGGTACTTTAAATTTATTTTTTCTTTTTTATAATTTTAGTTTTTTTTTCTCTTCGTGCCTTGATATTTGCGTGATGTCCGCTGATGAGTATTTTTGGTATTTTCATTCATAAAACATTTTCTGGTTTAGTGTATTGGGGATATTCTAGGTTGTTCATCTCTTGTTTTACGCTATAACTTTCTTCTTGTCGACTGGCCTCCTCTTTAATGACTCCAGGAATAAGTCTGCTTATCGCTTCGATCATCACCATTGCCGGGATTTCGCCACCGAGCGTGATGTATTGTCCGATTGAAATTTTTTGAAATTGTTTTGGGTATTTCTTTTTCATATATTGTTCGAAACGGTAGTCGATACCTTCATATCTCGTGCAAACGAAAATTAAGTTTTTTTCTTCGCTGAGGGAGTGGGCAAGTTTTTGGGTGAAGACTTGTTTGGAAGGAGACAATAGTATAATTTTAAATTTAGAATTTAGAAATTTTAATTTAGAAAATTCTCATTTAGAATTTAAAATTTTTAAACTTTTCAAAATTGATTCTACTGCTTCGATTGCGGGGTGGGCTTTCATGAGTAAGCCTGCTCCTCATCAGTAAATGGTGTCATCTACTTGCTGATGTTTGCCGGGGCAAAAAGTTCTTGGATTGGTAAAAGTGAAGCTAAGAATTTTTTTTTCTTGTGCTTTTTTGATAAGCGAAGTTTCGCTGAAGCTTTTGAATATGTCTGGGAATATGGAGACGAGATGGATGTTCATAATTTAATGGATGATGAATGATGAAAGATGAATGATGATGGTATTCTTTTTATTTAATGCATATATTCAATCATTATTCACTTGTCCCGAGGGATTATTAATTATTAATTTTTCATTGTTTTTTTTAGAATCATTTAGCTATATACTGTACTAATCTAATGATGACGTATGACGAAACTACTATGAGTAAGCCAATAAGCGATCCCATGATTCATTTTTTTGCATTAGCGGGATCTTTTCCTGAGCTTGCTGCGAAAATAAACATCAATCCAGATACCACAAGCGCTATCGTTACAAGTGTTCCTATAAAAAATGTCGCTGAAAGTATAATGTCTTGGACAAAAAGTCCTACCGATGTTGGGTCTCCGCTATTTCTTACGCTTTTTCTGATTCCTAATGTATCGTAAATGCTGAGTTTACATTGTCCATTTACGAGCTGGTCTTGGTTACAAGAGATACCCATAACAGAGGTGGGAGAGTTAGTATTTGTTGAATTGTTTCATGCTCATTCACAAGCTTTTGTGCTTGTATTATATGTTCATGCTCATCAACATTGTTCTTGATTCATTGTTGCTTGTGATTTAGCTATACAAGTTAATGAGGCATCACATGTTTGTGTTATGTCATCACATGCTGGATTGCATGTTGTATTAGTTGGATCGGTTGCTGATGGATCTGTAGGACATAGTCAGTTAACAGGCGGATTTCCGTCTCGACACATTGCGCTTGTTTGTGCAAAAGAGAAATTGCTAGTTAGAAATAGCATAATTAAGAAGACGCTGATTATTTTTTTCATTTAATCTATAAGAGACTAAAATTGATTAAAGCTCACTTCGTTCGCGATGAACAATTGACGAATGGTGGATTAAAGGTTGCTGTTTATATGTCTTGAATATATTAATTCTGCTTGATTTTGCAAACTAAGATGCTACGCTCTACTTGATATTGTAAGGTTGGTAGATGATATTAGTTTTTAAATCCTCCATCCGCGAAATGCGGATATCCTTTGACTTCACAAATGACAAGCCTCCTCCTTTGTCCACGGGATTCCCTTCGGTCAAGAAAAGGAGGACAAATTTAGTTTATTTAGTTTACTAAGTTTATGAAACTTCTAAAAGATTATATTAGAAAAACTCTAGCAAATAGGCATATGGGAAGCCAAATGGTAGGGGCAGTAGCGTTGAATGTAGTCAGATCTTTTCTTAATAGTCAAAAGTCTATAAAGCCAAAAGTCGAAAGTCAAAGTTTAAATAAAAACTCAGACCTTAAAGACCTTTGACTTGATGGACCTTCGACTCAAATAGAAGGATATGTCAGATTCAATGTGTTTTTTCTCAAAGCAAATGATCAAGCGCTTAAGATACAGATTTTCAAACAAAAAAACCAGATTCTAGAAGAGGTAAATCTGGCTTTGCAAAAGGTGGGATATAAGACGAGGGTGGTCGAAATTCGCATTAAGAATTAATTTGAAATTTAGAATTTACAATTTTAAATTTTAAAATACGTTTATTGTTTGTTTTTGAAGTCTTCGTCTTTAAAATCTTCTAGCGGGAATTCTTTTTCGAAGCTTTTGAGCTCTTTGAGGTACATGGTTTCAAAGTCGTTGTATGTTTTTTCTAGAAACTGTTGAAAGTTAGGGATCTTCGATTTGAGATAATCCGCGGTTTCTGCAGTTACTCATTCTTTTTCGAGTTTGTCCAAAAATCATTCTCCATCTTTTTCGTTGATTTGTCCTATGATGTGCGTCATTACTCGATCATAGAGTACGGGTTTTGTGTCTTCGATCATCATGCTCAGCCCTTCATCGTCCAGGTCAGGCATCGCTTTGATAATCATCTTTTCAATAAACATATCAGTATCGATCATCTTTTGCTATATGAGTAAAAATATGCTTCTAACCTATATATTTATGCTAAAAAAACAAGATAAAGATTGTTTAAAAATTCCCTTGACATTTCACGTTAAATAATTATAAGTATATCACACAAATAAAAATAAAAACAATGAAAAAACTATTTATGATTGTTGTTGCATCATTAGTGATTGCAACAAGTGCAAATGCACAAACCGTTGATTCTACAAAAAAGGATTCAGCTCAAGCTGTGAAAGCCCTTAAAATGAAAGGGTTAAGCAATAAGGAATACACGGTAATTGCTGGCACTGACACCGTAAAGGTGAAAGCCGGTGATACCACACACGTGGTGTTTGCTGCGGAAGACAGTGTAAAAGTTACCGGCAAGGTTGATTTCCAACTTATAAACGGAAAAAAAACCAAAGTGAAACAGATCGTTGCTCACGGCAAAAAAGCATGGGTAAAGGATTCCCAAGACCTTTCAAAAGCCATAGAAATGTGGTGTGATGAAACGGAAACTTCTGACCCTATTTCAGGAGGCTGGTATTTCCTTATGGCCCTTGTTGGTTCTGCTGCAATCTGGGTAGTGTGGAGATTTATTTTACGCAAAACCCCCCCTGTAAAAGTTTAAAAATACAATCGTAAGATTGTAAAGTGACCCCCTGGTATTTCCAGGGCGGTTTTTTTTATTCTTGAATTTTAAACTGTTGTTACAAAAACTTATATAAAAAAAATTAGTAGATAAATTTCTTCTCTACTAATTTTTTTTGTTTGTCTTTTATGATTTATTCGTGATTAATATATACTCTACTTCATAGAGATAGATTATCAAAAACGATACCAAAGTTTTCTACGTTTGGGCATCCATGCGTAACACTATTGTCTTCTATTCAAATTGATTTAAGCGCGTTTTCATATTTTTCTGGATCACCAGGGGTTTTGTAGATCGGGTGAATTGCTATTCCCCATTGATGATATTTAAATCTTTCTTCTGCGTCTCCATCGTTCGTAATCGGAATTATATTAATCCCTTTTTTTGGTCCATCTACCTTGAAATCATCTCCGATATCTATTATTTTTTTTGTTGTAAATAATCCTGTTGGTGTATTTTTATTTATTACGGGAGACCTTAGATATACCTTAGAATTATCACTTACTTTATAATAAGGATAGGGAGTAAATTCTCACTCTTCTCCTACATTTTCTCCGATAAGTATTTTTTGATCGTTTATTAGTTTATGCTCTTTGTTGAAGAGATATGCTTTACATGTTTTTTTGGAAAGTATGAAGTATGCTAGATCTTCATTTGATATTTTTCCGTCCAGAAAGCTTTTGTAGGTTTCTTTGACGTCATTCGGAATCTCTGCGTTATTTAATAGTTCTTGTCCCTTAAGTCCAAAGAGTGGGTTTTTTATTTTATTGAGTGTGTTTTGGTCTATTATTCCTCTGGCTTGATTAGAAGTATATTCAGAGTTCCTTTTCATGCCATACATTTCTTGAAGTCCCACGATATCGCCTGCTTCAAGTAAGCTTGTAACTTGTTTCTTGATCTCGGCGTTTGATATATTTTCTACTGCAGATATGATTTCTTGATATTCTATGTTTTCTAATTTGTTTTGAGGAATATGTTTCTGAAGTTTTTCTACGTTAAATTTCTCTTCAGGTGGAGGAGCATCTGGCAATTTTTTTGCTTGATCTTTCTTTTTTTCTGGAGCTTTAATGATCTTTTTATCAACGGGGGTTTCAGTTTCATATACTCTATTTTTTTTAGCGTTTTTCTTGGCTATCTCATAAATTCCTCATATGAGGCCTCATGCAATTCAGAGAATAAGTGCTGATTTTCGTATTTTATTAAATAAATTTTTCATCTTTGGATTATCTTTTTCTTTTTCAACTATTTTACTGATTTCTTCTACGGATTTATTTTCAAATTCTTTCATTAACTTTTTTTCTTCTTCTGTGAACTGATCTTCGGGAGCTATTTTATTTTCTTTTACTTCGACTCTTACGCCCAATAATTTTCTTACTCTTTCTATTTCTATTTTTAATAGTTTTTCTAGGTTATTTATTTCTTCTAGTGAGGTAAATTCGCTTTGTGCACTATCTCAGGCCTTATTTTTTATATTTAGAAGATCTAGGTCTCGTGCTTCGTTTTTTGATTTCGAATGGAATTCGGCATTAAGCTTTCTTGCAATGTTTACTAATGTTTTTAGGTTTTTTTTCTTTTTTTCTAAAATTTTATTGTTTCTTTCTTTTCAACTTGTATTTTCTTCAAGAGGAGAAATTAATTTAATTGCTTCAAAAGCTTCTCTTAACTCTTGTGATTTTTCTTGTATTTGTTTGCTTGTTATTCATGGTGTTTTTAAGAAACTTCTCGTTTCATTTATTATTTCTAATAGATGTGACGATGAACCAATTGGCAAAATTGCTAGATTTTGTGAAATTATTCCATGTATATACTTTAATTGTTTTTCTATATTTCTTTTTGCTCGTATGAGATTGTTTTTTTCTTTAATTGATTCCCAAAATCATTTTTCCTTTTCTTTCCCTAGAGTTATATTGAGGTGTTGAGGATATTTTTTGATGAACGTATTGATTTCTTGTGTAATTTTACTGATTACTTCTCCTAATTCTCTAGAACCTATTGTTTCTTTTTCTAGTATTTGTTTTGCTTTTCCTGTGCTTTCCATAAGACCAGAAAGGTCTTGAGGATTGACTTTTGAATCCATATTGGTTTCATGGATTAGTTTATCCATTATTTTTATTTTTTTATTTATGATTGCCTTTTTTTCATTAATGCTTCTTTTTTCTTTGTCCGAAATTATGATCGTCTTTGTGTCGTCTATTAGACTTATTTCTTCTCGTGTTTTTACTTGTTCCGTTTCTCATTTATTTACTTGTTCTTCTTCTTTCGTTGTGACTTTGTTTTCTGATTTATTGTTTTTGTTTCGTTTGATGTTTGTAAAAAATGCTTTTATCTTTCCTGGTTTTATATTGCTTTCTTTTTTCTTGAAAAGATAATATCCTGTGTCTCCAGAACTAAATGGATTTCCTTCTGGAACTTTTGTATATGTTGTTTCTTCTGTAGAAATGTTTGCTATAAATTCGTATTCATATGAATCGTTAAAGTAATTTCCATGCGCGTGTGCATTTTCTACGAGAACATATCCACCTGCTTTTACGAGTTTACTTATGAATTCAGCGTTTACTTGTGGTCTGCTATCAAGAACAAGGTCATATTGTTTTTTATGAGTTTCAATGTTTTCGTTGATGGCTTTGTATCCATGATTTTTGAGCATTTTGATAGCGTTTGCGTCTCTATCAAGATGTACGACATTTTTCCCCATAGTATCTGCAAAACTAGAATCTATTGAAGATCATGGATAGCAAATACTCTTTTTTCCTGAAAAAAACTCAGGAGGCAGATATTTTGTTAGTTTATCAAATTCTGTTGTGCTTTCTGAAGATGATTCAAGTTTCCCTATTTCTACCTTATCTTTCTTTGTTCGTGAAATGTTTTTAAATTTTGCTTTGATCTTTCATGTATGTTCTCAGGTCTTTTCTACTATGTTTAAGATTTTTTCTCCTAGTCGATTTCCTTCTTTATCTTTCTTTTTTTCAAATGTTTTGCTTATTTCATCTTTAGTTTTGCATTTTATGCTTGCTATAAAATAGTTTATATTCATTAAATTTTTCTTCTGGGCTTCTGTGTATTTGTTTCTTCTTTTTGAAAGTTTGAGCATTATCTCTTGTTTTTCCTTTTCTGTCGTTTCGGAAAATAGTGCTTTGAGGTTTTTAGTAACAGCACTTACTGTCTTGGCTGTTTCTCAAAGCTTTTCTATCTCTTTTATGATATTGTTGATATTGCTCATGATGCTTTTTTATAGATAAATATTATTTTACCTATAGAAATTTCAAAACAATTCCTATAGATAGAAACGACGTTAAAGTTCCTTGTTGGAACTTTCGGCGTCTTATTCTACTGACATTCATTCTAGGTATTCTAATCTAAATTCGGCCATTTTTTCTCTTATGAATAGCTTGAAATCTTTTATTCTCATCTCTGCAAAACCATAGGCTTGATCAAAGCTGTCGTTGTTGTTTGCAAGTTCTACAAAAATATTTCTATCTTCTTCATTGAGTTTTACCGTGATCTCTGTAGTCAATCTGTCGATTAAAATTTCCGTAGTATTTTCTATTTCTTCGTCGAAGAGTTGTTCAGGTTTAAATCCTCCTTCTAACATGATTGTTTTTATAAATAGTTGTAATTCTTCCATTGCTAACAAATTTAAATGATAAATGATAGATTATAAATGTTAAATGTTTGAATCTATTTAAGCTGTTACTGTTGGTGTTGGTTTGGGTTGATTAGTATTGAATTCTTGTACTTCATTCCAAACCGTAGGTGCTCAAAAAGATAAGAAATTCTTATATCGTGGCCCAGAAACGCTTGGCGTTGTTGGCATTGGTGCTGGAGTGATTCATGGTAAGGGCGTCGGAATAGGCATAGGAATCGTTCAAGCTGATTTAACGGTATCAAATATTAGGTCCGTAAGTTGATCTCCTTGAGCATTACAGAACAATACATTACATGCCGTTTCTTTTGTCCATCCTGTAGGCAAGTTGTTGAGATCTATCGCTCAACTTTTAAATCCTGCAATAAGATTTGTTATGTCTGCTTGATTAGTTACCATGCCGTGATACCCTCGATTAGTCATCAAGTTTGAAATCTGATCTCCTGAATGTAAATTAAAATTAGTTCATAATCTCACAAGTTCTTGTTGTGCAGAGAGTGGCATATCTGTTATCTTAGATGAGAAGATGTTGAAAAATTCATGCGTTTTTATATTTGCTAATTGATCAGTACCGTACATATCTCTAAAGATTGACCAGAGTTTTTCTGAATGAGAGCCTGTTGGGATTGTTTGTACTTTTGCAACGAATGCGTTAAACTTTGTAACATCACCATTAAATAATTGAGCTTTCAATATATCTCCGTTCGGTCCAAACGCTGGATCGAGAATTAGAGACGATGTTCCTGGCGTTCCTGCTGGTGTAATTACATTGTGTGCTGGCAATAAGCTTGGAGTGCTTGTAGATACTGAACTTGTGTCGGCTGGGAATATGTTGTTCCATACATCTACCACATGATTTTTTATCCATCATAAAGTATATGCCGAAGCAAGATAAATTCCTGCTGATTTTGTCCCTGCAAAGATTCATAATTTGTTACGCATTTGTCTCATTTTCTTGTAATCTCTATCGTATTCGTTCATGTTTTCAGATACATGTGTGCTGGTATCTACGCTTGAAAGTATCTTAGCTACTACGCTTTCAGGGTTTTTTGCTAAAGGATTGTATCTTGTCACTCCTGCCATGACTATTTTATAGAGTTCGTTATAGAGTTCTTCTATTTTTGTGTTTCCTTCTTTTCCAAACATAAAGTTTCTACCTTTTTCTTTGTGGGCATGTAATAATGTGATTGCATCCACAAGATTTCTTTGGAAGGCTTTCTTTTCTATTGGACTAGATGGACCTGATTTTTCCATATAGTTTTGGATTTTTTTCGTAGCGTTGTCTACAGAATCTAGGTTATCAAAATATTCCATACTCTTTCCATACTTACTATATTTCGTAGGGAAGGCCCATCTAATTCGTGATGGTCTCTTCTCAGAATTGTCTTTGAGATCTTCAAGATATTTTTTTCTTTGATCGGGAGTCATAGCGATTATTGTCTCTTCGAATTTTTTATGTTCTTGAGTATAGTGCCCCTTTTTCTTCAAGAAATTGAGATACCAGAGGATACTTGCTCCTCCTGCTGCTCCTATTACGGGCATAGTCAGCGCTCCTACAACTCCTGTTCCTACCAATCACAATGTAGTGATCCCTGTAGTCCATCGTGGGTGTTTACCCATTCGTTTGGTAAATTTTGTAGCATGCGTAGGATCGAATTTGTCTTGGTTTACATATTGTGCTGTAGTCAATCATTTTTCGTCTTCAGATTTGTTTACGAGAAGAGAAAGTCTCATTTTTACTGTTCTCAATCTCATGGTTTCAAGTGTTGTTCTGTGTGTTGCTAATTTAGTCGCAAAATCTAGTTTATCGATATCTAATCATAAACTCTTTACCATTTCTGGTAATTTTTTTTGTTCTTTCATAAATTTTTGAAGAGCATTTCTGACTTCTACGTCAAATTCTTGCGGTTTATTTAATACGCCATCTTTTGTATATCTATCGATGATAGTTATGATAGAACCATAATGATCTCTTTCTGCTTTTTCTGCTTTTGCTTGTTCGATAATATTTGTTCCTAGATGGGTGATGTTATTTCTTTTCATATATCTTCTCAATTCTTCATTCCCATTAATAAGTGCTTCTACTTCTGATTGAAATGTTGCATCATCTCCGTTAGTGTTTATATATTTCCAAACTGTTGCATCTAATTCTTGTTGGAAGATTGGTTCGTCAAATATTTTTTCTGTAGTATCTTTTTCTACATCGACAATATTTTCTGAAAAACTTCCTCACATTAATTTTTCTGCTGCCCAACGGTTGGCTGCGCTACTTGTCTTTTCGTCCATATTGAGTCCTCCTTTTCCTTTTAATTCTTTGTTTATTAAATCTTTGAGCATTTTTTCTCTAAAGAAAAATATTTTTGCTCTTGTGAATCCAAATTTGACTCAAGATTTATATTCATCTTCAAGTTTTTTGAGTGCGTTTTTATATGCATCTTCTCTGTTGATTTCTTTTGAGTCTGCTAGTACCGCTTTGATCTCTTTCACCGCAGCAAATTCTCCATTTCTAAGTTTTTCTGGAGTTACTTTCATTCATCAGTTACGTACGCTGAGGAGATAAGCATTGAGCGCTTCGTAAATTCCATCTTTGTGGTCTGTATATTTTTCTTTGATCTTGTCTGCTAAAAGTTTGATAGCATAGGTAGGATTGAACTCTGTGAAATCCAGGTTTCCTAATTTTTCGAAAATTAGTTTTTTAAGGTCCGTTTCAGATTTTCATGTAAATATTTCTAAAATTCGTTTTTGAAAATCATTAGCAAATGCCTTGTTGCTATAACATTTTGATTGTACGATGTCTGCAATCATTTTATTTATTCCCGCTGATAATCGTGATGGTTTTGCGCTTGTTTTAATCACATCCTGGAAGAAATGATTTTTTTCATCTGAATTCATTCTTGTTCGTTCTCCTTTTGTATGACTATCGTTTTCCATAAATTCGTACAGTCTATCTTTGAGTTGAAGTTCATATGCTTCTTCAAAAATCTGATCAAGTTTGTTTTTGATTTTGTATTTTTTATCTAAGCTGTCATATTCTGGTGTGAAGTCAGGTTTATCTAATTTTCCATCTAAATTTTTTGTAATTCCTACCTTGTCTTTGATTCCCTTTCCTTTCCCTCCCACTCAAATTACTGTAGCTTCAAATCCAGCAGGAAATGTTAAGTCTACTGGAATATCCTTATATGCTTCCATAGTAATTACCAATTCTGGATTTGGAATGTCTGTTATTTCTATACTCGCTAATTTTTTTCCACCAGTTCAATCTTTGATAAAAATATCAGCTTTCTCTCCTTTTTTTAATTTTTTTGCAAAAGGAACTTTGCATGCGGCATCTTCAAATATTGCAAGATATGTTCATGTACTATCTTTGAATTTTAATCATGTTAATTCATATTCCTCTGGAGCTTCTTCCAGTCATTTTGTTGGATCTAAGAAATAGTTTTTGAGCGGGTATTTTATGCTTTTAGGTATAATTTTTTCTGGTGTCTCGTCTGGTAATGTATTTGGGTTGCTTGTATCTAATCCAGCTAATGCACTTTCTCTCGCTTTTACTTTTTTTAGTGCTTCGTTAGTCGATTTATACGCTTCGAGTTGGTTGAAAACTAAACTTATTTTATCTAAGATATCGTTTGCTTTTTCTAATTGAGTTTTTGTTTTTCCTGCTTCTACAAACATATCTACTTGTGCAAACAAGATAATAAGTCTTGTGAGTTTTTCTTTGATTTCTGGGCTTGTTCCTGCTTTAAACATAGGTGCCATTAATAAAATCCTATGTATATCCTTGATGCTTTCTTTGTCTACTTTTCCTGTCAATTCAATTTTGTTTATTCAGATTACTGAATCTTTTCTTATTCAGTCTCTAAAATCTTTGAAGTTTCTTAACATATTAAATTGTTTTATTAATTTTCATTCGTACAATATTTCCATCTTTTGTTCAATGATGTCTTTTTCTCATGTTTTAAGTGGTGCGCCTGTTCAGCTGTTGAGTTCTTTGTAGTTCGCAGTCAGTTCTGTTTCGCTAATTGATTTTCTTTCAGCTAATAGTTTTTTTCTTTCTTCTAATATTTTCTTTACTTTTTCTAGGTCGTTTTTTTCAGAAAAATTTACAACAAGATCTGGTTGTTTGAAAAGATCCAAAAGTTCTTTGGATGTTTCTTCGATTATTTGAACGTGATTTTCTTTGTTCACGTCGTTTGCTCACTCCAGTCTGGATTTGAGATTTTTGAGCTTGTCGCTATCCATCGTTGCAGTTGTCATTGTCTTAAGGGAAAGGATAAATTTTTGATATATCTAATTATACTCTGCAATACGATTTTTTGCAAATTTTAAGGGACTTTTTTAAGGACTAAATTTACCCATAATTCAATCAAAATTTTTGAAGGATTATGTGCGAATTCTGAAGGACTTTTTCCTTATAAAAAAACTGACCTATAGGCCAGTTTTTCATTGGTTTTTTTATCTTTATTGTATGTTTTTTGCTGCTTCTTTGAGTTCAGCCTTTTTGGCAGATTCGTCTTGATATGCTTTTTCTAGTCTTGCTTGTGCTTCTGCTACATCTTTTTGTTGTTTTGTGAGGTTTGCTTCGGCGTCTATGAGTTCTTGTTTTGCGCTGTCATATGCTTTAACTTTTTTGCTGATATCAGAGCTTCCACAAGAGTTTAAAATCGCTAGAATGCTTGCTCCAACCACTAATCTTGAGCCTACTGATTTTAGGTCTTGTTTGAGCTCAGTAATTCTTTTGTTAAATCATTTTCGGGTGCTGTTTTTCATGGGTAATTTTTTATAGAATAAAGTTTTTTTTGTCTTATCTTATATTAGAGCCAATCTACTTCTCATAGCTCTAATTAGTCTTCCTGAGAGGAGAGGATTTTGCATAAATTCTCTTCTTTCTGTCTCGTTGGATCTTATTCTTTGAGGAGGAAGATTGTTGAAGTTTATGCGTCCATAGGTTCTTCCATTTCTCAATGGATTGAGGTTTCTGTCTTCTATTTCTAGGTAAGAAAGATCTCCGTGATTGTCCATAATAAATATTCTTCAAGTCTTGCTTTGGTTGAGATCTGTGATTCCAAAATTTTCCGGTCCGATAAGATTATTTGTTCTTAATTTTTCTATCATAGCTTCATTTATTTTTTCGAACATTGCAAGTTCTATACCGTCAAAAATCCTTACTCTGTCTTTTTTCTTCCTTATGATTGCTCACAAACTTCTTCATTTAAACTCATAGGCTTCTCATTTAAACGTTCATGAAATAATAAATTTTCATTTTTCAAACTTGATGTTTGCGGTTTTTGAGCCTGAAGTTGCACTAGTATCAAAATCAAAATTTCGATTGGTCTTTCCGTGGACCATTCTGTTTCGTAATTTTTTAATAGGGCCACCTCTAAGATATTGTTTTGTATTGTATCTCATAAGTGGAAGTGCTTTGATGCGTGATGTCGCATTTCTAAATTCGTGTCCCATCGCGTTCATGATGTCGTTAGTTTGATTGGATAATGCAATCATCCCTCTTTCTAATTCGTTAATATTATGTAATCATTTATAACGTTGTTCGTCAAAAATGACGTGATTTATTCTTTGGCGATATTGTGTTGGGGGATTGTTGTGGCTTGTGGCGCAAGATCCACGTACTACTAAATTTCCTCAACGAATATGGGTGCTTATTCTATCTACTATATATTGTTGTCCATCAACGCCTATAACGTTTCATTGATATTGTCTATGAAGTGTTACGGGAGACATTGAAACTACTGCTTTTACTGCACTTAATGCCATGCGACATCTTAATTTTCTGCTGATAGGTTCGCCTGTTTTTGTCGCTTCTAGTCTCAAAATCATGTGCGTCATTTCATTTATATCTCTGGTATCCAAGATAATAGGCTCATCTTCACCTTTTATATTTATCGTAATAACTATTTTATTTATTCCATGTACTGCTACTTTGAGATCAAATGAAAGTTCTCATTCATTCGTTTCTAACTTATCTTCAAATGATTGCGACTCTCTTCCATCAAGAAATTTTGTCCAATTGTTCCTATTTGAGCGTCTTCTGATGAGTCTTTGCCATAAGGTATTTGGATGTCCTTGAGGTCTTGGATCTGGGATGTTTTGATCAAGTCTCATATGGTCGTTGTTGTCGAGTTTATCGTTGATAATGTCTGATTGAAAATCTAATACGGTTCTCAAAATATTATTACGTTGAGCGGTGTTGTTTATGGCAGTTCTGATTTCTCCTCTTACAAATCCTTTTACGTTTTCTTCTAAATTATTACGTAAATAATCAGTAAATGCGTTCGGACTTACTAAATATTGTACGGGAATGCTTCTGTTTATTCTTGTCATCTCATTCGTGAATCCTGCTTGAAGCAAGGGAAGTCCAAACACGGGGATAAGATTTGGAATGTTGCGTATTCTTTCAATCAGTAAGTCTCTTTGTTGTTGATTATTATAGATTTTATCTATTTCTGTTTGATTCCCATTTGCACGGAGAATTTCCCAAATAGTATCGTTTTCTATAGTAGTTCTATGTGGTTCACTATATTCAGCGGCTAATCTATTGTCGATTGCTCCTCATTGATTGAGGTTGGTATATGCCAATTGACGATCGGCTAGAGGAAGTTGTGGTGCATTAATAGTAATATTGAGTGTTTTAAAATGATCAAGGTTGATTCCTGTTGTTTGTTCTTGTACTCTTCCTCTGATTGCGATTTGTACGTTTAATGGAAAATTTACTCCTGTGATAGGATCTATTTGAATATTTTGAATGTTAAGATTGTTTCCTGTTACGGTAACTCCACGGAGCGTGATGACTTGTCCTCCTGCAATGGTTACTTGGAGACCATTATTTTGGCGTGGCAACGATTCTCCTGTTGTTGTGTCACAAAATTCGTATCCGGTATTTTGATTTGCTGTTCTAAATGTAGCGTTTAAGTCTATAGGACTAGCAATATTTTGCGAGTATCCGAGTATTTGTGGATTCAGTGTTCCATTTTGATTGAAGGTATTTGCTGCATTCGTAACGTTTGTTATTTCTGTCGTTCTTAAAGTCAACAAATTTCCGTACATGGTTTGGATGTTTTGATATTCAGTACGTTGTGTTTCAAGTGGAGTTCTCTGCGTCTCCAATCTTGTTATTTGACCGTTGATGTCTGCTATTCTTCTTTGGATGTCTTGGCTGATATTATTGATTGCTGATGCCACTTGATTTGGAGTTACTCCTAATGCAGCAACTTCAGTTGTAGCATTTCTTGCTCTTTGAGCAACCAATTGTGCCATCAGGCCTGTCGGTGGAGTAGTGGTATCGCTTCCTATTTGATTATTTATTGTTGTGATCTGTGTCGTTAGGTTGGTGATTTGTGTCTGATAATTTATGTTGGTGTTTATATTTCCTATTTGCGCCAAAAAATTGTTGTCTATGATTATTCTGTTGTTGGTTTGGTTATTCAGCAATCAAAAAAGCTGATCGTTTACAAGATTTCCAATATCTTGGCGATTTCTTATGCGCTCATTGATGTTGTTGAGATCTTGTGTGAGAGGGTTCTTGATTGCCATTTTCTTATTTTTTATAAATAAATTTTATATTATCTGATTTTTTTGATGTGTGGTTTTCTATTCTTCTTCTCCAATTTCTTCACTTACCATATCCAATACGATTTCGTTGATAAGATTGTGATAATCAGGAACTTTTCTTTGGAGATATTCATCAATGGCTACTGGATTTCCTTCGTTATCTTCTAAGAAAATCATGTCGTTGTCCGTCAAAATAAATTCTACTGATTCTAAGACTTCGTCCATAATAGTTTCGTAGACATCGTCTCTTTGTATATCAGGATTGATTTCTTTGAGTTGAGCGAAAACGAGGTCTGTTGCTTGTTGGATGTTAGAAACTTTCATGATTATTAAGATTAAAAGGTTAAAAGATTATTTGATACAAGATTCATGATATATGATTATGCTGCGGCTTTTTGTTCGGTTTTACTTTCATTTACTTGAGGGTACATTTGGATTATTCTAGCTTCTTTTGGTGCGCTTTTTTCTGTGTCGATGAATGGTGCGACTCGTGCATTTGCTCTTTCTCTAGCGTATGTTGCTCCGTAGTAATTTATTCTATTTTTTATCGCTGTAATGATTCCTTTTTCTGCTTCTGTTGTTGTGTCGCCGGTATTTGCATCGAGTAAAGAAAAGATCTTGTTTTTCCCTGCATTAAACTTTGCATGAAATTCTTGAGGATTCATTTGCATGCCTAGATTAGATCCTGCTTTGTCAATGATACTTGAGACTCTGATTCCTGTGTAACGAAGGAATCTTGATTTTTCAAATCCCATAATAAATCTTACTCAATTTTTTGGATCGTCGCCTAGGGTATTGAATTTTTTAATTAGTGTCTTGAGCGTGTGGTTTCTTCTAAATGTTGCGAGTTTCGTTAGTTTGGGTGAGTTGAAAAGCTTGCCTTCTCTGGTTGCATATCTTACCATACTTGTAGATATTTTTGCAAGATCTTCTTTAGTAAATTTTTCAAAATTATAATTTGATTTTTCAAAAAAATCTTTTTTAACTTTTTCGTAGGTGTTTCTTTCTGTTTTCAATTCTTCTTTTAATTTATTTACTTCTTCTGTGTTTGTGTTTTTTATATTTTTTATTTTTTCGATATATCTGTCGATCGTTTGTTGAAGTCTTGTTTTTGCTTTTTCTACAATAGCTTCTGGGTTCTCAGGGATCCCATTAAGCAAAAGTTTGAGGTCATTTATTTTGTTTGTTTGTTCGTCGTTGACGGTCTGCGTTGTTGTTGTCATTTCTTCTTGGTGTTCTTTTTGTTCTCACTGAAGCTTTTGGATTTCAGCTTCTAATTTTGCCACCTCACTTCAATCATAGCTAGCTTGTGCTATACTTAAATCTCATTTGAGCTGGTCTATTGTTTTGGTACTCATATTGTTCTCTGAACAGGTAAAGGCTTTATTACTATAATAGTACTCAGAAACTTTCATCTGTCAAAAAAACCCCGCAATTTTTGCGAGGTTACAGTATTTAGTACTTGCCTTTCTTTATTATGTATATATAATATGTTTTTATCTGAATTCTTGGCTCATTTGTTTTTTTCTATAAGAATTTGCAAATCTATGGGCTTCGTCTCTAGCTTTTAACAATATCTTATCTGCTTGATCATAGATCATATCTGTTTCGTGGATTTTGAGATTTTCGTCGAAATGATAGATGATTTCTCAAATCTCTCCCTTCTTTCATTGGGTTCAGATTGAAGATTTTTTTCTTGCTTCTCATTTTCCTAAAGAAATAATATCAATCTGACTTACTATTTCTTTTCGTTTAGGTTTTTCCTTACAGAGTTTTTTTACTACTCATAGCTGACCTTTTCCGCCATCTATAACTAATAAATTTGGCATTTCTCATCAGTTTTTTTGCCTACGTTCGAGTAATTCCTGCAATGCTTCGTAATCATCAGATTTTTTTGCTTTAATTTTGTATTTGCGATATCATTTTTTGTACGCGAGGCCTGCCATAAAACAAGAAAGTCCGCCACTTGTCCATCATCCACTGAGATGAGAAATATCGATACATTCTATTCTGTAGGGCATATTTTTCAGTCCATACCTTGTTTTCAATGTTGCAAACATATCATTGATCATAGTGCTTTCTTCTTGCATGGATTGTGTGATGATGTAGGATTCCACAAAATTTTCTGCTAACTTCCAGAGTTCTTTTTTTACTGTCTTTCCTAGTTTAGCAAGATCCGTACTGCTGATAAGAACTTCGTTCTTATTTTTTTCTATTTTCGCTTCTCCAAAGGTTCTTTGAATCGCAAGATATAAACTATCTTCTTCGATATCACTGTGCTGTTCTTTACTTGTAATAACATCGATGAGTTTGCCTTGTGTGAATATCAAGACCGTGTAAATATATTTGTTTCAAATAGTTTTGACTAAAGCAAGATAGCCATCTTTCTTTTCTGGAAGTACTACGTTTTGTCTTTCTACGAATCATTGTAATGATTGGTAGATATCTCTCAGTTGTGCGGCTCGTTCAAAGTTTTCATGAATGATGGCGATTTCTATTTGTTCGTGAATTTCCTTCTCTATAGGTTTGGTATTTCATTTGAAAAATGAGGTGATTGTGTTTATTATGTTTTTGTATTCTTCTATTTTTTTTGTTTGTCATTCTGAACGAAGTGAAGAATATAATTTTTTTATACCCTTCGTTTCACTCAGGGTGACATTTGTTTTGCATCGTCATGCGCAGATGCCGAAATAGTAGTCGGAGCAAAGTTTTCATTTTTTAAATTCTGTCGGTTTGCAGCCTCTAAATTTTAGTATCTGTCTCATATACTGCAAAAACTTTTTAAGTTGAATCGTATCGTTTTTGGGTCCGATGTAGACTGCTCAATCGTTGATTCTTTTTCTGGTTAAAAATATTTGTGGAAAGGATTCTTTCGTGATTTTGATATAGACGTAACTGTTATCTGCCTTTAATAAATTATTATATTCAGGTTGATGTTGTTTGATGAGATTATCTTCCAAATATAACGCTTCGCTTTCATTTTTTACGATGAGAAAATCGACTTTCTCTGCTTTTTCGAGCATCTCTTGTTTTCGAAGCGAGTTGGGCGAGAAATATTGTGAAAGTCTTTTTTGGAGATTTTTTGCTTTTCCGATATATAAAATACTTCATTTTCTGTCTTTGAACAGGTAAACTCCGGCATTATCTGGTATTTTGTTGGTTTCGATTGTAAACATGCTTCTAGCGTACTATTTTCGTGCATACTTTCAAGCTTTTGTTACCTCACCCCCTACCCCCTCTCCACTCCGTAGAGAGGGGAGGTTCCCTCTCCATGAAATGGGGAGGGATAGAGTGGGGTAACAAAAAAACACGACAAGGCTTGACTTTATTGTTTAAATGAGTATATTAATTACTCACTAATAAAAAAAGTTATGAAACAAAAAACAAATTTAATTTTAGCGACAATTTGTTTATTGTTCGCGAGTTTTTCACTGCCCGAAGGGCTTGTGAGAAATAATTATCCGGAGACAACTAAGTATGTTTCTGGCTTTATTGCCATGGTCTTGTTGATTGTTCATGGATTCATCCTCTTTGCCCGATTGGATAAGCTGGAAAAACCCAAAGGAGAAAAACACATGATGGTGTTTAATGCCATTTTCGCAATTAGTATTGCGAGTGGGTTGTTGTTTTTCGGTAATATCATGGCGGGAACAAGAATGATGGCTTTGGGCATTACTATCGCAGGATGGGTGATAAATCTGATTGTATTCCTCTTTCTTGAATATGGAGAAACATTTACTGCTCTTGAGCAGAAGAACAAAAGCATTGTTTATGAGGTGAATGACCGGAGGTTGCATACCTAAAAAACTTTGATAAAATTATTGTTATTGGCTAGCGAGTGTTCTCGCTAGTTTTTTTTTTAAATCCTCCACCCTAAAGGGTACCCCCTCCTTTGAAATAAAGGAGGACAGAAAATAACAAAACAAAAAACCCTGCGATTAAGCAGAGTTTCTGTTTATATTGAGATGTATTATTTCTTCTTAGATGTTTTTACAAGTTCGTATACTCCTTTTTCTACTCTCTTGAATAAGTCTTTGTATTTTTGAAGATTGAGCATAACTGTGTTTGGACTTACCATTTTTTCTTTTAACATTTCTTTGCAAAGTTCCTTAACATTCATAGCTCTATCGTTTTTTTCGAATATTCTTACTAAGATTTCTTTTACCATACCTCCTTCATATCATCGTTCTTTGAGTCCGTAGATTCCAAGTCCAAGATTTACGAAGAGATCATTGTTTTTTACTAATTCATTGTGAACAGTGTTAATCTTAACCGCTTTTGCTGGGAATCGTTCCATGATTTTTGAAGGAAGTTCCTGATAATGAACCGGTTTGTTTATTCTTCTCATAGTGTAAAGAATCTTCAATTTGATAGTCTTTGGATTTACATCAGCAAATGTTGGTAATCCAATTTTTCCATCAAATACGTTTATTTCTCTGATAGATTCAAAGAAGTTTACGTAGAAGAGATCGTTTTTCATATAATGAACATCTTTGTAATCTTTTGCGAAATTTTCTTTCATCCAACCAATGAATTCATACAAATCTTGGCTTTTACTTCTTTTTTCAAAGTAAGAGCTGATAGTAAGTACCATTTTAGTCAAAAGATCTTCGTATAATGGTTCGAGGTAGAATGCTTTGTTCAAGTATTTATTTCTTTTGAGATAGGTTACGTCGAAATCTGAAACCAGGATTAATTTAAGTTCTTGTTTAGAAAATTTGAATATATTCTTGTTTACGAGTTTAGAAATCAATATATCTTCTAGAAGCAATCCTCCATGAACATCAAGAATCTTTTTTGCCTCTTGAAGAACCTCCATGTAGGTATCATTTCCTACGATAAGTCTTCTAAATCTCATCAATGCTTGTGTTTCAATTTGTCTGATTCTTTCTCTGGTCAACGAATATTCCTTTCCAATTCTTTGGAGAGGCGTTTCTTTTGATCCATCGAGACCAAATTTCTTCATAAGAACTAATCTTTCTTTTGGTTTACAATATATCAAAATATCCTTTAAGTTTGTTTTCTCAATATCCACCTTAAGTTTCTTGTCGTCCATTTTTACGTTGAAGTTCATAGAGCTTAATTTTAGTTAATTAAAATGAGGTGTGTTTTTAGAAAAAATTCATCGTCTAAGTGATAATAAAATGCTAGCTAATGTCAAGAGATTGTTCAGGGGTTTTTTTTATGCTCTCCTCATTTGTTATTGGTTCTTTAAATTTATCTTTTATGTCTGAATGTATGAGGTTTCCTTCCTAAATGTGTATTATTTGTAACTGTAGGTAAGCTTGTTTTTCCTGTCATTATTGAATAAATGATGAGTGTCGTTAGTAAAAAACATCACCCAATCATAATGCTTGATGATGCTCCTACTGATATATAGAGAAATCATGCAAGCATTGGTCCAACTCCTCGTCAAATGTCTCCTGAAAGACTTAACATCCCAGAAAGTTTTCCATCGTCGCTATGATTTTTTTCTATCGTACTTAGTCGTGCCCAAAGGGAAATTCCAGCTATTTCATCTCCGGTTGTAGCAATAAATCATAATATGATAAACAAGAGTCCAAAATTTAATCCCAATACTATTCACGAAAGTGAAAAGATTAAAAGTCAGATGAAAACCAACTTTTTTTTATTATATTTATCGGCTATTCTTCCTATCAAGAATCATAGGATAACAACGGAAAAATCAAAAACACCTAAACCTATCCCAAGAAGGGGTCATCATTGGCTGTTTGCTATCATAAGAGGCACTACAAATCGTATGATAGAATAGAATATCGCCGCAGAAAATGTACTTATTATCAGTATCGTACTTGCTGGATTTAAATAACGAATCGTTTGTAATGCACTAAAAGATTTCTTTTTGATATAGTAGTGATGTTCTTCTATTTTCTTTTCTAGGTGTACCGAAACGATATCGGGTTTAGCAAAAAATAATAATATCCATGCGGTACTGAGTATTACAAACAATATGACTCAAATCAGCGGCGTAGGTAAAGGGAGTATAAAGGCTAAAACAGCGCTACTTATAACAATTCCAAATGATTCGAAACTATCTCTTAGAGAAATAAATTTGCCTGCATCTTCTTTTGGAGCTTTAGATAATACGTATGCATTAACTCCTGGTCCAAAAAATAATCGTCCAAAGCTGCTTGCTAGGAGCGTCAAAACAAATACGACCCCCGTGAATTTAAAAAATAAACATATTGCAGCAATTATAAAAATGGCTGTTGTTACTTTGAGCATTTTTAGATATCCATATTTATCCAGAAGATATCCTGCTGGGATGTCAAATATTAGTTGAAGAACTGAAGTTAAACCGATTGCGATACCTACGATTCGTAAAGGAAATACCTTCTCTCCTAAAGGAGAAAGAAGTGTATAATGTAGTCCTGCCGCGAATTTGAATACCGTTAAAAATATCCAGAACGCCCAGTATTCTTTAAATAAGCCGTATATTTTAGCGCGAAATGCTGACATTATATACCTTATACATTAAATTTAAAAATGATGCAATCGCCATCTTGTACTATATATTCTTTTCCTTCTAATTTTACGAGTCATTTCTCTTTTGCTTTTGCTCGTGATCCTTGGGCTACCAAATCTGTATATTTAACGATTTCTGCTTTGATAAATCCTTTTTCAAAATCGGTATGGATAGCTGCAGCTGCTTGAGGAGCTGTTGATCCGATAGGAGTAGTCCATGATCTTGTTTCTTTTTCTCCGGTAGTAAAGTAGTACATGAGTCCAACTTTTTCAAATCCTAGCTTGATGAGATCGTTCAATGTCGGAATATGCGTTACTTTATCGATATCTAACATCTCTCTGATAAACTCATCTTTCTCTTCGTCACCCATGTCCATCATTTCTGATTCTAGTTTTGCACAGACGATGGCTACAGGACTTTCAAGTTTGATCATGAATTCATTTGCTATTTCGTGAGCACGTGGAATATCGTCCTGTCCTATGTTTATCGCGTAGACAATCGGTTTCGTAGTTAGGAAGTTGTATGATTTGATGAGTTTCTGATCATCTTTTGATAATCTTTCTTTTATGTTATGTGCTATTTTCCCTTGGATAAGTGAACTTTGTATTTCCATGAGTATCTCTACTATTCTTACTTCTTCTTTGCTCCCTTTTCCTACTTTTGTTTTTTTTGCAAGGTTGGGCAAAATTCTCTCGATGACTTCTAGATCTGCAAAAATCAATTCTGTATTGATAATTTCAACATCTCTCATCGGATCAACTCCTCATTCTACATGTACAACCTCACTGTCTTTGAAATATCTGAGTACTTGTACAATCGCATCTACTTCTCTAATGTGTGAGAGAAACTTGTTTCCCAGTCATTCTCCTTTACTGGCTCATTTTACAAGACCGGCAATATCCACAAATTCTATATGGGAATATACTTTTTTTTTGGACTGGCCCATCTCCGCAAGTACATCAATTCTAGGATCTTTTACATCGACGATACCCACATTTGGATCAATAGTACAAAAGGGGAAATTTTCTGCAGGTGCAGCGTAAGATTTTGTGAGGGCGTTAAAGAGTGTAGATTTCCCTATGTTTGGCATTCAGACAATTCCGATTCTCATAAAAATAATGAATAATTAAAAATGAATAATGAATAATCCCTCGGGATAAGTGTTGGTATTTTTTGAATACATAATTATCTGAGAGTTAAATACAAATTTATTTAACGTTTTTGAAATTCAACACGAAAATCTTGCTATGAGTTTAAATTGTATCTAAAATTTATATTATATTAATAATAATAAGTAGTACTAATTTATTCCTTTAACGTACACCGACTGTTTTCGAAAACCATAATTATTTCATTTCATTCATACTTATTGTTTCTCAAATCGCCGGTACAGCTCTCGCATCCAAAATAATTTGTTTTACAAATTTTTTTGGCGGTCGAGACTGAATCAAAAATCTTTTTCAAATTCTCCTGTTGCTGCTTTGTAGCTTTTTTGTGTTTCGTCATTCATATCTGTAAATGTTCGTCATCGTGAAAGTTGTTTGGGTACCTTGAATCAAAACATTTCTAGGACTTGTTTTTGTGTTTCGAGAACTACTTCGTTGTTTCGGTTGTGGCCTATCACAATAATTCCAGCTTCGATGTTTTTTACTATATTATCTTCTCCGAGTGTACTGTGGCGATTTTCTATCCGTGTCAGTCTTTCCATTAAATTTTGGTACATACTATTTGTTTGTCCTCGTCTTACGGAGGTGAAAAAAAGTACTGCGTCTGCTTCTAATATGGTTTTGGATATTTTTCGAAGTTCGTCGTCTGGATTGTTTATAGATGCTCGACATCTGTGACATCAAGAAGGATTTTTTTCTGGATCAGAAAGGTTGGATTCTTTCATTCCACATCCGTTTCATCTCAATCAAGAAACGTTTCCTTCGCAAGGATAAATTTTCATCTGTGGAATATCGTGGAATATTATTTTTTCTTCGCCAACTCTGTGTGCGATGTGGTGCGCGAGTTGTCTTGATTTTGCTACTTCATGTGATCCTTCTCGTCTATTCGATGTGGTTATAAATACTATTTTGTTTTTTTTATTTAGGTGTTCTATCATCTTGGTCATATTATTTATCATGCGACCGTAAGAAAAAAATAAATCCTTATTTTACTATTATTGTTCCTTTCATACTTCCATGAATTGAACAAATATATCCATATGTTCCTGCTTTATTGAATGTGAATGAAAAGCTTTCTCCTTGCTGTAAGGTAGTGCTTTGAAAAGAGCCATTGTCTGCTAAAATTACATGAGGAGAGCTATCGTTATTTGTTCGTGTTATTTTTGATCCCACGCTAATTTCAGTAGTTGCTGGAAAGAATTGAAAATTAGCAATAACAATTTTTTTTGAAATAATATCTGAATTCGTTGTGGAAACAGGCGCTTTTATTATTGGTCTACATCCGTAGTATTTTCCACAGGAAACTGAGCTGAAAATGATGTATTTTTCTTGGCTTGCTGGACAAGAACTTACTGTCGGCATTGCTGGACAAGGAGCTTGTTTGCCTGATGGGGTTGTTGTAATGGCATCTGTTGATCATGATGTTGTCGGCACCGTTTCTGTAGTTGTGGTAGGAGTAATCGATGGTGTCTTATATCCACTACACCCTGTAAGAATGACTAAAGATGTGAGTCAAAAAAGAAATGATAGTTTTTTCATTTGTTCTCTATTTTAAAATTAAAAATTTAAATATATTGATAATCAAAATAATCCGTGAATGATTGCTAGTAGAAGAGATATCGTCGCTACAATCGGATGTAGTTTAAACGGAATGCGATATCATCTATGAATCAACATTCATAACGTCGCGGTAGTCAAAAATGAGAGCAAGGTTAGAATTCATCAATACATAATCAGTGGTTTCCCCCAAATGAGTGTGTATGCTATTTTTGCGATCATTATAGATTATTAATAAAATTAAAATTTTATCACATAAATTTCTTTGCTTTCTTTTCTGCATGCCTTGGGTTTTAGTGTTTTGATGTGCTTCCCTCCATATATTGTTTTCATTTCTTTGACGAATTCTTCAAATCCTGGTCCCATAAATACTTTAACTACAAATTTACCATTGGGTTTCAAAAGATTTTTTATAATGGGCTTTACGTATTCCAGTAGTTCAAACAATCTCATTGCGTCTACATCTCACACGCCAATTGTGTTTGGTGCCATATCCGATTGGATGATGTCTACTTTTTCTATGTTGTTTTCTGTTAAGATCTCTTTGATGTGTTCTTCATCAGAAATGTCTGCCTTGTATACCTTCACTCCGGGAAGATTAATGCTAACGTCTTGAATATCTATTCCCAAAATTTTATATTCAGATATATTATTTTTTTTCATTTGACCAACGGCGAATTGAATCCAACTTCCTGGCGCGCATCCTATATCGAGGATTGTTTTTGTTGTTTTATCAAAAAGATGAAATTTATTTTGAATTTCTTCAAGTTTAAAAGCGCTTCTTGCTAAGTATCACTCTTTTTTTGCTTTTTTAAAATAATGATCTTGGAATTCAAATTTAAACATACGCATAGATTACAGGGTAAAGGTTACAGGTTACAGGTTGCTCCTTGCCTCCCTTATTCTGTTTGTTAGTTTGATAGTGGTCATTCGTTGTTTTCTAGTATGTTTACTATTGCATTATTCATTCTTGTCTCAAATATATCTCTAAGTGTTTTGGGTGCCAATAGCTCTCTATCTTCTGGTCGTTCGACTCATTTTCATTGTTTTCTTCGCTTGACGTAATTAATCATAATATCAAACATTTCAAAATATTCTCATCTCATTTCTTCTGCAATCATACGCACTCGCATACTTGGTGTTGTGATATCTATTTCTTTGAGCATTTTTTTTTGTCTTGTCTTCATTTCTTCCTTGATGTTTATTTCTTTCGTTATTAGTATTGCATAGAGGTCTTTTTTTTCTTTTCCAATGTGTGCTTCAAAAGTGCTACAGTACTCATAAAATTTCGGTGTATCCATGTAGGTCGCATTATCGATATCTGGATCATGTCATAAGATATTGGTAATATCTTCCAGAATTTCTTCTTTTATGTTTTCGAGTTTTTTGTGTGTTGCGTCATAGTGTCGACCAAGTTGAGCATTTCCAAGATTTGCTATATGATTTGGTTTCATGAACATGTATTTTCAGTATAAAAATACATCTATTGTACTATATATTTGCTTCGAAAATACAATTGCTTTGTTTCTATCTGATCACAAATTTTCTCAATTCTTTTTTTGTTTGTTTGTAGTCTGGACACAAACTTTCTACGAGTGCTCGAAATTTTGCGCTGTGATTTTTTACTTTCAAGTGACATGCTTCATGGATAATCACGTATTTAATATATTTTGTTGGAAGATGAACGAGATCGAGATTCAGTGAAAGTTTTTGATCATGTGTACAGCTTCATCGTTTTGAACTAGTTTTTCTGAGGCTCAGTTTTTTGTAAGGAATTCATAATTTTTTGCTGTAGAGATCGAAGATCGGAGTTGCGTAATCTTCCAAAATTTTTTTCAAAAATTTTGAGGCAGCAGGTGAAAGGTTTCAGTGAGCAGGTTTTTGCTTAATATGAGGATGCTGTTTATAAAATTCTTCTATCGGAACTTGTTCACCAAAAAGTAAGATAGTGTCTTTTTGTACGGGATCAATATGTACTCTTTTATTATAACGTTTGAGAAGTTTTTCTGCTTTTTCTATAAGAATTGTCTCAAATTGTTTGTTTCATTTTTTTGATAGGGGAATAGTGATCAGGAGTTTTCCGTCCTTGTCTATTCTTGCGTATCCGTGTCTGATGGGTTTATAGGTTATTTGCATAAAAAAAACGATGAAACGATGAAACGACGAAGCGATTAAACGCTATTGAATTCAACTATATCGTTTGCTAGTAAGAAGGCAATAAAATAAGATGAGAAAAATCCTTTATCCATTATTTGAAATGGACCAAAAGATTTTTCTATCGTTTTTATCTATAAGAATTATTTTCGAATTCCTATATGGTAAAAAAGTCCTCTATATCTAGAGAATTTTATTTTGTGTTTTTCTCATTTTCTATATATTTTTCTAAACGTTCTACCATTCTTCTTATTTCTTCTATATATTTGTCTGTTGTTTCGTTGTTTTTTTTTATCTCTTCTTGTATTCTTATCATTATTTCTTTTTGTCTTTTCGATGCGATTTCGGTGAGATATTTTATGTTTTTATCGGTTTCCGGTGTGTAGTAATATTTGGCTATCATTATCTCTGTTTTAGTTATTTGTTCAAGGTTGTTGGTGTCTATTTTGGATGTATATGTATCAACAAATTCTTTTATGAGTTCCGGATATATTGTTGTGTGTGCTTCGTATTCTATCGTTCATTTTTCGTCGTACAATTTAGAATGATCAAATCAATTTCTTGCTAATCTTCGTACTTCTTTTACTATTCTTTTTGTCATATGTCTCTTTTGAAATTGCTTGCTATGTGCTAGTTCTTCTAATCGTATGTCTGTAAAGTATTCTTTACCATATCATTCTAGATACTCATTTTTTGGATTAATATATATTTTATTTTTTCTTGCAGAAAAATATCATAAAAGCTCACTACTATCTTTTTTAATACCAAAGTTTTTTCGTTGAATGCTGATTTTTGGATCTCCATACTTTTGATTTAATTCTTGTATCGTTTCATAGAGTAGAGTATCTTTCTCTGTATTTATAGTTTTCGTTTTGACCTCTTTGTACTTGTATTTTTTCCATAAGTGATTAAATTCTTCGTTGTCGAATCCAGACATGAAGGAAATGATAGTTTCTGTTTCTTTGTCAGATTCTCTTATGTTTTTTTTACTATCAATATTTTCAACTAAGGCTTTTTTCGTTGATCCCGTTGTGCTATCTATTTTTCAGCTTTGCGCATAAATAGAACTTGTGATTCAAAGTCCTATAATTGCCGCGGTTAGTGTTTGCTTTAAATTTTTTATGATATGTGTGAGGAGGTATAAATACCACTCTTATACATAATTATCCTTAGAAGTCAAGCTTTGATCTTTAATTTATTTTTCGTACTTATACACGATTGCTTTCGAAATCTTTAATCACTTCATTTCATTCGTGCTTAAAGTTTCTCAAGTCATCGGTATATATTCTCCTTCAAAAATATTTTCTATTTTTGATTGAAGAATATATATGTACCATCACAACAATTCCTTATTACATTGCGGACTTATTTGGATGGTACATATAATTCAATCATCCAAAAAAACTGCGTTTTACTGGTTTTTTTGGCGGTTGAATATAGCTTTTTTTTCTAGATTTTCTTCTATTCTCAGTAGTTGATTGTATTTACATATTCTTTCTGATCTGCTTGCAGAGCCGGTTTTGATAAATCCGGTATTCATTGCTACAACTAAATCAGCGATGAAGGTATCTTCTGTTTCTCATGATCTGTGTGAAACTATTGCATTCATCCCATTTTTTTGAGCCATATGAATACAATCAATCGTTTCTGATACGGATCAGATTTGATTTAACTTGATTAGGATTGCGTTTGCTAATCATTTGTCTATTCCCATTTGAAGTCTTTTTATGTTGGTTACAAATAAGTCATCTCCTACGAGCATGATTTTTTCTTTTAATGCTTTCATAAGTGCTTGTCGTCATTCGAAGTCATCTTCTGCCATACCATCTTCGATAGAAATGATAGGATATTTTTCCACTCGGCTTTTGTATAGTTGGATAAGTTCTGGGTGGTCGATTGTTTTTCCTTCGAGTGTATACACTCAATCCTTGTAAAACTCTGATGCCGCGCAATCGAGAGCTATTTTTATTTTTCCTGTGTATCCCGCTTTTTCTATGGCTTGCACGATGAGTTGTAAAGCCTCTTCATTACTTGATAAATCTGGCGCATATCCTCACTCATCTCCAACGCCTGTATTATAGTTTTTATCTTTTAATATTTTTTTTAAGATATGAAATACTTCAACTCCCATTCTCAATCATTCATGGAAATTTGGCGCTCCGATAGGGACAATCATAAATTCTTGGATATCAACATTGGTATCTGCGTGTGACCCTCCATTTAAGATGTTCATCATAGGAATAGGAAGTGTTATTCATTTGCCATCTCCTAGATATTCATAAATTCATTTTCATTCGGTCTTTGCACAAGCGACTACGAATGCCATAGATACGCCTAGAATTGCGTTAGCTCCAAGTTTGGATTTGTTAACTGTTCCGTCAAGTTTCAAAAGTACTTCGTCGAGTGCTCTGTAATCTTTAAATTCCTTTCAGATTATTTCATTTTTTATAGGTGTGTTTATATTATTTACTGCAGTAAGTACTCCTTTCCCTGCATATCTTTTCATATCGTTGTCTCTGAGTTCATGTGCTTCATGGATCCCTGTTGATGCTCCTGAAGGTACGCTGCTTTTTCCTATGTTCCCATTTTCTAAGGTAACTTCTACTTCTACCGTAGGGTTTCCTCTAGAATCTAATATTTCGCGTCCGTGAATGTCCTTTATTTTGTACATCATGTATTTATAAAGTTATAAAATCAAACGAGATCTCTTTTTCATATAGTATTCTGCGTGTTTTTTTCAAGTCTTAATAAAAATTTGTTCACAGGTTTCAATATATAAATATCAAAAAAAACATATGAAGATTTGTTTACAAATTTCAATATATATATCAAAAGGATAGTTCTTCCTTAAAAAAGGATATATATTGAAATGGGTCTATTTCCAAGTTCGGGAATTTGGGTTAGTAAATCTTGCTGATAATTTTCTTAAATAATTCTGTCTATTTCTGAATCCATGTGAAACTCTCTTAGCAACTTTACATTGATTGTTGAAACTTTCTGTGTAGGCGTT
>JAPLUT010000003.1 GCA_026397475.1 candidate division SR1 bacterium | reverse complement strand
TACCTTGTGATCAAGTATTTCCTTGTATACCTTGCAATCAAGTGTTTCATGTTAATCATTGTATTCATTGTATTCACTGTGCGCCAGTTACTCAAACGGCTCCCGTTGCTCCAGTCGCTCAAGTATTTCCTTGTATTCCTTGTATACCCTGTATTCCTTGTATACCTTGTGGTCCTATAAGATTAGTGAATCATCATCGTACTCATAGATATCAAAATCTTAGTTCCGTTCCTGATCGTTCATAATCAAGCATCGTTCAACTATCTCATTTCGCACCAGTATTTCATTGAATTCCTTGTGATCAAGTGTTTCCTATTGATCAAGTGTTTCCTATTGATCACTGTATACCTTGAATACCTTGTGCTCATGTAGGTCAAACAGCACCAGTAGCTCCATTTATTCAAGCAACTCAGTCAACTCAATCTAATCAATTCAATCACGTTGCTCAAGTATTTCACATTGCTCAAGTATTTCCTTGGATACCTTGTATACCCTGGGCTCCTGTTGCTCAAACGCCTCAAGCACCTCAGCCAGAAAGGACCAATCAACTCAACAAAGTATCTATTTGAAAACTTGTATAATAATTAGGCTTTTCACTTAACCATGTAGGATCAGTTTCTACATAATTAGTAAGATATCCCATCGCATTTATTTGTCCTGTAGTATAATAATTAGATTTTTCCATATTCCATGTAGGATCAGTTTCAGCATATCATGTAAGATATCACTTTGCATTTATATCTGAGATAGTATAATAGTTAGATTTCTCTATGTTCCATATCGGATCTGTTTCTCACGTAAGATATCCCATCAAAGTATGATTTCATCGAGAATATACATCGTTCCAATGAGAAATTTGTGTAGAAGTAATTCATGCCGCATAACTTGCAGAAAATATTGGATCAAGCTCAGGATTACTTACGTTTCTTACAACATCCCGATCTGTAGAAACGCTAGAGCCAACAACATCATTATTGGCAATAATCATATCTCCAACTGACAAATCAAATCAATAAAAATTTCATGAGCTAGAAACAATATATAAATCACCAATAATAATATCAGAAGGCAAACTACCGGTAGAATAATCCCAAACTCACTTATATAACAATCATCCTGCAAGTCAGGAGACAATATTATCCACGTCTGTTTTTGTGTAATATAATGATTTATCTGCATTCCAAATGGGATCAGCTTCTCAGGTAAGATATCACATCAAAGCATAATTTCCTCGTCAATAAGCAGAGTTCCAATGAGAGATTTGTGTAGAAGTAATTCATGCCGCATAACTTGCAGAAAATATCGGATCTGTTTCTGTAGTGATAAACGATTGTCCCAAACTATTTTTTAGTGGTCAATAAACGACAATGTTTCATCCCGTATTAAGATCAATAATTGGACTTCCATCAGTATTCCCATTATCTGTAACAAGAAGTCTTTGGACAATTTGAAGGACATTGGCAATACTATCAGGGATAGTTATTGATGCCTGAGTTGAAAAACTAATCAGAAAAAAAGAGAAAACAACGGTCCCTATAATATATTTCAGCTTAAATAATATGTTTCTCCTTGGCAGCACAGAAAGACGCTAATATATAAAACATCATAAGTATACTCGTGGATATTTTATATGACAAGAAACCAACACCTTATATTACTATATAAGCAACAAAAAAAGAAAAAAGATAAAAAAATAACAACAAAAAAACGAAATTATGATATAATATATGTTTGAATTCAGAATATCTTTCAATACCATACTCCTAACAAATTTTATATTTTCACTAAAAGGACATAAAATATATCAAATTATGAATAATATCGATTATATTAATTAGCTTAGATTTAGTCTCAAAATATTTTTTTTATAATAATAAATTTATGGAGGGAAATTCAATGATTTTACCAATACTCAATAAGGGAATCTCTCGATCATTACCTGCACCGATTTTCATGACAATTTTAATTGGCCTAATAGGCATTATCGTATTCATTATTTTATTCATAAAAAAACAAAATAGCCTAGCAATAACAGCATTACTAGTAAGCGGAACAGTATGAAATCTTTTAGATAGAATTATTTATTGAGGAGTCAGAGATTTTATAAATATATGATTATTTAATTTTCCAATCTTCAATATGGCAGACATAATGATAACTCTCTGAGTAATAACACGAATAGCTGTAGTTATGCTTGAAAAAAAGAAATAAAAAACTAGAATTGCGACCACAAATCAATTCTTTTATTCGTTATTATTAGATTATGCAGTACACAGGAACCGTAAAATTCATTGGACCAAAAGAAACCATTGGAGCAAATGCGCTAGAAAAACAAACTATCGTATTGGAAGAAGAAACTGACAGAGAATTCAAAGGTGGACTTGCAGTAGATTTTTTCAAAGAAAAGACAGAGTTACTCAACGGAGTAAAGGTTGGTGATATGATTACTGTCCACATCAACACAAGAGTAAATGAATCTAAAACACAACCAGGAAGATACTTCAACAGTATCACAGGACGAAGACTAGAACAAGGAGCAGTTAGCGAAAAAGGAGCTAGCAAAAAGGAAAACAACGACGACTTACCATTCTAGTTTTCTTCAAATACCCTCTTTAGTTTGAAAGAGAGGGGACCCGTGAGGGTGGGAGATTTCAAAAAAACATATTAAAAAATGTCTGCTTAGGCGGACATTTTTTAATTAAAAAACAGATATTCTTCGTCTACAAAAAAATTTTTAACGTTTTATGCTTTTCCCATTCACATACACATTGATTCTCGACTTTAATTTAGAAACGGTAGTATACCAAGGCGGTCTAATAGTCATAACAAAAGAGGATATCTCTGGATAAGAGAAAAGGATATCTCTAGCCGCCTCTTCACCAAGTCCAACAATACGTTCTTTCATATCAGGCAAGATACCATTAATATCTTTTATAAAATCATAAGACTGTTTGATATCCACTTTAGTAGGGATTATAAGAACATGTCATACTTCTTCTTTCATGGTTTTAAAAAACACTATAGATGAAGTATCTACATCAAAAACCTTCATTTTATCATAAAGCCTCTGTTTAACATACTTATCAACGACAGCAAGAAGATCGGCCTTTTTAATAAAATTAAAGTTAAAACGAGCGACAATAGATCATCTAAGCAAAGGCGTTGTTTCACCAGGAATATTTTTAATCTGAACATCTTTTATTTGTGTAGATACGAGAGAATCGAAGCTTAGAACAATATTTTCAGGCGATTTAAAATTATTAAAAACAATATTCATCTTTTGTTTATAAATAGCGTCTATAAGTTTTCCAGAAAGGATTCCAATATCTTTTACAGAAACAACTCCCTGGGAGCGGAGGTTTCATCAGGTAAAATCGGTAATTACCTGTCAATAAATATTTTGTGCATAATAACTATTTTTTATATTTTTAATAAATACCTTAGTTCATTTAACAATATTCCCCCTTGATCACATTAATACTCCCTGAATATCTTGTTCCATGGCCTTTAATGTTACGACAACCTTACCAGGGTTTATTTCGGTCCCTTGAGGGACAAGAAAGTCTTTCATTGACAAAAATTGACGTCAATCATCAGCCACAAATCTTGTATTTTTTAAAAACGAATAGTCTTTGGGTATTTTGTTGGTAATTTCTACAACTCACTGAGAAGGCTCTTGAATGTATTTAATATTCGCAGTACTTATAGTCATATCATACTTATAGTCGATATATCCAGTAAAATAAGGCACATTAAGATATCTCGATGATTCTTGGAACTGCACATCAGAAGAAGGGAAATAACGGAAATTATAAATTACACTTTCTATCTGACTAGTTGGAACAATGTTCACATTAGTACTCGGAAGAATTAATGAATACAAAAGATACAAAACAAGGAGCACAAAAAGAACCTCGAAACCAAAAACGACATAAAATATATAATTTTTCTTTGTATATACCTGAAGATGAAATTTTTTAATATTAAAGAAGAAATCATACACAAGTCTCAAATATTTTATTATAACATGCTTCTCCTCATGGAGAACATTGAGTCCCAAACCAGAAAAAAAATATTTGGATTTTTCTGTTTTAGTGACAAATAAGGCATTAATATTCTTCTTTTGAAGAAGTTCTTTTATTTCTTTTCATCGCCACTCGTTATCAAAGAAAGAATGTTCAGGATCGATATAAATATAGATGGTTCTGCCATTAGGCACCTTCTCTATGGTTTTGAATATCTTGTATAAGCTATGTTCTTTGAGAAAAAATAATTTCATAGATAAGAACCAAGAGGCTATAAAAAACAAATTTTGTTTCCCTTGATAAAGGGAGAGGCTTGTAATTTGCGAAGTCAAAGGATCTCCGCATTTCTCGGATGAGGGATTTATATTACAAGATAGCTATCAATTATTCGTCACGAGCGTAACGAGTATTACTGCAAATCTGAAACCTTTTTTCGCTTAGCATAAGCGAAATAGCAGATAATGGCAACAATCCAAGCGGAGTATTGTTTTATGTCAAACATAATATTTCACAAAGAAAATACGGCGTGCCTAGAATATTGTTGTAATATTAATATTAGACTTATAACAATAAGAAGTAATGCAAAACCCAACATTCCATAACCAAATCTCTTTTTCTTTATAATTTTAATATAGAGAGCAACAAACAACGATCCCAATGAGAGAAAAAGTCATATAGGATAAATCAGATTAAATTTATTTCGTTGACTATCTGAGTGTAGTGATTTGATTCCAAGCCAAGAAGTAGTTGTCGTTCCTATAAAATTATCTCCCATCAAAAGAAATAATCACAAGGGGACTAAGGACAATGCGAAAGAAAAAAACAAGATATCTGACCAAACTTTTTTATTTTCTATTCTCGTTATTTTCTTAAGGAATACTCAAACGGAGATAAATATCCCAATCAACAATCCCATAAAATGAAATTTATATCCATACGGAGAAAGGAGAGTAACAAATTCAGTCCAAGTTGTAGGAACTAATCACACATCAAAAAGAAAGTTAGTATATGATCAAAGAAAATAGGTCAATACGATCAAAAAAGGTAACCAATAGAAAAGTTTCCAGAAATTTTGATGATATTTTTTAGTAAGATATTGGGCTATCCCCAAAAAAACAAAAAACGAAACAATAATACCAATTCCAGTCATATAAAATTTAGATCATCATATGATGAGATAAGGATACATACAAACAATTAATAATTAAAAATTAATAATGAATAGTGCTGGTTTTTTGAGATTTTTATGAACTATTTTTCCGACAGCATTCATTGTTCATTATCCATTATTCATTTAGTTTGTCTATCTAAGAAATTCTATAATCTTTGTTTCTCTGATCCCCGTCACTCTGATAATACCAGGATAATCAAGTTTTTCTTCTATTTTTTCACCGATAGTTTTAAGCAATTTTTCTAGTTCGTTGTCTGATATTTCTTTAGGGTTTACGTACACCATAATTTCTCTACCTGCTTGCATAATATGTACTTTATCAATACCAGGAATTTCATAAATAAGTTTCTCGAGATCTCACATCTTTTCTATGAAGAGATCTTTTGTATTGAACCTTGCTCCTGGTCTAGATGCTGATATTGCATCAGCAGCAGTTACGATCCAAGCAATAGAATGAGTAATAGGCACGTCATAATGATGTGCTTCAGCCGCATTAATGATGGCTGGATCCATTCCCATTTTCTTCAATACCTCAGCACCAATGATAGCATGAGATTGTCATGTTGTTGCTATGATCTTTCCAATATCATGGAAAAGCCCAGCCTTTTTGGCAAGAATAGGATCAAGCCCAAGTTCTGCTGCAATAGCCTCAGATATTTTAGCAACTTCAATACTATGTTTCCAAAGATTTTGTCCATAGCTAGATCTCAAGTAGAACTGACCAATCATTTTAACCAAGTCAGGTTTCATCATAGGAATATTGAGCATAGCAAGAGCCTCTTTACCCTTTTCTGCAAGTATGCCTTGAAGCTCAGCGACCACCTCATTGTATGTTTTTTCAATATAGAACGGATTGATTCTTCCGTCTTTAATGAGTCTTTGAAGCATAACAGAAGCAATATATCTCTTTTCACTATCAAAAGAAGAAACTCTAACGGTCAAGGGTGTGTCGTCTACAATAAGCTCCACTCCTGTCATTTTTTCAAAATATCAGATATTTCTTCATTCTCTTCCAATTAACTTTCCTTTGATATCTTCATTGGGCAAATCAATGCTTCTAACAGTGAATTCATCGACACTATTCACCACAACCCTTGGTAATGCTTGCGCAATAATCATAGAAGCTTCTTTGTCTGCCTCTTCTTTTTTGATGGTTTTGAGTTTTTCAATAAAGATAACCATATCTTTCTGATATTCCTTCTCGACATTAGAGAAAAGTTGTTCTTTTGCTTCTTCTTTAGTCAGTTTAGCAATATCAGATATTTTATTCATTTGTTCTTTGATGACTAGATCCATCTCCTTTTGTTTATCATTGAGCTTTCCTTTTTCTTGCTCTAATTTTTCAAGTTTTTCATCCATTTTTTCTTCTCTAGCGAGGAGCCTATTCTGAATGACATCCATCTTTTCTAATCTTTGTGCTTCGATTTTTTGAGCTTTTTCTTCAGCAAATTCAAGAGTTTTTTCTGCTTTCTTTTTTGCGACATCAATCATTTCTTCTTCGATTTCTTTTACCTTTTCCATTCTTTGTTTAAATTCTAATGCCTTTTGGGTCAACGTTTTTTTGTATCCATAGAAACCACCCAATCCTCATGCGCCCAAGGCGATGACAATCAAGATAATGCTCAGTATATTCATGATAAAGGAATAATTAAGAGTATAAAAAAATTATACGTGACGTGAGTATACTATTTGTTTCATAAGTTTCAACCGAAAATCCGTTTGTTCTCACCTTGATGAACCGAAGAACACAATAAGCCTAACAAACAAAAGAACAAGCACTAATATCCAGATGTGAAGTATAAAATTGCATATCAAGTAATTTTCACTATACTATATCTCATATTTAATTAATAAATTTAAGTAAAAATGGAAGAAAACAAGGAAGAACTAAGGGCGTTCCTAGTAGATATTGTGAACAAAGACATTACTCCAGCGCTTCTGGAAGATAGAATGATAGAACTAGAAAACTTACTAAATACTTATGGTGGACTGGTACTTTTAAGAAAGTTTCAGAAAAAAGACCAACCCGATTATAAGACATACATTGGAAAAGGAAAATTAGAAGAAATTATAGCAGAAATGCAAAGAATGAATTCAAATCTCTTAATTATTGGAAATGTTCTCAAGCCATCACAAATTTATCACATTAACGAATTGCTTCGTCCGATAGGGGCTAAAGCCCGAGACAGAGTTGATCTTATTTTAAAAATCTTTGATAAACATGCAACAAGCATGGAGGCAAGATTGCAAGTCGAACTTGTAGCAATCAAGCATATGGGGCCAAGAATCTACGGAATGGGAATGGAACTTTCTAAACAGTGAGGTAATGCGGGAGGAGGAAAATGAGCGATGAGAGGAATTGGAGAAACCAACACTGAAATTATGAAAAGACATCTTAAATACAAAATACACAAAATAGAAACACAGCTCAAAGAATACGAACAGATGAGAAAACTTCATAGAGATTCTAGGCTCAGAAAAGGGATGCCGACGATAGGAATAGTGGGATATACCAACACAGGGAAATCTTCATTATTAAACGCACTTACAAAAAAAGGTATTTTAGCAGAAAATAAGCTCTTCGCAACCCTAGGTACACATGTAGGAAATCTCTACGTCATGACAAATCCTGAAACGGGACAAGGAAAAGAAGTGCTCCTCAATGACACCATAGGATTTATTCGCGATCTTCCTCCAAAACTCATCAAAGCATTTTCTTCTACACTAGAAGACAGTATCGAAGCACAATTTCTTTTACATGTCGTAGATGCATCTGATCCTTTTGTACAAGAAAGAATTGATATCGTAAACAGCATCTTAAATGAAATAGGAGCTAAACAAAAAAGAATTATCTTGTTCAACAAGATCGACCTAATCTCACCAGAAAAACTTCAAGAATTACAAAAAACATACGGAACAAAAGACAACGCACGGATTTCCATAAAAAATCTTAGCTGACTGGACGCTGTAAAAAGACTTATAGTAGAAAATTTATAGATAATAATTTTAAAGTTTGCTTTTGGTGACACCATTATTAAATCAGTGTGAAAAGTAGGTCGAGCAACGGGACCCAACGACGGCTGGGTCATTATCCGAATATGTTAAAAACCATAAACGTGATACTCCCCTAATGGTGTCTTGATCTTTTTGGCTACTTTTTCTATCAAGAGAAAAAGTAGCTCCAGCGAAGCGTTTATTTTTACACATGAATTTTTTAAATTAATAGACTATTTCCTCAACGTCTTAACAAACTCCTCAAGCTCTTCCAAATTCTCATCAAAAGATCTCCCCGTAGTATCTATCACTTTCGTATAATGAGATGTATCCGTAAAATCTACTCCATATAATTTTATGGCTCTCTGTCTAAATCTCTCCATTCTATCATGATCAGTTTTGATAACTTCCTCTATATTTGTATATTTTTTTTCTTCTTTTCCTCTATCATCTAAAAATATTCTTTTAGCTCATTCTTCAGGAGAAACATCTAATCGAATTGATGTCATATTAGGAAGAAGATGAAATCACATCCTCCACGAAACAATAATATCTCCAGGACAATTTTCTACAATTTGTTTAAATTCCCTTTCCATTTCAATATCTTCTTCAGGATGCATTTCTACCAATTTATCATATTCAGATATCGTCAATCACTTAGCAATACCTCTCTGTCTATAAATGTGGCCGACATCGGCAGTTTCCATTCAATATTTTTTCACTATCGCCGCGATAAGCGAAGACTTTCATGATCATGCAGGTCACGAAATAGATATTTTTAACGACATATTTTCAGGAAAATTTAAAAAAGGTTCATCAATATTCTAATATTATTCTATTTTAAAAATTATAAAATCATTTATTTCTGAATTCTGAATTCTGAATTCATTCTACACCAATAGATTCAGGATCATATTCACGGTTTCCTCAAACACAGGCTGATTTAAAGAATAGAAAACGAACTGTCATCTTCTTTCATCGAAAACAAGGTTAGATCTTTTCAGGACATCTAGATGATGAGACAAAGAAGCCTGAGTAATGTCGAAATGAGTTAATAACTCAGAAACTGTCATTTCTTTCTGTTTCAAAAGCTGGATTATTCTTCTACGATTCCTGTCAGACAAGGTCTTGAAGATTGTATCCATCATTTTAAGATATTGGCTAATAGATAAATGGCTATATATACCATATATACTACAAATACTATGCTTTAAAAACGAAAATACAAGAGAAAAAGCAAGTATCCAGGCTGAATTTAAATCCCCAAAAGCCACAAAAGACAGATTTTAGACAATATGTCAACACCAATAGGTTTAGACAACACACTTTGTTGTCACAAAATGTCTACTCGTTCGTATATAGCAGTGTAAGAATGCTCTATTTCACATATTTAATACAGTATGAAACTTAAAGAATTTTTTAACGCACAAAAACATAGCACATATAGCGATATAGATAAGTTAGATCTATATCAATCTATTTTGTATAAAAAGACAAAACAGGCCTCTCTCAAAAGGTCATCTTTTGTCCATGCAAAATATTTTGTCTATACCATGATTTTTGCGGTACTTATAATGGGGACATACGGAGTATATTTCATGAATGACAATCTTCAAGATTACAACCGATTCGCGATAAGATCCAACACAAGCAATACCGTTCAAGCTGATTATATAGCACAAGTAGTGACCTTCAATGGTAACTTTTTTATTGAACATAATGGTGTTCTTGCAAAAACAAACAACATAGGAAATGGTGACACTATTTTACTAAAACAAGACGCACAACTAGTGTTTGAAATTAACAGCGGAACTCAATCCAAAATCATAGGTCCTGCAAAACTCATTATCCAAAAGACAAACACAGACGACTATAAACTTAACCTAATTTATGGTAACTTCATCCAAATGGAGTGAAAACAAGCAAAGACACAAACAATAGAACTATCAATCAACGACATTACGATCAAACAAGAAGACAAACTAAAGCCGCTCAACTTTAAATTCGTAAAAACTGGAAAAAATCAAATAGTCCAAAATAATGGAGCAAACATCATTATGACAAAAAACAATGGAGAAAGTAAGTGAACAACAATAAGCAAACAACAAGTAGTAGCTATCCAAAACAACGACATAAAAATATTCGCAAATATTGATAACTTTACAAAAGCCGTGGAAGAAAAAAACATCTCCCAATCATTTGCATTGACAACAGAAAAAGATACAGCATCTTGAGACAAAAAAGAAGACACAATGTTGCTTAGTTTATTAAATACGACAGCGACAACACAATGAGCAGAAGAGACTACAAAAGAAATTTCTTCAGTATTAACTGATGAAAAGCAGATTTTAGATCCAGCACAAGACGAAAAAATAAATGCCAGCCTCTACCCTGAGTTTTATACTCCAGAACTTAAAGAGATAGAAAATGCATTTACAGAAGGCAATGAAGAAAGCTTCAATATTGCTTATGGCAAACTAGAAAGAAGGATCCAGACAATATGCCAATGATTTAACATAACATACAATAAAACACTAGGGACTGAAAAGCAAAAAGTAGAATGACTCAAAACAGCAATAAAAAATATAGAAGATAAAATAACGAATAACTATAATACCCCACCAAAATATATAGAAAATCTTATATCTATAGAGAAATCACTTACGGTAATTATAAATAAATGATTTGAAAGCACAGCTACACATCCAGCGGCAGCTACAGGCACAGAAAACATTCAAAAATAATTTTTTAAAAATTATAGACAATATATGCTTATTTTTTTCTATAAAAACGATGGAAGAAAACTCAAACACATAATAACCTGATTACTCAAATCATGAGCAGCCACAAAAATCAGAAGAATCAACTATACCCAATCCTATATCCTTCATGAAGAAAAAATTCAAAAATCAGAAGAAAAGGCAATACTCATAGAGTATGCTCCAGAAAACCAAAATAAACTAGAGTGAATATTAAAAAAATCAGAAATTAAAGAATATACAATACTCCCCCAATAATCTTTGCAAAGGGGAGTTTTTTTTATATAAGTAAAAACACATAATCTCAATACTTTATATTTTTAATTTTTTATATGATCAAAAAACCAATAACAGGAATAATTATAGCGGCATTAGCGCTTTGAGCTATATATCTATATTTTTTATATGCAGGCAACCCATGAACACTACGGAATTGGATTCAAACACATAGCCTCTACACGACAATCTTTATTGTCTCAATAATAACGACATATATGCTTCAATGAAGTAATAGAATATTTAATTTCTTGATATTTATAATTATATTGGTCAATATTTTTATAGTGTGAGATACCTTTTTTAGAAACAATATAGGACTAAACAGCGCTCAATTTATGACATTATTTGGGCTTATTTTAGGAGCATTAGCAATAACATATATAACACACCGAGTTCGTTATATATTTATGAGCATTGTGGGGATTGGAATCGTTTTTGTTTTATTAACAGGGATGCTTCCATTATACAACAACATACCAAGCATCAGCGATTTCATATGATCACAGAACGCAAAAATCATCAATCAGTGATGAGCAAGCGAATGATTAATAATAATAAAGAATGCCCTAGGGACAAAAGAGGTTCCAGTTAGTGAAATAAGCAAAAAAGATATAGATCTTTCTCAAAAGACACAAATAAGCTTTAGTTCAAAAACACAATGAGCACTTGAAAAGATATTTATAGGCATATGAAATGGCGTGTTTATCAATATACCGCCACAATCATCAGTTACCTTACAACAAACGTGAGATAACACAATTATGCAAATTTTACAATGAAATATACAATACTATACTCCTCCAGAACTCGCATGAGCGATTAAAATTATAGGAAAATATAAAGGAAAGAGTGTTCAAGACATTCAAAATAATATTCGATGAAACCTTCTAGGACAGTTTGAGCAAAAGAAGCAAGAGTTTTTTATAAACCAACTAGGAGGGAATATGGTTTTAAACCCAACCATAGACAAGATTATTAAATTCTTCATCAATACGCTTTACAATATCAGTCCAAAAACCTACCAAAAAAATCTAACAAATTATAATAACATTCAACAATATTTAGGAAAAGCAACAACAGGAATAATCACACAGAAAACGGGCCCTGGTCTAGAAAGCATAATCAACGATATTATGTCTCAAGTAAAAAAATGAGCTGGTGAGACTAAGATCAATCAATGGTTACAATAATTATCAAAGGAAAGTTTAAGAAATATTTTCAGTTCAGATAATATGGGCAGCAATATTTTTTGCTATTTTAGCATATCAAGACGAATCAAGATGTAGCTCATCGTCTTGATATTCTTTTGAGGATAAAGTAATTTCTTTTTTAATATCTATAAGTGGTAATGAATTTTCTTGAGCAAATTGCCTAAAAATAGCATTTACTTGGTCTACCTTAGCATGGGAGACAATATTTTCTGTTTTTGCATAAGATAATGTAGACAAAACAAGCTGTACGGGCGATATTTCTTTCTGTATAGCAAGTAAATTATCTTTTAGTTTTGATATATGTCATTTGGTAATATCGTTAGTTCAAGCAACAAGAAGTAGTGATTTATGTTTTTGTATATCTATCTTTTCTTTTTTGATAATATCCAAAATTTGTCACGAATCATATCAGTTATGATAAAGGGTCTTTCAAGCAAATCATCACATGCCCATAATTCCACCAGCATGAGAGTCCCCAACCAAAATAATATCATTCAAGGTTTTAGCTTCTATTTGTATATTTAAGGCGACCTCAGCCTCAGCGAGTTTTTCGTCGAAAAAGACATAACTGTTGGTACGATTTTTTATTGTTTCTGTAATTTCTCCAACAGTTATTTCTCAATCCTTATTGGTATCAAATCAATTATTTTGAGTATATTCGTTGGATGGCTTACTATATCAAACATAATTTAACGGTTTTCCAACGAATTTTGGTGTAAATACAGCAAGATAAACATCTTCTAATGTTTTAAGCCTGCCCTTGTAAGGTAAAAAGTATTTTTGAACATAATCTAATTGCTCAAAAGCAGTCATTTTTGCTAAATCAGACGTAGTGGTGCCCAATCCCTTCGCTGTATCTGGCATGAACTGAATCAGCCCCGTAGATCAAGAACCGGCAATATTTTTTTTTGATGGATCAAAGGTTCCTCAAGTCTCAAAAACCATAACTTTAAGGATATCTTCTGGGTTTATTTCTACTTCTTTTGAAATAATAATTACCTTTTTTACAAATTTTTGATATTCATCTTCGCTCATTTTACAATTAAGCAATCAAGTATCAGTTAAATTACGGAGAGAATAATTATCATAATCCATTTTTCTTATCGTTATAGGCGTTTTAGATAATTCTTTAAAATCAGCAGCATTAATTAATCAAATATTTACCCCCTCTATAAAATATTTATCTCAAACTAGGCCTCATATTACAGCTAAGGCAAAAGATTCTTTATTTGTATTTTTGGACATAATAAAATCATCAGTAGGATCAACCAACAAAGGAATAATATATTTCAGATATCTATCTACGAAATCATCTTTATTATCGATTTTAGCGATATCTACAGTTTGTATACCATTTTCATTAGTTACAACTTCAGGGGCAAACTTGATTACCATAATTGGATTTATTTTTGCAGTAGCAATGTTTTCAACTAAAGATTTCTTTAATCACACATAATCAGCAGGAACCTTGTCTTTAAATACAGGCTCTTGAGTGGAATCGGAAACAGATAAAGCACACATTTTCCATGTACTATTTTCTGTATCATTAGTCAAAGTAGCATCATTATTTTTTTGAAAATGAGCATAACTAGCAGCCACAAAAGCATTATCTATGTGTAAATCTTGTAATTTTTCTTTTATGTATTCTCTATGAAGTCACTTAACTCCCCCACGAAAACCAAGCACACCAAGAACAAAATCTATAACAGGCCTATCCTTTCTTTCACCAAAAACATCTGTAGGAAAGCTCATTCCAATCATTTCACCAAGATTTCCAAAGAAAGGAATAGTAATATCCAAAAATCATGCAATTTTATCAACAAGCTCTGATGATTTGTTTTTATATTCCCCTCTTGTATCTAAAACATCATCAGCAGCATTAAGAGATTTTTCAATAGCAGCTATAGATTTTTTAGTAATAACGCCCGATATTTTATCATTGTTAATTATTTTTTTTAATTCATCTTCTCAAGAATGAATATCAACCAATTTCGATGAATTTAAGGTCAATAGTGTTGTAATATCGATTTTGTCTATTTGTTTTTGATCAGACCAAATATTTTTATTTAAAAGGTTTTTAAATTGATTAGGATTTGTAAGCTCTGGAATATTTTCAGTACTAGTAATTATGTTTTTTTTATCAGAAAGATACCAAGTTAAGTTTTGTACTTTATTCGCGAGCACAAAAAACCCATTAGCAGATCACAATTTACCAAAAGAGCCATAAAGTCATTTAAATGCAGCGCCCGCAGACTCTGATTTTATAGCAGAAAATGTATTGAAAAATTCTATTGATCATGTATTTCATTGTTTAGTTAATGTCTCCATCATAGCAAATTGTATACCAACACTTATACTATTTTTAATGCCATTAGAAAATCAAATTAATTCTTGATCAAGAAACTTTCTTACTACTCTATCTATTTTTTCAGCAAATTCTTTGATTTCACCATTTGTTTTGCCTATTTCTTGAAGTTTAAGGTACATTTTACTATCTTTTATAAGGTCATATGACCAATCAATATTAGCTTCAGTTTTATCAATAATTTCTGTTTTAAGGTTTTTTGTAGCTATTTCTGTTTGTAAATTATTCAAATCTTTTTTTTCAGAAGAAACATCAGAAATAGTATTTTCTTTATCTTTTTTTTCATGGTTTATGGCTTGTTTTTCAATATCTACCATACAATTTACACATAAACATAAAACACATCAATTATATTCTTTTTTTTAAAAAAAGCAAAAAAAATGCTTTTTATTAAAAAAATCTGGTCTTTACATCAGATTTTTTTAATATTCAATATAATTAGTAGGCGACGGCGCCTCGCGAGGGAGTCCTCGGTTGTCCAACCGACAATTTAGTGGTATGTTTCCAAATGTTTTGATAATTAATTCTATATTTTATATATTAACTTTGTTTTATCTGTATAATAATTAGCAAGCGACGGGACTCGAACCCGCAACCTCTTCCTTGGCAAGGAAATGTTCTAGCCAATTGAACTACGCCTGCAACTCGAATTCAGAATTTATAATATATAATTCAGAAAATAATAAATTTAATTTTACTAATTCTGAGATCTGAATTCTACATTCTGAATTTATTTTACACTTCTATAATTTCTATATTTTTATCTTGTTTCTTCTTTTGTATTTTATCAGTAATAAGGACATTTGTCCAAGCCAATAAAGTTAAAACAACTCATAAGACCTTAAACAAATCTCAAGCATAGACACGTGTCGACACATCATTGAGAATTACAGTATCTCATATAATAATTAATGCTATACCAAGCACAAATAGGGTTGATTTAGTCATTCTAAAATGAATAGGATATATTCCAAAAATAATAAACAAAAACAAATAAACCAAAGCCAAAATAAGATAATATAAATTATTATATTGAAGATATCAAGACTGAACAATAATTGTACCCTGAAAAAACAAATAAGCTAAATATCATATAAACAATCATGAAATAACGCTTATACTAATTCTTTTGATAATATCCTTCATGAGTTAGAACAAAAAAATTAAAATTTGGAAACAGGAAAGGTATATCTATCTCAAAAATATATTCAATCCATAATTCAAATCAGAATAAAATATTATTTATTATTTATTTATATTTTAATTTAAAATATATTAATAATAGATTATAAAGAAGATTTATTAACAATAAGTTAAAAGACAAAAAACAATACTTAGTAAGCATATTTTTATTAAAAATCCATAAATATTGTGATGTTAGATTGTTAATAAATACAATACAGTTAAAAAATAAAATATATAATTATTTTTAATTTTAAAATATACTTTATAAAAAGAAAAAACTACCACATAAGGAGTTTAAAGTTTTTTTTAGAAAAATGGTGTATCAAAAAAATGTTAAAAACTAGAACATTATAATAAGTTTACAATAATTCTTACTATTGCATATGAAAATATAGCAATTAAAATACCGATAAGAGCTCACATTAATAGTTTATTTGCTTCTTTCATTTTAGCTTGATCTCATTGTGCTGTGATTAATTTTATTCATCAAAAAATTAACACTCCCATACATATAGCTCAAATAGAAAACCACAGATATTTATTAATCGTTTGAATAATATTAAATATTGTAGATTCGCTACCCTGTACGAGCGTTGGTCCGGTTACTATAACGTCTTGTTGTCATTGACTAGGAGGAACCTCTACCACAATAGCAAACGTAGAAAAAAGCATTGTAAGACCAAGCGTTGTAAATACTATCCCATGTAAAAAGTTTTTAATCATTATAGATATATAATTAAATAAATTGTAATAATTATTAATTAAGAGAACTCACGGTAATAGAGCTTATAAGGTTGATAATTCCTAAACTTAAAAGAGAAATCAATATACCTACGACAATAAGTTGTATATTTTTTTTAGCATCTTTTACGTCTGCTCACTTTGAAGATTCTATAATCCACATAATTCCATTAAAAATAACCATAGTAATAGAAAGAACCATAGTCATCCTTAACAGAAACTTAGCGACCCTTACAATCAATGGTGCTTGTGTTGTAGTAGAACCCTGAATAAATGCGGCACTCCAGGTTCATCACAATATATTCCTACAAAAAGTCGGATTATCTCAACCAAATCATGCAGCAGTTTTTTGATTACCAATATCTCATTCACTAATTTTCTGTCCATTAACATCACAACTAGGCCCAATACCCACACTTACACCAACTCATTGTGTTAAAGTTTCATTTCCAACTGCATTTTTTCCCACTCATAAATTAATGATGGTTTCATTTGTCATTGCGGGCTGGAATGCTTGCTCTAAGAGATCTTGAGCATATATTTTATCATTAAAAATATATATAATTACTGAAGTAATGAGTAATATGAACGTAAAAAACAGAAAATGGAACGTTCTATACGATCTAAGGTGTGATATAAACTTTTGATTAAAATTTTTCATATATTAAATTTGATTAAGTAAATTATCTGCTTGTTGATCCTCTATTTTTTCATGTTCCATTTCTTGTTTTTTTATTTCTTCCATTTTCTTTGTATATATCATATCTTCCCATTTTTGTGTATATTTTACTTTGATTTCATCTTTTTTTTGTTCATATTTTTGTTCGATTTCTATTATTTTTTGTTTCTCTCTAGTAAGAATATCTTTTAATTTGTCAGTTTGTTCTTTATTCATCATAGGTAAAAGATTAAATCGAGATTGTTTTTCTTCGGGATTGTCCATAGACTTAGAATTCAATACCAAAATAATAATATCGGTCATGGTATTTAGGAAATCATCAGATATAATAAAATTTCCTGCTTTTTCTCGAAGTTCAGGTGGTAGTTTCTGTTTTATGAGATTTGTGTTTGCCATAATAGTATTATATATATAAAATTATTTCTTTGTTTCATGAATTTTAGATAATAGTTTATCGGCTTCGATTTCTTCTTTAATGTGGTAAATATTAGCCTTAGATTGTATAATAGGAACCTTTTTCATATTTTTTTTCATAGTTTCTATTTCTTTTTTGGAGATACGTTGTTTGTATACTCATCAAATATAAGCTGCTGGGGCGTCCATTTTTTAATATCCATAAGAACTAAAATAATATTTACTGCGGTGAGGTTCAAAATAACCAAGCCACCTCTTTTGGATCAATAATATCTTTATCAATAAGTCTTTGTGTATATTTTTTAAGATTTATCATACCAATAAGTGATGATGTCTCAATAATGCTATCTATCTGATCAATGGCTCTTTTTTTGATATTATTTTTTATAGAGGTAGTATTGATCATAACCTCGAATATACCAACCCTAGATTTTTCATCTTTGGTTCTTACTAAGAACTGAGATTGGATTCCTATCAAAGATTCAGCTAGTCTATCACTAATACTGTCCTGTATCTCTGGTGGAAAAAATGAAATATATCTATTTACCGTGTTCGCCGCTGAATTTGTGTGAAGCGTAGAAAAAACCAAATGTCCTGTTTCTGCAAGACTTAGTGCTGATTCAGCCGTTTCTCTATCACGAATTTCTCCTACAAAAATAATATTTGGGTCTTCACGCATAGCAGATCTTAGTGCATTTGAAAAGGACCAGGTATCATGACCAATTTCTCTTTGAGAAACAATACACTTCTTAGGCTCAAAAATAAATTCAATAGGATCTTCTATGGTGATAAGATTTTCATTTCTTGTCTCATTAAGATATTCAAGCATTGCCACAAGTGATGTTGATTTTCAAGATCCTGTAGGCCCAGTAACTAAATATAGTCCCTTTTTTGCAGAAAGAATGTTGTTTTTGATATTATCTGCAATATCAGAAAAAATAAGTTCCTCAAGCTTTTTAGCCATTGAATTTATTTTTCTCATTACCACACCGATTCTTCCTGTTTTGAAAAATGCGTTTACTCTGTAGGGAACACCATTCTTTGATACATAGGCAAAATCAGCCTCTTTGTCTCCAAGAAACTTATCAAATCTTTGTGGATTTCATTGAAAAAGCTGTCTAAGAACAATTTCCATAGACTCATTACTTAGTTTTCAAGCAGTTTCTTCTCTAATGATTTCTCCATTGCTTCTATAAGAAATACTTTCTCATCAAGACAAATGAAGATCAGAAATATTTGGATTTTTTTCTATAAGCGCCAATATTTGTTCTATATCAAATGAGTTTGCCATTTTTCAAAGATCTAGTAATGTAAAATACATTTATAATTGTACTCAGAAACAGAAAATTTGCAAATTTTGGGCACATCAAAAACAAAACAATTTGACTTTTTATTTATTTATGGAAACATTTTTATTTTTACCCCATAACTTCTTAGGTGGTGGGCACAAGCCAAACTCACTATGAATTATAATAAAAAAGTGGCATTTTGGCTTGATGTTGAGCCAAAATATCCTATACACTATGGGTTGATTTGAATATATGGAAAAAGTACGTATTCGACCACTATAGAGAGAAAGAATAAAAAATAAGTCTGTTTTTTATTTTATCGAAAGATAAATATGTTTTTGAAAAAAAATACATTCAAAAATAAGACAATAGGAGAGCTTAACAATTATAATTCATATAGAGCATTTTCTTGATCTGCTGGAGCAGCAAAGTTTTTGATTATAGTTTTTTGTGTTTTTCTTGTTTTTTTTGTTGGAAGATATCTAATTAAGGGAGCGCAAATTCTTTGATGATACATAGGAAAATCAACAGTAAATATCGTATCGAAAACTATTGGAGATGATATGATAAAAGACGATCTATGAAATATAAACATAATGATTGTTTGATTCTGAGGACAAAATCACGCATGAGGATACCTTGCTGATTCAATTATGGTGGCCTCTTTCAATCCAAGGTTATGAGCAGTTACAATGCTTTCTGTGCCGAGAGATTTATATGTTTATAACAAAGACGAAAACACCATAGGAAGGATTAATGCGCTATTCTCACATAATGTATGAAGAAAACTTCAATTTGATACCTGAGCAAAAATTCTGTCAGAAAAACTAGAGGAAATTATGTGAATTAAAACGCCCTATTATGCATTGATTGATTTTGAATGATTTCAACGTGTTATAGATACTCTTGGGGGAATCACAATAAACGTGCCTGAAGATCTTACAGATTTCACATATCCAAAAAATGAAACGCAGGTGATGACTGTTCATTTTGATTCAGGAATAAATCTTATGGATGGTGAAAGTGCCTTACAATATGCTAGATCTAGGCATTCTACATCAGATTTCTCAAGATCGCTTAGACAGCAACTTATAGTTCAATGAGTCATGGATAAGATAAAAGAAAATGGATTGGGGAACATAACTAAGCTTAAGAAGCTCTATGAAGAGTATACAAAAATGGTAACAACAAATGTTTCGCTCAAAGAAATGCTTGGAATGGTACAATATGCGAGTGAAATTAAACATGTATTTTCTTTTTGATATACTGTTGAATGCTCCAATATTGTATCTAGATTTTCTTATCCAGGATGTTTTCTTTATAATCCACCAAGAGAGCTTTTTGGTTGAGCGTCCGCAATTATTCCAGACGGAGGCGAGCCGTCAGACGTATGATTTTATGCTTATACTAAGAATTTTGGCTTCTTTGTTGCACATAATCAGGAATATCTCATAGAAAATAAAAAGATAGAGATTTTAAATGGAATAGATAAAAAGTTCGCCAAAGCAACAATCAAAAAATCAGATGGATTTGCGAATCAACTTGCGATAAAACTAAAGAAGTATGCCTTTAATATAGGTACGGTGCAAAACTTTTCTCAACCAATTTCTGGAACAACTGTCTATATTTTGGGAACATGAGACTATAAATATACCATAAAAATGCTTAAAAGTTTTATCTCTATTGATGAAGTGGTTTCAGATCCAGATCCCCTTTTAGTGCAACAATATACTTGAACCGATATGCTTCTCGTAATGGGGAATAGTTATATTACGCAATTAGCAAGTGCTCCATTTAGTTATTATAAATAGGCTTTATTTCATTTTGATTGTCATGTTTGAAGAAGTGCTCAAAAAGAAAAAGGACATAATTGCTTACTTGGCAACCCTGTGAATACCAACCCAAAACATACAAAATGACGAACTTATGTTGCTGTCATTTGTTCACAAATCATATGCTGCTGACTATAAAGATCTCTTCACTCACAATGAGAGGTTGGAGTTCGTGGGCGATGGAATCTTGGGTGCGGTGATAAATAAGATTCTTTTCATTAATCATCAAAACATGACAGAGGCAGACCTAACCCTCTATAAAATAGCTCTTGTTAGAGAAGAAATTCTCGCAGAAACAGCAAAAGACATTAACCTCAATGACGTTGTTTTTATTAGTAAATGAGAGGAAAAGACACAATGAAGGCAAAAAGATTCAATTCTTTCTGACACATTGGAGGCATTGATTGGCTATCTTTATATTGATCTTTGAATAGAGGTCGTGGAGGAATTCATCAAAAAACACATATATAGTAAACTAGAAAAAATAAAAGAAGCTCCAGTTAAGAGCTATAAAACAATGATTCAGGAAATAGTTCAAAAAGAACACAAGGTTGTTCCAGAATATAAGGATATCGAACATAAAATAGATGAAAAAAAGAATATCGTAGAATATAGGTCAGAAATATATATTGTTGGGAAAAAGGTTAGTGAATGATTTGGTTCCAACAAAAAGAAAGCACAAGAAGAGGCAGCAAAAAACTGTTACCTATTGTTAAACAAGGAAAATGTCTAGTCTTGCCCTTGAAAAACGATGAGGAATCTATACATTTTTACCGTTTTTTTAAACTATAATTAATTCTCTGATGAAAAGACCGTTTTCTATTATGAAAAGAGCATATTTACGAGTAGGTATATGAGCCGCATTATTGATTGTCGCAGCATTTTTGTTTTTTGGTAACGTAAGATTATCAGAAGAATTTACAGGAGGAGTAAAAATAACCGTTGCTGGTGTCTTGGATGCCACAACAGCTAAATGAGATATTACAAACTATCTAACTAGTAAGTGATACCAAAATACAAATGTAGCGATAAAAGCAGAAAATTGATCAACCAACATCTCGCTTAGAACAAGCGTAGACAAGGACGAACAAGTAAATGTTTTGTCAAACGATATTAAGGATTTCTTGATTCAGAAAAAATATATCGGAAGCGCAAATGACGTTCTTGCACAATCTATTACAGGCCCAAGCGTATGAGCATATATGCAAAAATCAGCAAAAAATGCGTTAATCGTAGGTTTATTGTTGATGGCGATTTATATGCTATTTTCATTTGCCGGCATTAGAAAGGAGATTTCTCCAAGCATATTGGCTGTGGTTGTGGTTCTTACTATGGTATTTGATGTTTGAATCCCTTCATGAGCATATGGGTTTTGGATGATGGTAAATCACACAATGACAATAAATACTGTGTTTATTATAGCGGTACTTACCAATATGGGATATAGCATCAACGACACAATTATTATCTTTGATAGGATTAGAGAAAACATAAAAAATAAGTCTGGTCAAAAAGGAATGTTGATTGGTAAAGTTTTTGAAGATAGTTTGCGACAAACCATGAGAAGATCATTAGGAACTGTGTTTTCTTTGTTTCTCGTTATTGTTGCTATGTATCTTTTATGATCAGGAGACATTAAACAATTCGCATTTACCATAGGTGTTTGAGTAATTGCTGGATCATATTCTTCTATATTTATTTCTGCTCCACTTACCTACATTCTTTTGGGTAAATATCGCAAAGAAAGAAAAGAAATGTTAGCATTAAAGGACTAAAGCCATGTAAATTGTTTTTGGAAATAATTAAATTTACTTATTTATATATCATACTTTGAATTTTCTTTCCAGTATCGTCTGTTACGAAAATAAGGATTTTTACATAATGTGGAAACCGAGTGGTATACCAACCACATTTGGTAATGAAGCGTGTTTTTTAGATATTCTAATGGGAGAGAAGCCCAATCCGGGTATGGATTTTTCTATTCCAAAATTTATCGCTCCCTATATTGATCTTCCCGATTTTAAGCCCTATGTCCTTAAGGATGTTTCTATCAAAGAACAGTTTAGGGTTTTTTGAAAGGAGAAAGAGTTGGGATTGTTAAATAGATTGGATAATGATACAGCTGGATTTCTTTATTTTGTGAAAACACCAGAAATATTTGAAAAATATAGGCAACTCCAAAGTGAGGGAAAGGTGCATAAATGGTATATAGCCCAGATTCTGGGTACGCCCAAAGAAACATCATTTGAAATTACTATGCCTATAATGCACCATAGACATAAAGCAGATAGAATGATCTTTATCCGTAGTCCAAAGGATGAGCTTAAGGGAAGAAGTAAGATGCACCATCCAAGTACTATTGTCAAAGTGCTCCACACTGAAGAAAAAACCTGAATAAGCACTCTTTTAGTGGGGATATATAAATGAGTAAGACATCAAATTAGAGTACATTTAGCCGGTATATGATGCTCAGTAATAGGAGATAGCTTATATGGTAAAGATGATTGAAAATGACGTCTTTGTCTTTGGAGTATTGGTTTTCAAATACAAGAATAAAAAACAATAAAATACCTGTATAGGACATATGAAAATTTGACTTTTTACAAAATCTGAATATACTCATTACATATTTATTTGATTATACCGTCATAGTATGATAAATGTAGTATGAGGTCAAGATTCGTTTGTTCCGATAACAAGGGAGCTAGCAATAGAGTATCTTCATAAAAAAGACAAAGAAGGCTTTCTGAAAATATGGGAAAGGATGATTCCTCATTATTTTAGTGCTACGGCTTTTTGTAATCAAATGAATGACCTAAGAATCAAATTAACAGAAAATACAAATAAGATTGATAAAGAATTAAATGATTTACAAAATAAAAAAGAACGTACGCTACAAGAAGAAAATAAATTAAAGCTTCTTAAAGAAAAAAAAGCAAGAGTTTTTCTTGATACAAGAAAGACGGTTTTTGGAAATTTTTTATATGAAAAAATAGGGACTGCAAAAATTAAACATCGTTACGTATATCCATTAATTTCAAGTCTCTTGGGTAGCGTAAGGCCCTACAAGGATGACGCACAAAAATTCACTGAAGCAGTGAATAATGAAATTGTAAAGGAACTTACTCGTTTTGAGTTTTATGAGGACGAATTTATGCTTATTGTTAATGACCTTATCTCTGGATTCACAACTGATGATAATATTGGTGGTAGTGTAAATGAAGAAGAAAGAAGGCTTTTTGGCCAACAAGCATGGCCTAACTTTTTATTAAAGCACAAAGGGCAGTTAATTCATGATAAAATATCTCTGGAAGATTTAAACAAAGATTTCTGCACCAAGGGCTTAATGTAAAAAATAACATACTATATGCTATTATTCAATTAAGTCAACAAAACAAGAAACACTAGGAGGTTGCAGAGAACTTATCTAGACATTGTGTTTTTTTGATTATAAAATAGATTTCCATCTATATCTCTATATCTATAAAGAGTTCGCTATTTCATATAAATAGTAAATTATTCATATTATTTTCTGAGAGAACAATATTTTTAGTGGTTCACTGATTTATATAACCAGTGAACTTTTCTGTGTATTTCAATGTATATAATATATAGTATATATTATATATGAAAATAGAGATTCACTAGTTCGTATAATTGGTGAATTGTCTCTTGATTTGATGGTGCAAATTGTTAATCTATCGTTGTTCACTAATTCATAGAATTGTATAATTATTTATTTTAGCAAACAAGAGATTATGGAGTTTCAACATCCAGGACAAATTCTTCAACAAGAACTTACTAGCAGATGATTGACGCAAAAAAAATTTGCCAGTATGATCTGAAAGAAAATTTCTGAGGTCAATGAATTGATCAAATGAAAAAGAAATATTACCATTCAATGGGATATTTTATTGTCCGTGGTTTTTGAAAATCCAGAACAAAAACGAATCAAACTTCAAAATAATTTTGACTACGTTCTTGCCAAAGCAAGTATGGTTGAAAAAATTCAGGAACTCTTTTCTCAAAAACAGAAAACAAAAGAACACGAGGTATTCGAAGATTTTTAGTTTCTTATACTTGCGGTAATGGAGGACAAAAAGAAAAGGCTAAGAATTGCTATGGCGGGGTGAGGAACCTGAGGTCATGTATTTCCAATAAGAAGTTTGTTAGAGTTTTTGTATAAAAATAAAGAATATGGGGATAGGGTAGAGAAAATATATCGATTTTGAGCAAAGAAAAGCCTTGAACAACAGGTATGCTCTGATATTCAAGAGGATAATGCTGCCCACAAGCTTGTTTTCGTTCCAATCTATTCATGAAAATATCGTAGAGAAAGTTATCGAAGATCTAAGCTCAAAAACATTTCTGATTTCTTTTTATTTATAATTTGATGTTTTCAATCAATATTTCATCTCCTCTATCATCGCATCAATATTGTATTTTGTAAGTGAGGATATGTGGCTTTACCTGTAGTTATTGCCGCTACGCTCCTCCGCAAAAAGATTGTTGTTCATGAATCAGATACGCGTCCAGGCTTAGTCAACAAAATTGCTAGTCGTTTTGCTAAAAAGGTCTTTACCTGATTTGAGTGAACATTGTTATGATCACAAACCGTGGGACAGATATTGTCTGATGATATTGTTATTGATGCACATCCTGAGTTTACCACAAAAACACAAGTTCTCATTGTATGATGATCTCAAGGGTCTAAAAGATTATATCAGAACATTCTTCATATATTAGAATTTATTCCTGATCTGTCCTCAGGATACGATTTCTTTATTGTTTTGTGACTGCTCAGTGATGAGATGTCGACACACTTTGACAAGTTCCCACATGTACACACTTATGGCTTTGTAAGCCAAAAAAAAATGGGAGAATTGTATAATGCCTGTGATATTACGATTACCCGTGGATGAACAACATCCCTAGCTGAACAGAAACTATATGACATGAAACAAATTATCATCCCTATCCCACGAACCCATGATCAATATGAAAATGCAAAATGGTATGTAAGATGTCACAATGATGTTATGATTAACCAAAGAGATCATGATTTTGAAGCACAACTAGGTAACGCTATCAAACACTTCAAGGGATTCAAAAAAAATCGTATACAAAAAGACAAGAGAAGCATTATTTCTCATGCAAAAAAGATAATACGGGACAGCTTATTGTCCGCATAAATACATCAATTAAACTGACTTTGCGCTTTGTCTTCGCTTTGTCAGTTTTTTTCTTTTTTCTCTTATTTACACTCTTGCTTGTTCTGCGCAGAACGGCTTTACTCATAAAAGAGTTTACATGCCAACAAAGCTAATTATTTTGATATTAGTCGGCGCCTCTCTCATTCTATGATCATCTTTTGCTGGAACATGAATTGTCTTTGATCCAACAAATTCTGGTATCTTTTTAGGTCTACCAGACATAATCGGAGAAGGTGAGTTGACATGAGGTGGACAAGGGTGGACAGGCAATGAAAATGCTAGTTCATGACTATATATTTCAGGGGCTGATATCCATTGATTATCAGGAGAATTTATTCCAAATATAGTCCCCTGATCCTCTTGATGAGATGAAAATTCATGAATGCTTTCAGATCCTATTTTTCATTTAATTATTTCCGAAGTGTATTATGATGGAACAGATGAATGGATTGAAATTACAAATATTGGTGATGGAAACTTTCAATGAAATTTTACATTATCCTGAGCAAAAAGTACATTAGTTTCATTACCAAACATTTCTCTCTTTTCTGGGGAGTCAAAAGTTTTCGGAGATACTCTTGCTCAGGTTTCAGGTACTTGGTTTATAGGAAAAACATGATTAGCTTTGGGTATGGCAGATACCGCAGCCCTTAATATTTTTCTTAATATCTCAGGTCAGATGGTTGATAGCTTTTCGGTCGATTCCTATCGAGTCAATCAATATAATGACAAAAAAACTTCTTTTGAGAGGGTCGGAGCAATTTCCACACCGGCACAAACAGGGAGAAGAGAAAATGCTCAAAGTGGATATATTATAAATCCCTGAGTTTATTTTGTTACAGGAGAAAACATCTTTGATGTTTATACGCTCCCCTCTCAACAATCTTGAGTAAATTTAGAATTACCTGTTCCTTGCGATTTCATAGACCAATGAGACCTGGTAAAAATCAATGAAATATTTGCAGGGAACGAAAAATATCCTCCGTACATCGAATTAGCTATTCATGCCAATACTAGTCTAGATAGTTTGTCCATATCTTGAAATCGTTTAGGTACAGGAGTAGAATTTCTGTTAATTAGTTCAGGTACTACCCTAGAAAAGAACACTATTTTATTGCTTTCTGCTACGGGGACACGGAAAACCGAATGAATTAATAGTGTACGAAATAGTGATTTTTCCCTGCTTAGTACCTGAGCTTGGATTATATTAACTGCTTGAAGTGGACAAACTAGACGAGTTTTGGACATTGCCTATCTTTCATGAAATAGTGGCGGTAAGTCCTACTATTTTTGATCTACAAGCTATCAATGTGCTAGGATTTTGGACGATTTGGACGACTTTTCGCCAGGATTTGAGAGGCAATTTCTAAAGTATTTTCCAGGTACTACCATAACTAATATTGAATATGTATCAGTAAACACAGGAAACAATTCGGACACAGGGGCTTGTCAATCTCTAGATCAAGTGAGTCTATTTTCTTGAGAAACAACAACCGCCATTAGCTGATCAATAACCGGACAATATTCAATCCACATATTAAATGTTGACTATGATCCTGAGGGATCAGATACGAATAACGAAAAAATAACTTTATTAGCGAGTCATATTTCATGAGATGTGTCCCCACTGGATCTGAGCAAGGTATTTAGATTAAAGGTAAATGGAACAAATAAAACGCTTCCATGGCTATTACCAATAAATACTCCCACTACATTCACCAAAACATTCGGATTTCCCAACAGTACAAGCTCGTGACAAGGGGTTGTTGTATCATTAACTTATGGTGATTATGTTTTCGATACCTACACCTATACTCCCAACACTACCATCTCTCAAGATGAAGAAGAAATAACAAGTACGGGGGACCTTCAGTATACCGGAACCCTAGTAGATATTTCAGACATAGAATTCTCTATACGATATGTTCTTCCCAATCCTAAATGATCAGATACCAAAGAAGAAATAGGAATAGGAGTACATTCTAAAAAATCACCCCATACCGGAATTAATCTTTCAGATTGATTTTATTTAAAGGTAGGATCCAAAAAGAAAAAATTGGGGTGAATATTGGAGGTAAACAAAGAAAATATTCTTGTGTGAAGTCTATGATTAGTAAATAGGGCAGCATGTGTTTCTTTGCTATATAAAGAACAGGAACTTGTAAAATTTTGCTACGGGTCTCCAAAGGAGTGACAAAAAATATATGTATCCAGCGCCTGACTTGAAGAGATTCCCATGGAAAATTTGGATATACTCAATCAAATCCAGCTTAAAAAGCTCGATAATAAGCTTTGTGTGTGGTATAATTGAGAAGCTTTCTCATGTAAAAATATCCCAGCAGGTAAAGCAGCACTCAAAACTATCCAAGAACAAAAGCTTTATAAATGATTAGTGAGTTTAATAAAGCAGTATATTATAAGCAATTGGAGAAGTCTTTATTACGATACGCCAATCAAAGACTATTTTGATCGTGTTGTCCAGGACAAAAAAGCAATCTCCCAATGATTTACCCATGTAGACATATATGGACAGTCTGTCTTAATTACTGATTTAAAAGAACAATTGCAGATTATAGAAAACACATTGCCCTGAATTGTAGCGATTTTTGGATGAAAAGAATCTCTTGTGTCATCGCTATAGAAGAATCTCTTTTATTTTATTATCAATTATTTACCATGAAAATAGAAAAATTTGAAGATCTAATCGCTTGGCAAAAAGGCAAAGAACTAACAGCAAAATTGTATACTGTTTGTAAAAACTGCAAAGAATATGGGCTAAAGGATATGCTCACCAAAACAAGCATTACAATAATGAATCAGATTGCTGAAGGATTCGAAAGAAGAAGTAATAAGGAAATTAAATCAGCATTTCTCATTGCGAAATGATGAACAAGCCAACTCAGATCAATGTTATATATGTTGTTAGAGCTTGAATGTATCACCCAACAAGAGTTTAAAGAGTTTTATGATATTACTTGGCATATTGCCAATATGCTTATGGCTTTTGTCAAAAGCATAAATGCCGCTGAAGAAAAAAAAGAAGCAAAGAAAATCAATGAAAAATGAAAAGTGAATAATGAATAATGATGGAGTAGTTTTATTTAAATACCTACATTATTAATTATTAATTATTAATTATTAATTATATTTCATGGAAGGGTATTTGAGAGGATATTATGGATATAAAAATTTTGGAGATGAGCTCTTATTTTTTTGAGTAGTAAAACGATTATTCATAAATTATCCTCTCACAAAACTCTTCGTAGAGGTAGGAAATGCGTCACGAATGGAGGACTGGGTACGAGAAAACTATCAATGATTACTTACCGAGAAACAGCTTAATGCTATTAAATTTGTCTCTGCTAAACAGCACAAATATAAAATTGTTACCCATTTGATAAATTTTTTATGACGATGAAAATATAAAAAAGCATTTAAGTTTTTTGGTTGATGAGAGGTTCTTTCAGACGAAAGATCATTTCCTCATGATTGACGAAGTCTCCCGATCCTTTTCAACTATAGCGTTAGAAAATGACAATTTGCCCTTCTTTGATGAATAGGAAAAATCCGCAAATGACTGACAAAAAAACTCTATACATATCTTTTGCCTAAGGCAGAAAAGATTGCAGTAAGAGATAGAGAATCATTCGCAATAGGAAAGTCATTAAATCAAGAAAACACTATTTTGTATCAGGATTTTGCCCAGGAGATAATTGAAAATATAAAACATGAATGAAAAACAGTACCCACAAAATATATATTAGTGAACATAAACAAACAGTCTGTAGATGTGGAGAACATAAAAAAAATCATAGATTTTTGTGCGAAATATCCAGATCATAAAAAAATATTTTTCCCCTGTGATATGAATGACGATAAGCACTGTTTCTTAACAATAAAAAAATATATTTCTGGTCTTGAGCTGTATGATCGAACGAAAAATTCTTTACCAAAATCACTTTCCTTGTTTTATAATGCAGATGCCGGAATTTGAGCAAGACTTCATTTTCTTTTGCCATTAAAATTATACAAAAAAATAATTGTTGCAATACCATATGCCGACAAGATAAACAAACTTATAACTAAAAAATAATTTTAATTTCTTCTTTAGTTTTGTTTCACACAAAATGTTTTTACTATTTTTTTTGGTATTTACACTAATTTTTACATTGTTTGAGAATATATTTTTTGCATGCATTATTTTTATATGCGCACTCACTTGATTGGTGATATACCAGTTCATACAAAATAAAAAAATTCTCTCGTCAAAAATAATATATCTTTTTGCGGGATGATTTTTATTGGCTGGCATCGCTTTTTGCATCAAGGAGTGGAGATATTATGCGGGAATGCCACAGCCACAAAAGATAATAATCGGAACAGGAACGGTTTCTGATATTTCTAGCCAGGGAAAATATGTTTTTGAATATCAAAACAGTGACTACCTTCTCTATTCAAAAAAGGAATATGCTATCGGGCAGCAGATTCGAATAGTGGGAAGAAAAAAAGAAAATATAAAGAAGGACGGATTTTCTTATCGGAATATTTCAAGATGAACGTTCGATATTCCTTTGTTTTCAGGCTCTTTCGATTTCGAAAAATGGATGAAAATGAAATGACGAAAGGGAACGATATATGAGGACAATTCTTCAACGATAAATGGCTGAGATATGGGGATTGGGTGGATTAGAACAATAAAGAGATGAATACAAGAAAAGATAATTAGCGTTTATGGAAAAAATCGTATTTCATGATTAGTATTAGGTATGGTGATAGGAGATAGATCACAAATACCAGAATCAGAGTATCAAAGTTTTATAAATTCAGGACTCGTCCATTTAGTTGCTGTAAGCTGAGGAAACATTCTTATGATTGTATTATTTTTGCAGTTTATTCTTTTCTTTCTGCCATTTTACGTCAGGTTGGGATTGATTTTTTTTACGATAATAGGGTATAGTCTCATTTGTTGATTAGATTCCAGTGTATTTCGTGCAGCAATAATGTGAGGGCTGAATATGCTAGCGCTCTTTTGGGGAAGAGAAATAAATATTTGGAGACTTTTATCTATCAGCTGCATTGTTATGCTGCTAATTAATCCTTATTTTTTGGCATATGATACCGGGTTTTTATTATCATATACTGCATTAATAGGAATTGTCTACTTTCAAAAAGATGATAAATTGATCCTAGCTGCCAATAAGCAGGAGATAATCACTACCAACTGAGAAATAAAAAAAGAGAAAAATCACATTAAACGATGATTGCAATATGTCTATAAAAACTATATCGAGCCTAGTATCTGAGCGAGCCTAGGTATATTTCCTATTATCATATTTTTTATGGGAAACATTAATATATTGGGATTTATAGGAAATTTATTCGTTTTGCCTATCGTTCCTTTTGTTATGATCTATGGTTTTATCAGTGTCTACTTATATCGCTTGTTATGATGGAAATGTCTGCTTTGAATAGAACATTTTTGAATCACATATATCTACAAAATTTCCGATATATTTTCTCAATATGGCATATATTTTATGGTTTCATGATTACGACTAAAATTTCTTATTCTGCTGTTATTTGCCTTCTTTTTTCTAATTCGGAAGATAGGCTATCGGTCCCAAGAAAAGGCAGGAAAAGGCAGGCAATAACTGTAGTTATTGTTCGATAATAAGGCTATAATTACAGAATAATAGAGGGAATATATAGATTGCTGTCTATATTTCTATATGCTAGGTATTGTAGAAAAATAAATTTTATAAAAAACTAAATAATTATTGTAAAAATGAATAAAAAAATAACACACAAAAAGAATAAATATCTTACAAAAAGAATATAAAAAATGACAACATTGACAAGATAGACGAGGCTAGAAGCGAGGTTTTTAACATTTGTTTAGCATTTCTGGTGAAAACTTGTTAAAAAGTATTCGTTTTTTTTCGCTTTGAGTGGTATTTTTAAAGGGGGGAGTGCTATTTCGTGTGTTTCAGAGCGGTTTGAGGACCAAAAATATGACCTTATAGACATATCATACATAATTTTTTAAAAAATGGTATATGATTTGACGATAGAGACAAACAACAAAAATAGCGCTTTGTGTGTGGCATATCGTCCTATGTGGTTCTGGTGGCGATAACAAAAGGTTGTCACAAAATAGACACTTATGCGTACACGTTACTAGAAGGATGCGATCTTTAATAAGAGAGGTAAAGACATGTTCGCCTAGGCGGATAAAGGGGTCTTGCCAGAAAAAAGTTAGATTTTCCATGGTAGATAGTACTAGGGGAAGGTTTGGTATTTTTTTGAAAAAACTCCTGACAAGGTGCTTTTGGACGAGCTTTTAGATATTAGTCTGGACTGTCCAACATTGTCTTGTATTTGTCACTCAAATTATTAATGTAAAAGAAAGTTACCGTGTGGATACACGGAACATCTTCGTGTTTATATTCTTTTGGGAATATATAGTTGCTACTATAAGATAGTTTCTGTTCGAGATTATTTAAGTAACAATCTATATTCAGAAAGGCTCTGATAAATACGACTATTGTAATCCGCCTATTTGGCTGTGAGCCAAACAAATTATTTATTCAGACTTTGCAGGATTGCGTGTTTGGATAATCGACATCAAAATTTTTACAGGGTTTTGTGTCTCCTTTTATCCCTCAGGATAAATTCGACATCAAAACTTTTGAAACAAAATTTTGTGTCTCTTTTATATTATACTTTATGATTACATGAAAAATTTTAAAAAATTGTTCGCAAGTTTGGCAATCGTTGCTATGCTCGCTACAGCTATACCTACAACAGTTCTTGGAGCTGCTAGTTATAGTGATGAATTACAGGGTGCGTATGACTATGCCTACGGAGTAGGTATTACTACACAATCTGCTATCGCTACTGCTGACATGTACGGATCACTTAAAAGATCTCACATGGCTAAAATGATGGTTAATTACGCTAAAGAAGTTTTAGGACAAACTCCTAACGCTGCATTATCTTGTGACTTCTCTGATGTTTCTAACGAATCAGCTGAATTGCAAGGATATATTACTGAAGCTTGTCAAATGGGTTTGATGGGCGTAGGTATCACTGCTTTCAATCCAAATGGTTATGTAACAAGAGCACAATTTGGAACAGTTCTTTCTAGAGCTCTTTATGGTGATGCTAATAATGTGAGTACTAATCCATATTATGCACAACACTTACAAGCTCTTAAAGATGCTGGTATCATGACTATGATTTCTAACCCAGATCAATTGGAAGTTAGAGGATATGTTATGCTTATGATGCAAAGAGCAGACGAAGGTGTTTCAACTCCTGCAATCTGTACAACTCCTGAAAACGTATTGTCTTGTTCATTAGGACTTAATACTTGTCCATCTGAATGTCAAGCTGTACAAGCTGCTAAATCTGGAACACTTAGTGTTTCTGCAGTAGGAGCTAGTTACTCATCTGTACCTAATACAGGTTCAGTAAAATTCGCTACAGTTACATTTACAGCTGGTTCTGAAGATGTAAACGTATACGGAGTAACATTTGAAAAAAGAGCTCTTTCAGACATACCTTCTGCTACAAGAATGTATTTTGAAAAAGAAGGAGCAAGAGTTAGTTCAAAAGCTAGCTTCTCTCAAAACAAAGCAACTGTTTCTTTCTCTACTGCATTAGCAGTTAAGGCAGGTGCTACTGAAACTGTTGATCTTTATGTGTTATTAAACGGATCAACTGTTGGTAACGAATATCAATTTGCTTCTACATATATAGATGCTTCTGCAGCAACTGTAGATGGTACTATAACTACTCCATTAATGAGAACTCTTAGCTACAACATAGCTACAGTAAACATGAGTGGTGTTGTTGATACAACATCTTACAAGGTTGATGCAAATCAATTAGTAGAATTGGGTCAATTTAGTTTGAACTCATTCACTAATAGAACAGATAAAGATCTTAAATTCAAAGCTGTAACTCTTAATCAATCTGGAAATGCTAGCTTAAGCTACCTTTCTGATCTTGGTCTTTACAGAGATGATGTTAAGGTTTCTACAAAAACAACTGTAGATGGTAGAAATGTATCATTCGTTTTGAATGACACAATATCTTCTACAAGTTCTTCAACAATAAATTATGTTGTTAAAGGAAAAATAACTAACGCTGATAGAGTTGGAGATACTTACCAATTTGCTGTAAGATATCCAGAAAATACTCTAGTAGAAGAAGTTGGAACAATGTTCAAAGCTACTATACTTAATGGTACAACTGTATTAAATTTAAGCATGATTACTGTTAACGGTGCTGATCTTAAATTTAATCAACCAGCAACTTCTTACACTAAAGATGTTGTTCCTGGATCATTGGCTGTAGTTTTCTATACAGGAACTATTTCTTCTCTTGATGCTGTAACATTACAAAATCCTACACTTAAATTTGATGGTGGTGTAATGACAGGAACAGATGTTCTTAGAACTATCTACTTCAAAATCGGAAATACTGTATTGTCTGCAAATGCTCCTTCAACAATCACAGGAGACGTAACATTTGATGGAACAGTAAGTGTTAACGGAACAGTACAAGTAGCAGTATATGCAGATGTTAAAGATACTGCAATCGCTACAAACATTAAGTTTACAAACACTATCGGTTTAAGTACCTTTGGTGGACCAAACGAATATGCTTCAAATGGTCAAGCAATAGCTTCTGCAATTGGATCATTATCTCCAATTACTAATACTGTTGTTGCTGCTGGTCTTCAAATGACTAACACATATTCTAATGCACAAAACGTACAAAAAGGAGATAGAGATGTTAAATTAGCTGATCTTAAATTCTCTACTACAACTGATATTATATCTAAAGTTAGCTCATTCAGCGCTGACTATACTGGATACACTTACTCTACTGGATCAAACACACCTACAAACTTCCAAGGAGGTACTGTAACTGTATACGATGCAAATGGTGTAGCTCTTGTAAGCCAAACAATTTCAGCTTCAAACGCTCATCTTAACTTTGTATTACCAAGCGTAGTAAATGTATCTAAAACAAGCCCAGCTACCTTCACATTGAAGATAGACCAAATAGCTAACACTGTTACTGGTAATGATACACTTATTCTTAACTTCGGTACAGGTATAGTTGCTAGAAATTTCATTACTAACAACAATATCTATCCTACTGCTGCTGCAGCAAGCTCAACAGTAACTGTTGTTGCCGCTGGTACAGTAACTACTGTTGCACAAAGCTTCAACGCTAAATTGTTACAATTAAATGGATCAACTGTTTCTTTAGGAACATTGAAATTCAAACCATTTAACGGTAATGCAACATTGAAAAATGTATATCTACGACTTTCTGGATACAGCACAACAGATCTGCCTTACTCAGAAATAGTACTTAAAGATAGTGGAGTAGTTGTTGCTTCATTGCTTAATAGCGGAACTAATAACATGTTCCCATTCGCTACAAATATCAATCAAACAATGACAGTTGATGTTACTAAAACATATGATGTAGTTGCAACACTTAAAAATGCTACAACATCAGGTAACTTAGGATCATCATTCAAATTGATTCTTCTTTCAGCTGGATTTGAAAGTATGAATGGAGTTACTATACAAGCATCTCCTGTAAACGCAATTGTATCTTCAATAACTGAATTTGTAAAAGCTAAACCAACTATCAGCTTAACAAGTTTCACAAGAGTTGGAAACAATGGAGTTTACAAATTTACTATAGCTTCTAATGGAGGAGACATGAAATTAAACGCTCTTTCAGGAACAGTTACAAACAATACTAATACTACAGGTGCTTTCTTAACAGGAACATTGTATCTTGGAAATGAAGGAGGAACATCATTAGGAGTAGTTTCTGCTAATGGTACATTAAACTTCCCTAATCTTAGTGGACTTGTAAATATTACTAATGGAAGTTCTGCAAGCTTCACATTGGTTATACCTGTGGCTACATGGTACATAGGAAGTAGTAGTGCAGCAGGAAATATCGGTGTTGAAATGGCTAACATTTCTTACTACGATACATTCTCTGACTCTAGTGAATTCGTACATAACAATATGTTCGGTTCATACAAATGGGATATCGCTCCAGTTTCAACTTCAGCTGTTGCTCAGTAGCATTAGCTAAGTGATTGGTTTATATACCATCCGCTCTCGCGGACAATGAAAAAACCCTTACTAGAAATGGTGAGGGTTTTTTTAAAAGATAATTTTAATTTACCTGTGTTTAATAAAAGATGATTGAGTTTATGGCTTTCTCTCAATATGAATATTCATAGTTAGTTAGATCGAAGTTGTAGAGGACTCATCTATTCACAAAACAGAATAATGTTTCTTTAATTGTTTTAGCTGTCACGCCTAAGCCTGATGTCTTCCCCACGGTAGTGCTTATGTATATTGTCCTTCCTTGTAATATTTTTGTTGTATATTTTATAGATAAGGGAGTCTCCATATATTCTTTTTTACAAAGATTTTGTTCTGATAATTTAATGTTCTCTGGGGGGATGGTCGTTATATGAATGCTTGTTGTTTTTTCTTTTGCTTTATCACTAAATCATATCCATTCAATATATACCTCTGAAAACACACTCTTATTGCTATTGTATTCTCGCATATTTGATTCTTTTGGAATGGCGATAGTAAATATTCAGCTATAGGTCAGGACATTTCATGAGATCACAATTGAATCAAAGACTCAACCAATCTTTGTTGAAGAAAGCGTATCTCAATATATAAATTTTGCTTTTCATTCATCTGTTTTTATCGATACACTTCAAGATACTGTGGCTTGTTCTATTGTTTCTTTTTGTTGATTACACCCACCAAAAAATAAAGGGGAGAAGGTGATAATGAATATCATAAGATATTTCATAGGTCAGTTAAATTATTTAATAAAAAACATAGGGAAGGAAAACCTCCCCTATGATAATAGAATTACATATTAAATACAAGGCTCCATAGTTACTGTGCATTAAAATAAAAGGGAACGGAGGTATTTGCACCATTAGTAGTGTTTCGTAATGATGTGTGTGCATGAGGAGAATCTGCTCCTGTCATTCCCAGTGTCCCAATTTTAGTTACTCCTGCACGAACATATTTACCTACATACATACTGGCCTCTATGGCGTTCAAATGCCCTACATAGAATCGATATGTGGGTCCAGCAGTTTCTTGTACAATAGCTACATAGTTACTTAAGCCAAGCGATGTTGTATAAGTTCCATAGGCTGCCACATATCCATCTAGCGGAGATCTAATTTCTGCACCAAGGTCCTGGCTGCCGGTACCACGATTCCAGTCATCAGAATAGTACTCGCTTACACCTGTATGATATCCAGTACCCCAGCCATTTCCAGATCCGCCTTCTTGTCCGCCTCGCCATGTCTGAGAAAAAACTGTTCGATTGCTCCAGCTTGATCCATCAGCTCCAAACGGCCAGACAAGAGAAAAAGGAGAACTATTAAATGCATTTCTACTATTGGAGAGAACATATGCGCTGCTGCTTATATTACTATGAGAAGCGTTATACACATACCTCCAATCATACCAACCATTGTTCATTATGCTTGTAGAGAGAACCCAATAATTACCAGACCTGGACATAGGCAGGTAGCTAATTGCTCCTGTTGTCCTCTCATAAAGTTTTACCGCCAAAGACAAAGATCCAGAAGGATCATAGACTTGAAAGTAATAGTTAGTGATGTTTGGTCTGCCAAACTTTGGGGTAACCATTGATTCCACCATTGTGCCCGATTTAGATTCATCAGATACCTCGGGCGACGTATTGATGTTTGTTGAAGGCTCCTCATCCCGTACAGGAGATATTCCTTCTTTTTTGCAGCTTACTAAACTTATAAAGAGTAATGCTACTAAGATAATTTTTTTCATGATAATTTATTTTTATTTATTACTACGTTTTACCTCACCAAAGATATGTAAAATCGGGAAATCTTTCTTGATGAGTGGAGAAAAATTTCCGTCTGGCTCCAGTTCCTAGGACCGGAGGTATATATCTGCTGCGCTTACAGCAGTGTTTATATAAGAGTATATAAACCCTGAATAGTGTGGATGAGTGCTTTAGGTCCAATTCCCCGTATTGCTACGGGGGAGAGAACATCTGTTTGTTGCCATGCAAACATAAGGAATGAGTTGAAGTTCGTCTGATAAACATATCAATGTTTCATTGCAGGTTCGATACTTGCTCATTACCAGGAGAGATTGTATGTAGACAAAAACAGAAAAAAATTGACAAAGAAAAGACAAAAAATAGGATCCGGATGAATGCTAGAGTAAATTCAGTCTTAAAGCTAATTTCTAGTTATTACATCCGGACACAAACAAATAAACAAAAAAAACCTAATCCGAAGATTAGGCATTTTTTTATAATTAGTCTCTGGCTTTTGAGAGAAAAAGACAAAAAACTCACAATCGTTATTTTTTAGATTTAAGTTCTGTCCATAGTTTTTCTTGGTCCTTGCTTAATTTTTTTGGTATTTCGACCTTGGGAATCACATATAAATCCCCCTTCTTATTAAATATTCCTCCCACGCCAAATCATTTTCCGCTAACCTTAATCATATCTCCCACTTGCGTCCCTTTTGGTACCTTGATTTTTAGCTTTCCTTCTGGGTGATCAACAGTTATTTCTCATCATAATACCATGTCAAAAAGGCTAACATTTGCCTTGGTATAAAGATGTTCTCCCTTTCTTTCATAGAGTCTAGAGCTGACGACGTTGATTTGAATATAGAGGTCACCAATCTGGTATCCCGATGATTCATTTCCTTTGCTTGCAAATTTTATATAGGCTCAAGCTTTGATTGCAGCAGGTATTTTTACCTCTAAAACTTCTTTTATCTTTTCTAATCATCAATTGCTTAATACTTCACCATTTTTTGTAAATATTTTTCCACTTCCTCCACATTTTGGACAGGCTCATTGACTCTGCATGACGCCAAACGGTGTTTGAATCTGTTGCATCACGCTTCCATGACCATTACAAGTTTCACACTTTTTTTCATCTGCTCAGGTAACCTTTTTCATTCTATTATATGCTATTTTTTTGGTAACTCAGGTATACGATTCCTCGAAGCTGATATCTATTGCGACCTGGATGTCTTCTCCGCCTTGTGAGGTTTTCCTTTTAGATCAGGAGCCGAATCCTCCACCAAAAATCCCTCCCATAATATCCCCAATATCAAAATCTCAAAAGTCAAAACCTCCCTGACCTCCACCTCAACCAAATCATCACTGACCATCAAATCACGAATATCCTGATTTTCTATAAGCATCGTATTGGCCTTTTTTCTTTTCATCACCAATAACCTGATAAGCTTCATTCATTTCCTGAAACTTTTTTTTGTCTCATCACTTATCTGGATGATGTTTAACTGCAGCCTTTTTAAATGCTTTTTTAATCTCTTCTGGGGAAGCATCTTCTTTGACCCCAAGAATATTATAATAGTCTTTTTTTACATCAAAATCCATTTTATTTAATTCAGAATTTAAAATTCAGAGTTCAGAAAACTCTATTTTTTCATATTAGCTTTTGTGTTCTTAATAATAGTCACAAGTATTTTGGTTATTTCTTCGCATTCTTTTTGTAGCTCTTTATTGGACTCTTCAAATCCTTGTTCAAGTAATTTTAACCAAAAGATTGTTTCTCTAGCTTCTTTTAGTGATATATTCATTTTATTAATGAAATCATTCTTGCTAGTGCCAGATTGTGCTTCAGTAATATTAGCACCAATACTTGTTCATGATCTAAATAATTGGGAAGCTATTTCATAATATTTTTTTTCTTTCAAGCGTAGCTGATATTTGCTTATTTTTACAGCAAATTCAAAACTTCTTTCAGCTATATGTTGGTTCATTTTTTGATATTAAAACATAAATTTATTTCTGAATTATGAATTCTGGACTCTAAATTATTAAATAGCACTATAGTTTGTATCGTGATACTATACGGAATCAAAAAAAATTTGCAAATAATTTTCGAAAATAATCTTACCAAGTGTATTAGATCTTCCAAAAATATTTTCTATTTTTGACTGCATAATGAATGAAATATTTGGCCTCAAATATTTGACAGGAATTATTTTCTGAGTATACTTTATATAAGATGTATTCCCTCTTACTATTTACCATTTCATGAATAACTAAAATGGATATAAAAAAACAAGTAGAATATTTCAAATGATTATCTTACAAAACCAAGAGAGATAAAGTTTTGGAAATGCTTAGCCAGCTCCAAGGGACTCATGAAACCTTTGCTATGTTTTATAAAACGGTAAATACTATGCCGGACATATGAGAGGCGATATTGGTCTATATTTACCAAGGTATTTTAGAGATAGCAGAAGAAATAGCATCAGGAAACAAGGATGACGCTCAAGATAAAATTAAAAAAATGGGCCAAGTACTCATGATGATTAGAAAAAAAGAAGAAATGGAAAAAGAACGTGAATGAAATCCAGAGGAGTTATTAAAAACAATATAAAAAAAACTTTATACTATAATTATTAAAGATGGGAGGATGAGAAATATTAAATAAAGAAGAAAAACCTGTAGAAGCGCCTCGTGTGGAGGATAAATCTTTGGAAACGATCGTGAAGGGAAATCCTGAAAAGCTTGATGCTGCAGTGAAAAATAACCTTTCCTTCAGAGCAGCTAAAGAGCTTATAGAAAAACAACTTGAGGACAAAAAAATTGATACCAACGAAACCAATAAGATATTTGAATATATTCAAAACAATGCAAGTATGCCAGAGTTCAATAAATTCATTCATGATAATTCCTCAAAAATAATAGAATGAATTGCTGCATGACTCAAGGACAATAATTTAAGCAGAGAGAATGTGAGTAAAACAGAGGCTATTTTGAGTTATATGCAGGCTTCATGAGCATTAGTTTCTCTCCCCTCATCAATAAATGCGCCATTGCAGGCGAATAAAATTAATCTTCTTAAGGAGGATATGAAGGATGAAAAATTTTATAAAAATGTAGTTGATGCATATATTAATAAGAAATATAAAAATGAAATCAATGATACGGGACTCATAGATTCTCTTAAAAAGAACGCTAAGATAGATAAAGGAGAAATACAAAAATATTTTGATGCAGGATTAGATATGTCAAAGGAGGGGCACTTTAGTTCCCATGCATTGCAAGCCTTACTCAGCAAAGACTATAGTTTATTGCAAACAAATAAGTTAAATATTCCAGGATTAGAAAAGTTGGAGATGGAATACAAAAAGGGACAGCTAAAAGAAGCCATGAAAAAGATAACCGATAAGGGATTATCAGAATATGATTTTGATGAAAAAGAAAAAAATGATGTTGCTTCTGATTTGTCTAATCAGATAGATAGTATTATAAACACGTATAAAGATGAAGATATAAAATTAAATTATGCTCATAAAGAAAAAATAAATACCTCATTTAAAAAAGAAATAACACATGCTTTGAATGACAGAATAGCAGAAGAGAATAGATGATTCTTATTGCAGGAATTCGCAACAAAAAACAATGACACACTACAAAAGGCGAAGTTTGAATCGATGCTAAAAGAAACAAGCACGAAGGATATTAATACTTTGGCATTGGTAATTAATTCCGACAAAAACAAAACTATCCTTGAAGATATTCGAAAAAAAGTACAAGATAAAAATGCAAAAAGTAGCGAACCGGTTAGGGCTTTCAATGGGGCTAAAATAGTCTCCGCTACAAATGAATCAGGTATAAAAACGATAGAAGAAAGTAAGGATACTACCGGATTATATACTAAACAATTGTGAGAGACCGTAAGGACTAAATCCATAGAATCTTCTAAGTCTAGTATAAAAGATAGTATAAATTCATATATAAAAAATGGGAATGTGCAAATAAATGTTCCGGCATGATCAGACAATGCTGTGGTGTTCAATCAGATCAAGGACTTTGTAAAAGATCCCGCAAATGGACGATGAAAAGTTGATTTTAAATTAAATCAAATTGCTGGGATAGCGGATGTTCAGATTCAAAGCATAGAGACAAAGGAGGTTCCACAAAAAATCCATTTAGAATTAAAAGAGCTTAGCGCAAATAGCATATGAGATGGCGCTAAAATCAATCAGCTCTTGAGTGATGCAGATCCGCGTATGAAACAATTGTTGAGTCCAGATAATAAGGACTACAAAATTGTTGGTGGTAAAATGTACGGATCAGCAAGTAAAAACTATACGACATATAAAAATGAAACGCCATTTGTTTTTTCATGAACAAAAGTAAATGCAGTTCCGCCTGTCAATCAAGCGGGCGATATAAACGTTTCTAATAATCCAGATCTAGCTTATAATAGATCTGCAAGTTTTGCTGATTATGTTCTAAGCTTGCCGGACAAGGTAAAACAAGGAACTACTTTTGATGTAAGTTACGGAGTGAACTGACCAACAAGAAAAGAATTAGTTAGTCAATTAACAGAAAAAAACAAAAAAGTTCCCAACGAAGAAGAGATTAAAAATGCGTTCAAGGAATGGCAGTATGCGACATTAGATTTAGATGTCATAAAGACAGAAACTGTGACGCAAGAAAAAACAATTTCTCTTAACAATACGGAAACGGCTGTAGCGAGATGATTCCAGCTTAGTTTTAAAACAGAAAAAATAGATCCTTCATGAGAAGGTAAATCGCAATTATTAAGATTGGGTTCTAGGTCATCAAGATGATTATATAAGTGAAATAGATGATCATATGCTTGCCCAGTATTTTAGCTTATTTGTCATAATAAAAAAATCGTCTGCCTAAGCGGACGATTTTTTATATATTATTTTCCTCCAAAAAGAGCATCCCAATATATGTCTTCATATCCCACTCATAAATATACGAGTTTGGGATCTATGATTGTTTCAAAATGTATGCTTGACCCTTTCCATGAAGCAATTCCTTGCTCTATGGAGTAATAATTTCTTCACAGATTTTCTCTTACATATCCTCATGGGTATCAGGATTTTTTTGCTCTATCTGTGGGTCTGTCTCAATTCTTAGCAGTATGTCCATACCTTTTATTCATCTGCATTTCTTCAGTATAATTTTGAGCCGCGACTACTAGATGTTTCTCTAGCGAGAGCGGAGGAAGAGAATGTTCTTGCCTGATCTTGTTGAATTCTCTGAGTATGCAATTTTGTGTAATCTCTAAAGTTTTTTCTTTGCCATAATGTCTTACTAGCCAATCTATAGGATATTTTATGATCTCATCGTAGCTGATGGTGTCAGTAACTGATTTCAATTCAGTTCTAGCTTTTTGTTCAGATGATGGAGTAGTGTTAGTTTGACTGAGCGCAGGAGAAGTTACTAGAAAATTTGCTATAATAGCAGCAGCAGTAAAAATATTTCGCATGTTTTTGCGTTTTTTTGCATTTATATCGCCTAATGATAATGGATTATCATTGCCTTGTGCTTTCATATACACTATTCTATCAAATAAACTCACAATTATAGTATATACAAAATAATGATTTTGTCAAGTAAATATAGCTAGTTGATATATTTAATTGTTTTTCTTCATAGTCAGTCCGCAAGGCAATTTTTTTACTGCAAAGAGATAATAATTTGCGCCAAAAAATACCAAAGCCATTACCGTAAATATTATAAGTTTATTTATCCTATTCGTTCATTGGATGAGGATGAAAATCATCATAACGATTGACCATATTCGCACAAATCCTCTTACTTCTTTTCTTGTTCGCCCCAAGCCCAAGAGTCTATGGTGAAGATGAGTATAATCTCATTTGATAGGATTTTTTTTCATAATAAATATTCTCCATAATCAGACCCATATCGCATCAAATATTACTAACGAAAGCGCGACAATCAGAGTTCCTATTTTCGCTCCTCCAACGACGGAGAGGTAGGCCAAGCTAAATCAGAAAAACATTATTCACACATCTCTTACAAGTCCTAATGGCTTATACTCAAGGATAGTTGATACCAGACTGATACAGAAAAGAACGAAAGAAATATCTTTTACAAACAACAAAGTCTGCATATTAATATCTGTAAAGTTTGTATAATGTTTAAATACTACAAATTGGATCAACAGAAATATAGTAAGAAATCATATGCTAGAAACGCCGCTGGCCTGTCCATAAATACCATCAAACCAATTAATTGCATTGATGCAGAGGATGGCCCAAAAAGCGAATCCTATTGCTAAGAGCCACTGGGGCATGACTCGCACATGGCCATTGATAATAAATTCCTGTGGAGCGAAACTTCCTATCCAAATCGCAAGTAATGCTCATACAATATGGCCTACAAGCCTGAGTCCTGTTGGGATTCTAAAATTTATTTTGCCGATATAATTCAATTCTTCGATGAGTTCGAATATGACGATAGGAAGGGAACCAAAAAGAAGTCCCCAGAATAAATTGTTATGTAAATATTGAGGAAAGAGGAGCGCTATAGTGATAAAAAATCCTAAGTAGACAAAAATTCCTTGGATGGTAGGGACAGGTTTTCTCGTGTTTTTAAGATCATTTCCTGGCTTATCAAGTATTTTCATCCAACGGAAAAGTTTGAGACCAATAAAGGCAATGATAACAGCTATGACAGGAACAAGTACATAGTTCATTATAAAAAAAAGGAGTTAAATATGATTAACTCCTTATTGTACTTTTTTGATCAAGAAATTCTAATGGAAATTATTTTCCGGCCATTCATTCATCATAAAAGGCTGTTGTGTCTGAGAAATTATCTTTTGTCTCTGCCTTAGTAGTTCCTGCTTTATTTTCATTAGACGGATTAGCATCAACCAAATCTCAATGCCTATACATTGTCATTTGTTCTTGTGTTCCGTCATCTAATATCTTTAGTAATGTCATTTTATCTTTAGATATTTCTTTAATATCGGCACTAATCTTTCCTCATGTATCAAGATCTACTTGTAACAATCAGTCGACGCTGGAAATAGTTCAAGAGTTTCCTTCCAATGTTATTTTCTTGTTATTTCGAATATTTCACATTTCTTCAATTTTATCTTTATTCTTATCTCGATTTCCTGCTTCCATATCTTCTCACTTTAGAACAGTACCTGGTTCTTCTACCACAGAATTGACGATTGGCTGTTCTGCTACTTTTGGGTTTTTAGATTCTCTTTTTGCTATTATTTTATCTTTTATCCTTTTAAATAATCCCTTTTTTTCTTCTTTTGTTCCTCCAGATACATCTTTCGTCCCTTCAGGTATGTCTTTTTTTGTATTTTCTTCTCCAGGAGCTTCTTTTTTGGTTTCTGGAATCATCTCTTTTGCTCCAGAAATTTCTTCAGGTTTTGTAAAGACAACTTCTTTTGGTTTTGCGATATTCAAAGTAGTATACGTTGATCTAATTTGTTCAGGACTAGGATTTGGATTTCTATCTTTCAATGCAGTATAGAGGTATAATACTGCCATTTTTCCGCTTTCATTTGATTTAGGCATATCGTCCCATGATTTGATTTCTTCTTCTGCTTTTTTAGTGATTTCTGTTTTAGCAGTTTCTTCTATACCAGCAAATTTATCTTTTGCTGCATCCACTATTTTTTGTCTATCTTTTTTTTCTGTAAATTTATTTTCAAAATTATCAGGCAAACCTGGTGCTGGTTTGACGTCCAATACATTTTTAAGGTTTTCTGCTGCTCCCATTTTACTAGGTATTAAAAGTTAAAAGGCATTTATCATTGCTTCCAATTTTTCTATGTCTTGTTGGTCTATTTTATTTTGTTCGGCTTCTGATTCCTTGATTTTCTCAAATATTTCTTGTGCTTTTTCTAACTTTTCTTTTTCCATTTCGCTTGTAGCTTTTGTTATAGAGTATTGTAGGATTTTAATCAAAACGTCTAAAGTCGTGTCATCAAAAGCATTCTTTTCTAGCAGATAAATTAATCATTCTGCGATAGGTCGGCTTTCCTTCATTACTGAAAGCGCTTTGAGTACATATTGTTTTTTATCCATAAAACGTTTTTACATAATAAACATCCCTTCTAAGTGTACTCAGAAAATTATTTCTGTCAAATTCCTAAGCCTTATTTTTTAGCAAAATAATCTTGTTTTTTCAATAACAAAACATTACACTAGAGGACTAAATAATGATTTTTATATATATCTCACAAATAGTATGGAAGAAGCAATTTTGAAACCACGTCACTCACTCTCGCATATTTTGGCACAAGCCGTTCAAAGATCAGTAGATGCATCTGCAAAGCTTGGTATCGGACCCGCTATAGATACGTGATTTTACTATGATTTTATCTTCTCTGAAGGAGTAGAATTCAAAGAGGAAAGTCTCAAAGATCTCAACAAAATGATGACGAAGATCGTCAAAGAAAGCCAATTATTTCACAGAGTAGATCTTAAATATGATGAAGCAAAAGAGATTATTACGATGTTAGGTGCAGAGTTTAAAATTGAACTTATCGATGAATTTAAAGCTCAAGGCGAGACGGTTTTTTCTTATTACATCAATACTATCCCCGTTTCCGCAAAGGAGAATCTCCTCAAAGGAAGTAAGCCAGAATATATTGCTAAATATGAAAGTATCAATACTTACATCAGAAAATTATGAATTCTAAATTCTGAATTCTGAATTGAAAGTAAATTTATTACTTTCATAGATATGTGCGAATGACCTCACGTAGAAAACACTAGAGAAATCAATGCTGACGCGTTCAAGCTTGATAAAATTGCTGGTGCTTACTGGAGAGGAAACGAAAAAAACCCGATGATGACAAGAATTTACGGGTTGGCATTTGAAGACAAAAATGCATTAAAATGATATATCGAGATGATTGAAGAAGCAAGAAAACGTGATCATAGAGTACTTGGAAAAAAATTATGACTCTTTGTTTTTTCTGAACTAATAGGGCCAGGATTGCCTATGTATACTCATAAATGAAACATTATCAGAAAAGAGATTATCAAATATTCTAACGAACTTCAATCTGATATTTGATACGAAGAAGTACATACTCCAAATATGAACAAAGCAGAGTTATTCAAGGTATCAGGACACTATGAAAAGTACAAGGAAGATATGTTAAAGGTCGTTTCAAACTATACAGAAGAAGAGTATTTCTTGAAGCCCATGAACTGCCCTCAACATACGCAAATCTACGCGTCTCAACAAAGAAGTTATACAGACTTGCCGGTAAGGATATCAGATTTTGCTAATCTTTATCGTGATGAAAGACCAGGAGAATTGAGTGGTCTTACGCGTTTGAGATGCTTCTGTCAGGATGATGGACATTGTTTCTGTCGTGAGAATCAAATCAAAGAAGAGTTTGTTTCCGTTATCTGAGCAGTAAAAAAAGCAATGGAAACCTATGGTATGGAATATACTATTAGACTTTCTTTACGAGATCCCAGTAAGAGAGAAAAATATTTATGAGAGCCAGAAGTTTGGGAAAAATCTCAGAAACTTCTCGAAGAGATTTTGATAGAAAGTAAAATGGAATATGTGAAAGCGATAGGAGAAGCTGCTATTTATGGTCCTAAAATGGATCTCGTTTCAAAAGATTCTTTGTGAAGAGAACGACAAATATCAACAATACAACTAGACTTTATCATGCCTCAGAGGTTTTGACTTGCGTACATTGATAGCGATGGAAAAGAAAAAACTCCCGTAATGATTCATAGAGCTATCATCTGATCCCCAGAGAGATTTATGGGAATATTGATCGAGCATTATGCATGAGCATTTCCTGTTTGGCTTGCTCCGGTACAGATACAGTTTGTTCCTGTTGCAGAAACATTTGTTACATACGCAAAAGAGGTAGCCGCACAAATGAAATCAAAATGACTCAGAATTTCTGTAGACGAAACAACTAACTCTTTCAGCAAAAAAATCCGTAATGCCGAGATAGAAAAAATTCCTTATATTGTAATAGTCGGAGAAAAAGAAGAGACCACAAAGACCCTTTCTATCCGCGAATATAGAAGCAAAAAGCAGTACGAAACTGGCGTTTCCGAGTTTGTCGACAAGTGTCTAGATGAAGTCAATACCAGAAAGTTAGAGGCATAGATGCTCATAGCTTATCAAAATAAATAATAAAAAAAGCCCTCTGGAAACAGAGGGTTTTATTTTATACTCAAATTGTTTTTAAAACTAAGCCTCTGGAATTTGGGCTAAAGCTTCTTTTCTTTTCGCTAGAGACATTGGTGTTTCCAATGCCTTTACTTTCAACTTAGAGAAAATCTCAATGGCTTGCATTGCCCTTTCTCTTGTTTTTTTACAAGCAGTATTTTCTTCGATTTTTTTCAGTCGCAAGATCATTTCTGCGGGTTTATTGTTTTTAGCTGTTCTCGCATACTTTGTTTGGCTACTGCCGACAATGATGCCTTCTATAAGGTCAGGTTTTCCTGTAGTGGAGCCTTTCCTCATAAGTTTTACGGTTTTTCCATTTAAATTTGCCATGGTTATTTTTTTTATTTGTGAGAAATAAAAATAGTCTTTTTATTGTAAAAGTCAAGGTAAATTGGGTCTATTTCCAAGTTCGGGAATTTGGGTTAGTAAATCTTGCTGATAATTTTCTTAAATAATTCTGTCTATTTCTGAATCCATGTGAAACTCTCTTAGCAACTTTACATTGATTGTTGAAACTTTCTGTGTAGGC
>JAPLUT010000001.1 GCA_026397475.1 candidate division SR1 bacterium | reverse complement strand
TATTCAATGAAATACGGGAGCGAAATGAGATAGTTGAACGATGCTTGATTATGAACGATCAGGAACGGAACTAAGATTTTGATATCTATGAGTACGATGATGATTCACTAATCTTATAGGACCACAAGGTATACAAGGAATACAGGGTATTCAAGGAATCCAAGGAAATACTTGAGCGACTGGAGCAACGGGAGCCGTTTGAGCAACTGGTGCACAAGGAATTCAAGGTATACAATGATTAACATGAAATATTTGATTGCAAGGTATACAGTGAAATACAGGAGCAATAGGAAATACTTGAGCAATGTGAAATACTTGATCTCAATGAATTCAGGGCATACAAGGAAATACTGGTGCGACTTGAGCTACATGAGCAATAGGAAGCACTTGATCACAAGGAATTCAAGGTATACAATGATTAACAGGAAATACTTGATTGCAAGGTATACAGTGAAATACCGGAGCGAAATGAGATAGTTGAACCATACTTGATTATGAACGATCAGGAACGGAACTAAGATTTTGATATCTATGAGTACGATGATGATTCACTAATCTTATAGGACCACAAGGTATACAAGGAATACAGGGTATCCAAGGTATTCAAGGAAATACTTGAGCAATAGGAAATACTTGATCACAGTGAATACAAGGAAATACTTGAGCAATGTGAAACACTTGAGCGCAAGGAATTCAAGGTATTCAAGGAAATACTTGATCACAAGGAATTCAATGAATCCAAGGAAATACCGGAGTGAAATGAGATAGTTGAACGATGCTTGATTATGAACGATCAGGAACGGAACTAAGATTTTGATATTTATGAGTACGATGATGATTCACTAATCTTATAGGACCACAAGGTATACAAGGAATACAGGGAATTCAAGGTATTCAAGGAAACACTTGAGCGACTGGAGCAACAGGAGCCGTTGGAGCAACTGGTGCGCAATGAATACAAGGTATACAATGATTAACATGAAACACTTGATTGCAAGGTATACAGTGAAATACATGAGTAATAGGAAATACCTGAGCAATGTGAAATACTTGATCTCAATGAATTCAAGGAAATACTTGAGCGATAGGAAATACTTGATCACAGTGAATTCAAGGAAATACTTGAGCAATCGGAAACACCTGAGCGCAAGGAATACAAGGAAATATTTGAGCGATAGGAAATACTTGATCACAAGGAATACAGTGAAATACAGGAGCAATATGAAATACTGGATCACAAGGAATACAGTGAAATACAGGAACAATGTGAAATACTGGATCACAAGGAATACAAGGAAATACATGAGCGACTGGAGCAACAGGAGCTGTCTGAGCAACTTGATTCTTAGATGGAGCATCATCATGAAACTGGAATTTTGCTTACTCTCGAGTAAATACCTATTCAACATTTACTTGAATGCGATGATACTTCTTTGCTAATAGTGGTAACTACGTTTTACAAACTCAGACAGGAAACTGGAATACTGCATATGGACGAGGAAATCATGCGAGCGCATGATATCTTACTTGAATTGTCACTGCTGGTATATCGAATTGATACCTCTCCTATCGAAATTGAATACAATTTGATGATAGTCCAGTATATACCTCTGGTAATAATGTCGCAATAGGCACTGGCCAATTTGATTCTGTAAATCCTGAAAAATTATTGGTAGATATGTGAACGTCAAGCTCAGTCAATGCTATCGTGGTGAAATGAAGCGTGAATAATTATCTGCAAATAAATGTTATCAATGATTCTACATGAAACGCCGCATCATCAGATTTCGTAGCAACATCTGATATATGAACAGACAGTACTAATTATATAGATATGGGAATAAATTCTAGTAATTATACGGGGACACAGGTAGGGTTTGGAAACGATGGATATCTTTATACCTTGGCTGATGATTTCTTTATAGGTACATTTAATAATAGATCACTACGCTTTATAAATAGTGGTGCTACGATAATGACAATCTCGGGTTGAGCTGTTTGAATAGGGACGTGGAATGCTTCTTATGCACTAAGCGTTAGTGGAAGCATATATATAACCCCATGAAATAATGTCTATGATTGAAATGGAATCCCTTATTGCTCACTTTCTGGTAATCAAACATTAACAGGAAACATTAAAATAAATAATCTAACAGATAACGCTGGTAACCGTTATCTTACGAGTGCTGTTGCTAGTGCATGAATGGGATATTCTATACCTATCCAGGCCTTGGCTACTACTATGACGAGTTCTTGAGTATTCTTCTTTGGAAATACCCCTATGGTGGCATCAACAACATCAAATCTTCATAGGATCTATGTTAGAAAAACTTGAACTATAAAAGCAGTACAAATAACTTCTTTTGCTTCTACTTTGTGATCTGGTGCGGTAAGTGGAATATGGTCGTGATATATTAGAAAAAACAATACTACTGATACTCTCGTCCAGGCTATTCCTATTATCACGACAGGAGAGAGAGATCGATATAATACGTGATTAAGTATAGCTGTTGTAGACTGAGATTATCTTGAAATAAAAATGTCGGCTCCTTTTTTCGCGACAGCTCCTGTTGCTTGATGGTGATGATATGTATATATAGAATAAAAAATATTGTTTTATATCCTTCTGCTCTATGAAAAAGTTGTTATCCCTAGCATTTATCTTCTTGTGAACATTCCTAGCTTCTTCTGCTAGTGCTAGTTTTTCTCTTACTGGATTGGCATCTTCTCAGTTGCACTTTATATATCATGGAAGCCAATTTTGATGAACAATATTTTTTAAAGACACTAAGGCTGTTTCAGAGACATTAATTTTAAACTGAGAGCCCAAATCATGCACTAAGCAAATCAGATGATATTATTATAATGCTGCGAGATGACAGAGGTTGTGGCCCTTAGATCAAGATAGTCTGGTTGACTTACAGGCATATGATTCTTCATATAATAATCTTGTTTTACAATGATGACTTTTTATTTGTGCTGGTTCTAGTCAAGCTATTTATGGTAGTGTCTTGCATATTTTATGATGACAACATTATTATATTATTGCTGGAGTAAATTATAATTTTATTGAAAATTCTTATTTGCCGAGTTATTTGCAGAGTATGCTTTTTGCAGGCGGGCAGTCTTTTGGACATATTTTCGATAGCAACTGATGAATCGCATCACTGTTTGGGGCGGGGCTCACAATAACCGCAACTTGTGGAAACGCTACTGTGGAAGCTGGTGAAACTTGTGACGAAGGAGCTAGTAACGGTGTAGTAGGTCATTGTAATTCTTTCTGTAATGGTACGACTGTTGCTTGAGGGGGCTGATGATGAGGTTGAGGTTGATGATGAGGCTGATCTACGTGAAGCAATATCATAATCCCTCTATTTACTGGATTACAGTCTAGCTGACTTATTGTAGATGTGATCAAAAATCCATCTTTACAAAAGCCATGTTCGGTTGTCGGTTCTCCTTACTCTCAAGAAGTTACCCAAGCATTTAGTTTTTCTTATGGTATGGGGATCACAACACAATGTCCTATTCAAAAAGCTGATCTTCCTGGTCTTGTTCTGAGAAAGCATGTAGCCAAAATGATTTCACAATTTGCAATCAATGTTTTGTGAAAAGATCCTGATCCTAAAAAAAAGTGTGATTTTCTTGACATGAAAAATGAGTCTGCAGAATATCAACGTTATGTAAAAATTGCCTGCCAACTTGGCATTATGTGATTGGATAGTAATGGCATACCAAATACAATTTTTTCTCCCAATGTTATTTTGACGAGAGCGCAATTTGGTACTATGCTATCAAGGTTGCTTCGATGAAACGCTTATAATGGACAAAGTGGACAATGGTATACTGCCCATTTGAATGCTCTTAATGCCGGTGGTATCATGAAAAACATTAGTGATCCAAATATGTACGAAAAAAGACAAAACGTAATGATTATGTTTTATAGAATAGCGAATCCTTCCCAATAAAAAAAATTTTAAAAAATTAATCTTTCAGATCCTATATATTTTTATTCTTCGGATGTTGTTTCTTCTTCTTCGTCTTTTTTCTCTAATCTAGAATCTTTTCTTTCTTTAAATCTTATGACGAGTGGCGTACCCATAAATCAGAAGTGGATTCTGATTGTGTTTTCTAATCGTCTTTTAAATGCGAAATTCGCTCTATTTTTGTGATTTACGAAAACAAGAAATGTCGGAGCGTTGATATCTACTTGAGTGATATATAATATTTTACAGATTTTATTTTTTGGAAATCTTGGTGGTCTACTGATAAATTCTTTTCCTATGATATCATTTAATTCACTGGTATCGACTCTTTTTTCTGCTGCTTTTTTGGTGTTGCTTAACACTTCAAATACTTCTCCAATTCCTCTTTTTGTTTTCGCGGAAATAGAAAATAGCGGTATGTATTTTGCGAAATCTAACATGGCTTTGCTTTTTGCCATCAAGAGTTTTTTTTCTTTTGGACTTAGTAAATCTATTTTGTTTAAGCACATTACCATCGGTAACGCGAGATTATTTATCTCTTGAATAAGCGTCATATCTCTATGAGATATTCCTTCTGTGGCGTCAACAAGAAATAATATAATAGGTCTCTTGTATTTCAGCATTTCAACGGTTTTTTCGAAAGCTATCTTTTCTATACCGTGGATATCTCATTTTTTTCTGATTCCAGCGGTGTCGTATACGACATATTTTTTCTTTTCTACTTTAAATTCTCCTACAACGTAATCGCGTGTTGTTCCTGGGATGTTTTCGACTTTGGATATGACTTTTTTCATAAATGCGTTCGTCAGTGTAGATTTTCCTGCATTAGGTTTTCCTATAATTGCCATATGGATTCTGTTGTCTTGAATATTAGTTTCGCTTGTTGTTAACGCTTCTGTTTCAGCAACGTTTTCCTTCAATTTTTTTGAATTTATTGTTTTGGTAATTATGTCTTTTACTTCGCTTACGTTTTTTTGCTTTTTCGCGCTGATGCCTATTACGTTCTCAAACCCTAGTTTATAGTACTCGTTTACTGCGAGATCGTATTCTTTTTCTTTATGTTTGATGTCGATTTTATTGACGATGAGTATGGTATTTTTTTTCTTATTTTTTTCTATGATATAAGAATAAATGTGCTGTTCTTTGGCCGTAATCCCAACGCTGTCGTCGATCACGAAGAGAATAAGGTCAGAATAATTTATAATTTGTTTAATTAAAACTTCTTCTTCTTTGAAATCTAAGAGTCCCGGACTATCAAGAAAAGTTACCTTGCCGATGTCGTCGATCAAAGTTTCGTGTTCAATAATATCTCTTGTGGTTCCTGGAATGTCTGTCACTATCGCTCTAAACTGTCCGATAAGTCTGTTGAAGAGCGTAGATTTTCCGACGTTTGTCGAACCTACTAATCATATGTTCATAGTAATTTTAAGTTTACAATTTGAAATTTTAAATTTGGAATTGCTGAAAATGTTGTAGGGAAAAGGTTTCGTAAATCAATGATAATGGTAGATCAAATGTGTTTTCAATATATTTTCTGAAATGAAAATATATAATTTCGACATCATGAAAACTCTCAATACTTCGAGCTTTCATTGAGTCTCAAATAAAAAAAGTCCCGCGAAAACGCAGGACTCAGTATTGAATTTTTTCTTATCGTCTATTAGTCTCCTAGAAGAACGAACCCTCTTATTTTTGCTTCTTCTACAGAAACAGTTCTTATGAGGTGTTCTTCTATAAATTCCGCGTAACACACATGTTCTTTGTTCCCTATTTTTCTTATGAATGGAAACAGATTCTTGTGCATCTCAGCTTGTACATGTGCTCCAGTACCAACGATAATTTCGTTAAACATTTTGTCGTTTATGGGTCTGAACAAACGAAGGCCATCTTTTAAGTTTCCGTCTTTGGTGTACTCCATTTTCTGGCTTTTGTAGTACTTAATAGCTTCTTTCACGAAATTGGTCTTACTCATTTCCGTTTGAAATACCTCCGTTACAGGATCTATGATTGTTATGAAGCTTTCTGAGATAGCAGAATCGTCAGAGTAATTCCATCCAATCACAGGACGACTCACTTTTTCTACTATGATGCTTCCTGTAAAATAAGTAATACTTTTAGACTCCTCTTTACGGGTGCTTCTCGTGTGAAGAACGAGTTTCCCCTTTTTCACTTTTGCTTCTTCAATGAATGTCACATTGATTCCAAATGATGAGCCAGGAGGTAAATGGATGCCTTTTGCGGTTAGCGTTATTGCAGCTAGCAAGTTTACGTGGAGATGGTCTCCGAATATTTGTATTGTGTTGTTCATAATATATTTTTTTATTTGTTTCTCTTTTACTTATATATTTTTTATATATAAAGTCAACCTTCCTTGTCTTATATTGTTTTGCTATTTTATCGACTTTAGGTATAGTCGTCGTTACTTTATTTATCGCGAAGATATGATACTTCATACGCCGGTTTTACTCAATGAGGTCTGTTCGTTTTTACGTCCGGAAAGTAAGCTTATCGTAGATTGTACACTTGGACATGGTGGACATGCCATGACACTTTTGTCGTTAGCGAAAGATGCTAAGTTGATCGGGTTTGATGTGGATGAAATCATGTTAAAGAAGGCAGAATTCAGAATTCAGAATTCAGAAAAAGAAATAAAATCCTCCGGTGCTACGCACCACCCCTCCTTTACAAAGGAGGACAAAAAAGAAAATAATAATGTTGAGGAAGATTGAGGAAGATCGAGGAAGATTGAGGAAAGAGTTGAATATGTACATGAGAGTTATGCGAATATTGTTTCTGTTTTGGAGGGAAGGAAAATGGATTTTATTTTGAATGACTTGTGAGTAAATTTAGAACATTTTAAAGCAGTTGAGCGCGGATTTAGTATTAGAGGGACTGCAAATTTGGACATGAGATTTGATACTTCAACGTGAGCAAGTGCGGCAGATATTTTAAAAACATATTCAACGGATCAACTCAAAGATATGTTTGAACATTACGCAGACTTTTCTTCGGCGAAAGCATTTCAACTTGCGCAGCATATCGTTGCGAGTAGAAAACAAAAGGCGATTATTACGACACAAGATTTTAAAATATTATTAAATGAGTGTGGTCTTTGAGATAAGGCATGCACTGTGATATTTCAATCTTTAAGAATCGAAACCAATAAAGAAATGGATAACCTGAAAAAATTTTTATCTGTGTTTCCAGAAACTTTAAATTCAACTTGAAGATGTCTTATAATTACCTATCATAGCACCGAAGATAGATTTGTGAAGCAGGCATTCAATGCTTTAGTTGCTACGTGAAATTATAAGCTAGTGACTAAAAAGGCAGTTCAGCCCAACTATAAAGAGGTTGCTGTGAATAGAGCTGCGAGAAGCGCGAAGCTTAGAATACTTGAAAAAATTAACTAACAACTAATAACTAACAACTAACAACTAACAACGAAGGAATCTTCTTTGACTTTTAATTTAATGACTTAATCGCTTTATAGACTGTTAAAAAAATATGAAGACATTTGCTTTTATCCCTGGACAACTCACCAAAGCCTACACGTGAATTGTCAACAAATATAAGCGTTATGATTCTATCGTTGAGCTTTTAAAGGTAGGGGCTTTGTCATTTTTTCTCTTTCTTTGTGCGTTTTTCTATCTCTATTTTGTAAATCTTTCCTCAACTCGTGGGTATTTTCTTAAACAGGCAGATCAAAATATGGCAGCAATTAATTTTAAATATGAGATCCTTAAAACAAAACTTCTGGATTATAAACAACAGAACTGGAACGCCGTTCAATCTACTACCTTCAAAAGAGATGTGGTTGATGTCAGTTCTGAGATTGTAAAGATTCCCAATGGTGTAGAGCTTGGTTTCTTGTCTGCAAAGGATTTGATTAATTAGGTTTCTTATATAGAGTGGAGTAAAAATAAGCTTGAGGGCTTATTTTTGTGTTTGTATGAATAATAAGTTATTGTTGACTTCTTGTCTCTAATGCATATAGTATATATCGTAAGATATTTATCTTGTTAAAAATAATTATGACTGGAAATATACATGAGCGTTATGTTTGACTCTCTTCTGTATGAAAAGAGATTGTAGAAGATATTGATCTTTCTACTTATCCTCAACATATCCAAGAATATGCGAGTAATCAATGACTAACGAACCAAGAATTCAACGAACTTAAAGAATGATTAGCAAGGGTGGCTCTTGGTGGTTTCACGTCTGATAGTTCTTTTGAGATACTTAAGAAGGCATATTCTGCTTTAAATAAAGTATTTCCACAGTATTGATATCTTCATTCTATAGCGGCTAGGCGAGAGCTACTTTTTAGGCATCCCTTATCATTGTCAAATAGATACAAAGACGAAACTATTAGAGATATAGAAAATGATAGTACTTATTATTCTCTTGGAGATAAAGAATGAGTGAGGCGCGTAAAAGAATCACAAACACTAGGATTTAAGACTCGACATGCTAATAATAATATAAATAGAGTAAGTAATTTGTTGGCTGAATTTCAGGCAGATATTATACATAAGTATCATAAGGAAGAGCTGCCAGTTGTCGTAACATCAACTAGAAAAAAATTGTGGAATATTTTTTTCTGAGGAGTATCAAATAAATAGTGACTAAAAAAACCCCGTGAGGGGCTTTTTTTATTACATAGGAATTTCACAATAATTTCTATTCAGCTTTGCTGGATAAAAACGATGGTAAAATTCTTTATGGGACTTTCGGTATCTTTTTTTAATCTTTTTTAGATTTTTTCTTTTCGGGTATCTTCACGGTTTTATCCAAAAACAATACTCAATCGAGGTGATCCATTTCGTGTTGGATGATCACGGCATTAAATTCCTTATATTTTTTATTCTGCTTTTTTCCTTTAATATCCATAAATTCTACTACAATAGTTTTGTGTCTTCTGACAATCCCCGTGGCATTTGGTAATGAAATACATGCTTCTTCTCGAAGAATGGTTTCTTTCGATTTTTCTTTTATTACGGGATTGATCATAATCGTTTCTCCTAGAAGCTTATCTTTGGTCTTTTTCTTTTCTCGCTGGCTGGTTGCTATTATTCTAATGTTTTCTCCTACTTGAGGGGCTGCAAGCCCTACTCATTTGTTTTGGTACATGAGTACTATTAACTTATTACAAAAATCTACAATCTCCTGGTTGATCTCTTGAATTTCTTCAGAGATATTTCTGAGGATAGGATTGTTCATTCCTGTTTGAATGCGCTTTATTGGATATTTCGTTGGCATATATTCTTTTTAGTAATTTGTTATATAAAGTATAGTCATATATATATAGTAAATTTATCTAATTATTTACTGCTTGAAAATCAATAGCAAATAATTACTCTTTTACATTGTAAGTATTCAATCACGTAAGAAAACCCTTAGTTAATCTCGTGGAGAGATGGCAGAGTGGTTGAATGCAGCTGCCTTGAAAGCAGCCGTTCGGGCAACCGGACCGTGGGTTCAAATCCCACTCTCTCCGCCATTTATCACTCTTATCTTGTATGATAAAATTTAATCGTGTAAACTATTTCAAATTTGTTTTATCGTTATGTTTTATTGTGTTCTTTGTTTTTGTGATCGCAAATGCAGATTTGTTTGAAAACAATCAAGAACAATTAGCTATTAATTCAAGTTTTATCCAGGGGGATGATTGAGTTTCTTACGAAATCAATCTGGACAACATCAACATCAATGTAGATGATAATAATAATGGTATCATTGAATATACTGTCCAGAAATGAGATACCTTACTCAAAATAGCGGGAGTTTTTTGAACGACCGTTTCTAGCATTCAAAAAGAAAATGCCATCAAGGGCAATTCCGTTGAACCAGGACAGATATTAAAGATATCTAATCAGGTAGATGGTATAGTTTATACTATCAAGGACAAAACTAATGTTGTTGTCTTTGCTAGTAAATACAATCTTAATCTTCAAGACTTGATGACACTTAACTATGTTCAGGATGAGTCAGAAATATTCTCTCCAGATCAAGAAGTGTTTGTAAATATTACCAAAGACAGGGCATATGAGCTTGGTCTTCTAGAAAAGCCAAAACAAGAGGTTATTCCAAAATCTACTATAGTCTATAGACCAACGATTAATAAGTCTGGTAAAGTAGTAACAAAGACAATAAAAAAGGCGGTTGTTGTTTCTTCTGATCAAGAAGACGATACTCCTGTAGAGACCAAATGAACTATTATTTCAAAATGGACGTATACAAAAGATATTAAAAATGGATTTTACGCAGGACAATGTACCTGGTATGCTGCAATCATAAGTCCAAACATATTCCCTTATACTAGTGAAAAAGCACAATCAAGAGATTTTGGTGGTGATGCGAGTAAATGGTGTTCGAATGCAAAGAGAGCGTGATTTAGAGTTGGAAGTAAGCCAGCTGTGGGTGCCGTGATTGTATATAGTAGATTGAGATCAAGCGCTGGACACGTAGGAAAAGTGATCAATTATTATCCAGAGGATGATAAGATGATTATTAGAGACATGAACTACTTGTGAAAATTTATCGTAACTGAGCGTTGGGAAAATACAGATAATAGTAAGATTAGTTGTTATATTTATGGAAAATAGTGCTTAGAAATTAAAACTTATCCATTGAAAATACATCATATATTTCTATAAGGGGTCTACTGTACGCAATACAGTAGATTTCTTTTTTTTACCCCTTCTTTGCTAGTAATGAGTTATTTTAATCAAAAAAGAATTTATTCTTCAAATACTATTGGAAAATCATATACTCCTTCCTCTAAAAAAAAGAGGATATTTTGGCTTATTTCTTTGTCTATTTTCTTTGTTGTCGTATTTGCTATTTGGTTTACTAGAAATATACTTATTGATTTGCCCAATGTCAGCAAAATTAATGACATGGTATTTAGTGAGGCTACTATCATTCAAGATAGAAATGGAGAAACTCTTTATAAGCTGTTTGAAGAAAATAGGGAGTATGTCGGATACACTGGAATTTCTCTCAATATGATCAATGCTATTGTGGCTCTTGAAGATCAACGTTATCGAGAACACAATGGTTTGGATACTCTAGGGATGATTAGGGCTGCCTTTAGTGCAGTTTTAAGACCTTGATCAAGAGTTCAATGAGCATCAACTATCCCTCAACAACTTGTGAGAAATCTTCTTTTGACTAAAGATAGAAAAATTACTAGAAAAATAAAAGAGATACTTCTTACGAGTAAGCTTAGTGGCGTATTAGAGAAAACAATTCGTAAAGAAAATTGATCTCTCTCTAGTGCACAGCTCCGTAAAGAAATGAAAGATAGAACCCTTGAATTATATCTTAATTATATCTCTTTTGGAAATAATGCATTTGGTATTGAGGCTGCATCAAAAACGTATTTTGATAAATCGGCCAAGGATCTTACCGTACTAGAGGCCTCTATATTGGCATCTATCCCTAAATGACCTTCTTTATACAATCCTTATAAAAATAGAGATCTTGTTGTAGGATCTTTTGTGGTCAAGGATAGAAATGATAATCCTGTTTTTTTCTCTGGAGACGTTCAAAAAGTAGTAACAGAAAAGTTTACTCAAATACTTACTAATGCAGATATTTCGAATAAAAAAAGTAATAACGCCGTCGTAAAGTTTATCGATGGTATAGGGTCATTCTCTATAAATATTTCAGGAATTAATCTTGATGTAAAATATAAAAATGGAAGAAAAGATTTGGCTCTTGATAGAATGTATGAGGATTGATATATTACTTCACAAGAACTAAAAGACGCTATTATTCAAGGAATAACTTACGTTTTCCGTAGAAATGTTTTTGCTATTAAGGCGCCTCATTTTGTTCAATGGGTTATTGAAGAACTTGAAAAAACATATGGATCTGGGACGCTTAACAAATGATGATTTGTTGTAAAAACCACTCTCGATAGCAAGATCCAACAAGTAGCAGAAGAGGCCATCCTTTCAAATAATTCGGTGCTTCAAGATAATGGAGCAAACAATAGTTCTATGATTTACTTAGATACTAAAAATGGTGACGTACTTGCCTATGTTGGATCTATTGATTATTTTAATACCGCTATTCAATGACAAAATGATATGGTAAGAAGACCAAGACAAACCTGATCTTCTATTAAGCCATTGGTATATGCCTTAGCGTTAGAAAAACTTCCTTTGACTATAGATACTCCTATTTTTGATATCCCATTTAAAATTTGAAATGATCAGCCTAATGATGCTGATGATAAATTTGAATGAATGCTTCCGCTCAAAAAAGCGCTTGGACATAGTAGAAATATCCCAGCTGCAAAAATCTTTACTGCGCTTGGTGGTGAAGTGATAGCGAAACCATTTCTTAAAAGTCTTGGACTTGCCTCAATATCGGATAACGTAGAATATTGATATCCGCTAGCTCTATGAGCTGCTGAAGTTACTATGCTTGAATTTGCTAATGCATATTCTCATTTGAGTACTCCGACTCCTGCTGTTATTAATCCTATATTGGAAGTCAGATCAAGAGACTGATCTATTCTCTATCAGAAGAATGAAAAAGATTTACAAAAACAAGTTATGAAGCCAGGAATCGTTTCTCTTATCTGGAAAATACTTTCTGATCCTGCAAATAGAATACCGGGTTGGGAAAATAAATTTACGGTATCGGGACTCAAGTATGCCCTCAAAACATGAACATCAAATGCAAAAACTGATAGAGGAAATCGTGCAAGAGATTGATGGCTGGCAGCATATACTCCAAGCAAGGTTATGATGTTTCGAGCAGGTAATGCCGATGGAACGCCTATGAATAAAAACGCTTTTGGAGGAACAATTCATGCTGCTCCTGTCAAAAAAATATTTTCTTGGCTTATGAAAAATAACTATATTACTAATGAAAATATTCCTGAAGTCGATTTGATGAGTGTCTCAATTTCAAAGATTTCTTGAAAAGCTGCAGGCCCATGAACACCTGCTGATCTTACTGTGAGTACTGTAAAATATAAAGACTCTCCATGACTTTCTTCTGATGATTGAGCTTCTGCTATTACTTTTGATGGTATGTGTAATGGCCTCGTTAGTCCTTATACTGCACCTAGTGACGTAAGAAGAGGATATCTTATTGTCCCTAATACTTTTATGTCTAATGGTATGGATCTTGCAGAGATCACTCAACGACGAAAAGACTCTAGCGCATTTATCTCAGGTGGAACTACTTCTAGTGGATGATTGTTCTTTAGTGGAAAGGTTACGTATAACTTCAATAATATTTTTGTTCAAGCGCCTGTTCAAATGTGTCCAGGAAGAGATGAAAGGCCTGATACAAATATTAAAATAAATCTTAATTCTCCTGGCAATGGATCTTCTCTTTGAGCTCAATTTTCTGTCTCTTATTCTATTACGGGTCCGAAAAATATTAGAAAGGTTTTATTGCTCATTGATAAACAACAAGTCTGATCTTTTGATTACGCGCAGTGAAACACAAAAAGTATTACTGATACAAAACAAATTACGATTACATGAACAGGAATAAAAAATGGAAACGTAACTTTAGATCTTGTTGCTTTTGATTTCGCTGGATTCTCTAATAAGACTAGCGTACAAGTTAATCTAGCGCTTAATTCAGTAGCACCTCCTTCAGCTCCTGTGGCTGATACCAGTGCGCCAACGATAAATACTTCTGCTATTAGAGTAACAAAAAACGCTGATGCAAGCTATACCGTTATTATCCCCTTGCAAGATGCTACTGCCGTCATAACATGAAAAATTACTAGAAATTGAGTTCAACTTTATGAATTTAAAAATAGCATAGCTACTGCAGAATTTCAAATTAATGCTCTTGGTCCTGTCGTTGTTACTGCTCAAGATCCTGCAAAAAATACGCTCAATCAAACGATTGATTTGAATAGCTACTATACACAATAATATTGTAACTTACAAAAAAGAGAGATTCGTCTCTCTTTTTTTGTATACTCTATTTATTGTACTATGTCTGATGGATAGTTCCCATTCAGTATTACAAGTGGGGTTGTAGATATAACGTTTCCTGTATTGCATCATGAGGCATCACTTCCTTTCCCATTTAATCAACATTCTCGCACAAAAACCTTTTGAAGATTTATGAAATTATCGTAGTTGACTCAGAATATATTTTCTATCTGACTTACTCTTCATTCGTTCGGTTCTAGAGGTGTGTTGAGTGTTGTTATCTTTCATTGTACATGGAGTTTGTGATTAAATCCTGTTTCTGCTCATGGAAGTCCTCCTATAATTAATCCGTTGATAATAATATTTCCTTTGAGGTAGAGGCCAGAATTTGTTGGGTTGATGTCCGTGGGGAATCATTCAGTATTAAAATTTTGTGAAGTTATTTCGTTGGGAATATACATAAATCATTTGTCTATAAAGAGATTTATTGCTTCAGAATTGTTGTTCATCCCTCCCTCTAGAATCACATTAGCATTTTTTACAATTATCGTTTTATTTGCATACCATCAATCGTCGAGATTGATTGTTAGGTCACTATCGTAACATGCTATTTTTTCGCTATTTGTTAATGGTAAATTTATTTGTCTTCATTGGCATAGTTCTTGTGCTTTTTGTTTGGCAACATTTATTAGTGTCGATGAGTTAATGTCGCTTCCATTGTAGATAACCGTTTTGTTTTGTAGGCTTCCTAAAAGAGATATTCTATCTATTTGATTTATAGATTTTGATAATCACACACTTCATTGGACTATAATGTTTCGCATTGTTTCTATAGCTTTGTTTCAGTTTTCAATTATTGTTTCTCGTCATGGATTATGTGAAATAATATCATTTCATGAGTAGATAAATCAACTATTAATAGATCATCATGCATTTAAAAAAGCTATTAAATTTTCGTGTCCTGTTAAGCTTCCTCAGACATATCCTACTCATCAATTGCTGTCGTAGAGATATCCTATGGGGATTTTGTTGTCAAAATATTGCAAGCCATTTGCAAATCCTCGAATTATTTTGTTGTTGGCATAATTTATTTTTGTTCCTGCCACTATTCTAGATACCACTCCTCATCGTGTATATTGTAGGTGTCCAAAAATACTGTATGTGGTGTCACATGTTGTATAGAGTCCTCCTTCTATTTGAAGATTGTTATATGATGCGTCTTGTTGCTGTAACAATTGTAAGGTATCGCTATCTAATGGTCGAAGTCTTTTTCATCTTTGTGAATTGTAATATAATCCTCTCAATAGTTTTGTACATGTCTTGTGGGCTCCATTAAGAGAAACTACTGTTCATGTGACTGATTTCGTTGGCAATCGCAAGATGCTTCATCAAAAATTATTTCCTGGAGCTACAAAATGTACAAGAGAAAAATTGTCCTGTAATGACTGAATATTAATATTTGGAAAATTCAATATGATGGCAGCATTTCATATTGTATATAGGGCACACATAACGATGCTTATTGTGATAATAATTTTTTTCTGCATGGTGTTTTGCAAAAAAGCATAAAGTGACATACAACTTCAGTTCTGACTTATATTCAATTATATCTATAGAGAGTGGTTTTGTCAAAATTTAACATATTGCGTTTTTATAAGGCGAACAAGGAAAAATTATTCATTTTTACATTGATCCTATATATAGACAGAAATGGACAGATGTTTTTTTGATTTCTTTGAGCAGATGACATATAAAAAAATTATTTAATTCTGACGACTAAAACTCTGTTTTATTTTCCATTTTTTGGTGTTTTTCGGTGAAAGATTGATTGACTTTCTTTTGGAAAAATTTGTACATATGGTATGTTTTGGTGAGTTTTTGGGCTTAGTGCCTACTTTAAAAATATAGTAAAAAAGACCTAAAAATCTCTTGCAATGGCCACAATATTTACTATAAAGAACTCCGCGCACTTTTTTTTACACTAAAAAAAAGATGTGCTGATGAAGGAGATATTTAACAATAGTATAATATATTACGTTGTATTAAAAAACAATAAATCTTTTTAAATGCTAAAAATGGATGCCTTGGGTAAAAAGGTGGATGAAGGACGTGATTGGCTGCGAAAAGCTCCGGCGAGGTGCCAATACCCGCTTGTAACCGGAGATTTCCTAATGGGGCAACCTATCCCGTATATCGGGATGTCGTAAATGACCACAACCGTGTGAAGTGAAATATCTCAGTAGCACGAGGAAAAGAAATCGTAATGAGATTCCCGTAGTAGTGACGAGCGAACTGGGAAGAGCCCAAACCTTTATAGTGTAAGCTGCTAGGCGTTGCTATAAGAGGTGTTGTAGGACTGCTTCGAATTCTCTAGCAAGAGTTCTAGGATATTGTGTTTTGTTAGGAGAAATTTCTGGAAAGTTATACCATAGAGGGTTATAGTCCCGTACTCGAAAACAAAACGCCTCCTTAGTAGTTCCTGAGTAATGTCGAACACGAGAAATTCGGCATGAATCCACCCAGACCACTGGGTAAGGCTAAATACCTTTTTACACCGATAGCGCATAGTACCGTGAGGGAACGGTGAAAAGAACCCCGGAAGGGGAGTGAAATAGATCCTGAAATTTTTAGCATACAAGGGAGTGGGAGCTCGCAAGAGTGACCGCGTACCTATTGACGAATGGGTCAGCGAGTTATTGGTAGTAGCAAGACTAAGGCAGTTATAGCCGGAGTCGTAGGGAAACCGAGTCTGAATAGGGCGACTAGTTGCTATCAATAAACCCGAAGCGTGACGAGCTACACATGGGCAGGTTGAAAGTATGGGAAACCATGCTGGAGGACCGAACGGGTTGGTGCTGCAAAACCTTCCGATGACTTGTGTGTAGGAGTGAAAAGCTTATCGAGTTACGTGATGGCTGGTTCTCTCCGAAATGTATTTAGGTACAGCTTGCAATGAAGATCTCATAGAGGTAGAGCTCTTATACGGCTAGGGGTGACGAAAGTCATTACCAAACCTTGTTAAACTTCGAATGCTATGAGGAATATTGTAAAGTGAGACTGCGGGGGCTAAGCTTCGTGGTCAAAAGGGTAACAGCCCAGATTTCTAACTAAGGTCCCAAAATTATAGCTAAGTGGAAAAGGAGGTGTCTTTGCTTAAACATCCAGGAGGTTTGCTTAGAAGCAGCAATCCTTTAAAGAAAGCGTAATAGCTCACTGGACAAGCGAAGGTGCGCCGAAAATGTAAGGGGGCTAAGCTATATACCGAAGTTGAAAGTCTATTCGCCTCGGCGAATAAGACGGTAGGAGAGTGTTCTTTTTGGATTGAAGGTCGGGCGTGAGCTTCGACTGGACCGTAGAGAAGTAAAAATGCTGACATAAGTAACGACGCAAGGCGAAAATCCTTGCTGCCGAAATCCTAAGGATTCCTACGCAACGTTCATCGTCGTAGGGTTAGGCGAGACCTAAGACTCACCCGGAAACGGGGTGTCGATGGATAGCTGGTTAATATTCCAGCCCTTATATATACAGTGATGTGGTAACGCATTGGGATGTGTGAGAGCTTACTAAGAATGTAAGTCGAGATGACAAGATCCTCAAGCAATTGAGGAGGTAGGGGTAGGCAAATCCGCTCTTATTCTCGAGTCTGATCGGAAATGATGTCTTCGGACTGATTGATTCTCATAGCTCTGGTGCCTAGAAAAACCGCTAAACTTATGTATATATAACTCGTACTCAGATCAGACACATGTAGGATAGTAGAGAATACTAAGGCAATCGAGACAACTAATGATTAAGGAACTTGGCAAATTAGCGGGCGTAAGTTAGCAATAAGCCCTGCCTCGCAGCAATGCGAGGTCGCAGCGAATGACGTGGGGGGGACTGTTTATCAAAAACACAGCTTCCTGCTAACTCGAAAGAGGATGTATAGGAAGTGATGCCTGTCCAATGCCAGAATGTTATGCTCTCTTGTTCACGCTCGAGAGTTAAGCACTGGTGAATGACGGCCGTAACTATGACGGTCCTAAGGTAGCGAAGTACCTTGTCGGGTAAGTTCCGACGCGCATGAATGGCACAACCATCTCCACACTGTCTTAATCTTAGACTCGGTGAAATTACATTCCCGGTAAAAATGCCGGGTAGTTGCAGTTAGACGGAAAGACCCTGTGAAGCTTTACTGTAAATTGATATTGGGTTGTAGTATGTGTTGCTCAGCATAAGTGGGAGACTTTGATGTTTGGACTTTGGTCCGGGCGGAGTCAACAATGAGATACCACTCAACGCATATAGCATCTCTAATCCCTTAAAAACGGGAAACAGTGTCAGTTGGTCAGTTTACCTGGGGCGGGTGCCTCCTAAAAAGTAACGGAGGCGTACAAAGGTTTGCTTGCTACGGATTGACAGGTCGAACAGGTAGGAAACTAGGTGAAAGTGATCCGGATCTTCCAAGTGGAAGGGGATCCGCTCAACGGATAAAAGTTACTCCGGGGATAACAGGCTAATGGAGCCTAAGCGTTCATAGCGACGGCTCCGTTTGGCACCTCGATGTCGACTCGTCGCATCCTGGGGCTGTAGAAGGTCCCAAGGGTTAGGCTGTTCGCCTATTAAAGCGGGACGCGAGTTGGGTTCAGAACGTCGTGAGACAGTTCGGTCCCTATCTACTGTAACCGCAAGCAATTTGAGAAACGCTGTCCCTAGTACGAGAGGACCGGGATGGACTAGCCTCTAGTTAACCAGTTGTCACATCAGTGGCACAGCTGGATAGCCACGCTGGGAAAAGGTAACCACTGAAAGCATCTAAGTGGGAAACTTGTTTCAAGATAAGATTGCTCTCTCTTCGGAGGTAAGATCCCTTATAGACTATGAGGTTGATAGGTGTTATGTGTACGTCCGGTAACGGATTTAGCAGAGACATACTAATAGATCGAGCGAGATTTATTGTTTTTTTTGAACGTAATATATTATGCTATTGTACTAAATGATCTTTTCATTATAGTAGATTTTTCGTTTACTCTAACGGTGGTACTGACGCGGCTTGGGGAAATACCTGTTCCCATTCCGAACACAGAAGTTAAGTCCTTGCCGGTCGATGATACTTGTACTGTCAGTACTGGGAAAGTAGATTAGTGCCACCATTACAGTAGATGAATAGATCAAATTGCAATAAGCGACTTCGTGGAGATAGTTGAGAAGTTTAAAATAAACTCTTCAACCCCCATATCCCTCTCACTGTTTTCAAAATTTACGCTTATCGATCAATTCAACTAGTCTGTAGAGATCATTAATAGCATTAAAAAGAGATAAAGCATGGTTTTTATGAAGAGTTTGACCCTGGCTCAGGATGAACGCTAGCGGAACGCCTAACACATGCAAGTCGAACGAGTTTTGTTTTGTAGCAATACAGGATAAAACCAGTGGCAAACGAGCGAGTAACGCGTACTTAATCTGCCCAAAAGTTGAGAACAACTATAGAGATGTAGCTAATTCTCAATATGCTCACGATGGTGAAAATCCGATGTGAGGAAAGATTTATCGCTTTTGGAGGAGGGTGCGTCCTATCATGGTAGTTGGTAAGGTAATGGCTTACCAAGCCTTTGACGGGTAGCCGGTCTGAGATGATGTCCGGCCGCGATGGAACTGAGATACGGTCCATACTCCTACGGGAGGCAGCAGTGGGGAATCTTGCACAATGGACGAAAGTCTGATGCAGCGATTCCGCGTGGAGGATGACGCATTACGGTGTGTAAACTCCTTTTTTGGTGGAAGACGAATGACGGTACACCAAGAATAAGGGACGGCTAACTACGTGCCAGCAGCCGCGGTAATACGTAGGTCCCAAGCGTTATCCGGATTTACTGGGCGTAAAGTGTCCGTAGCCGGATATACAAGTCTGTTTTCAAATACCACGACTCAATCGTGGACAGGGAATAGATACTGTATATCTAGAGAATATTGGAGGTTAGTGGAATTTCCGGTGGAGCGGTGAAATGCGTTGATATCGGAAAGAACGCCGAAAGCGAAAGCAGCTAACTATGATATTTCTGACGGTGATGGACGAAAGCTTGAGTAGCAAACGGGATTAGATACCCCGGTAGTTCAAGCTGTAAATTATCCTCGCTAGGTGTCTCCATAACTTTTGGTATAGCATATGTTATATCAACAGTTATGGAGGTGCCGTAAGTTAACACGTTAAGCGAGGCGCCTGAGTAGTATATTCGCAAGAATGAAACTCAAAGGGATAGGCGGGGGAACACACAAGCAGTGGATGATCTAGATTAATTGGATACTAAGCCAAAAATCTTACCCAGACTTGACATGGATTGTGTCTACGATGAAAGTCGTATAGCTATAGCAATATAGCGCTTTTCACAGATGGTGCATGGTCGTCGTCAGCTCGTGCCGCAAGGTGTCTAGTTAAGTCTAGTAACGAGCGCAACCCTCATCGTTAGTTAAATATGTCTAACGAGACTGCCCGCGTAAGCGGGAGGAAGGAGAGGATGACGTCAGATCCTCATGCCTCTTACGTCTGGGGCTTCATAGATCATACAATGGGTAGTTACAGTGAGAAGCGATACCGCAAGGTGGAGCAAATCTTTAAAGCTACCCTCAGTTCGGATTGTAGTCTGGAATTCGACTACATGAAGTTGGAATTGCTAGTAATGGCGAATCAGCATTGTCGCCGTGAATATGTCCCTGTTCCTTGCACTCACCGCCCGTCAAACCATGGGAGTTGGAGTTCTCTAAAGATTCACCATGTGGATTAAGGAGAAAGCCGATGACTGGGGTTAAGTCGTAACAAGGTATCCCTACCGGAAGGTGGGGATAGACCACCATTCTAACCTAAAAACACTTAATACCTAATACCCGACCATGTCTTTATCTCTTTTTAATGCTATTGTATCGATGAATCGATATGAAGTAAAAAACTACCTTAGCCAGGTAGTTTTTTACGTTAGAGGAAGTTTGCAAAAAATTTGATTCCGATTATACTTATTTCACTATTTATTCGATAACAACTAGCATAGTTTATGCGTTATGTCTCTTGAAACAAAATAACTCCTAGTATCGATAAACGTATGTCACAAACGGTAGATTTTTCACCACAACAAAGAAAAGGATTGTTGGATATTTTACATACATGAAAATTAAAAATATTTCCAGTAAGTGCTAAAAAAAGCAAATTTATATGATATGTAGAATTTTGAGACAAAAAATTGTTTGTTAAAAAAACTATTCCAGCAAATGGTAATAATGATATTGATCGTTATGAGAGACCTGATCTTTTATTGAAATATAAGAAGCTTCTTCACAATGAAGTTTTTGCGATACAAAAGGAGAGATGAGAAAGTAAAAATTTTTATAAAGTCAGATTTCCTGATGTAGTAGCAGTTGATGACCAGTATCTTGTGACAGAAGCATTGTCATGAGAAAGGGACTTTTTACTAGAATATGAAAGTCTTATTAACTTTCTTTTTGTATTTATATTTACGTTTTATCGTTCTGATAAAAATACTCTTACGCTTCCAGATTCTCTTCCCCTGGATGACTTCTTACATCGTTGTAACCGGTATTATGAAGAACGTAAATATATAATTCGCTTGAATCAGTCGGTTGATGAATATTTTTTTGAAAGGGGAAGATATAAAGATCGTTATGTATCTATGGAACCCGTAATGCAAAAAATATCTTTTCAAAAAATGAATAATTGATTAATGAAAATTTATCTTCAGAAGTTGTGATATATCCTCTATAATCCTAATAATAAACAGATTGTTTCTTTATCTAGCAAACTCAAGAATTTGATGTTGTGAATCAATCAGTTTAAAAGAGATCATGCTTTATCATTTCATAGATTGTCTGAAAAAGTTTCTAAAAGAACAGGTAAGATGAATCCTCATTTAGAATATAATTGACGATTTGTTGTGCAGGATAAAGCAGGAAAATCTTATAAAATATCAGATGATATCTATTCTTTTTTTAATAGTGTTATGTTTTGATGATGGACCGAAAATAGAAAACCTATTTTTGTTGTTTCTGATGATTTGTGGTTAAGAAAAAATATATAAAATATTGTTTTTTACAGAGGAATTCTTTCTCATTTATTTAAACGGAAATTTTCACCAGCGGTTTTGACTAGTTGGAAAGCTGCAAATGCGGCTTGTTGCGATTTTGATAAAATTTTTGTAAGAGCAGATTCTCCGTTGTCGTTGAATTTTTCTGACTCGTATTCAGCTGGTTTTATTTCTCTTTGGAGGATCATTCTGTCTGCTTCTTGGAGATTCATTCTTTTGATTCAAATGGTAAATGTATTTTGTATATAGAATTAGTTTGGGAAAACAAATGGAAAGCCTCCCATCTAAATCCTCCCCCACGGAGTTTGTCCCGCAAGGCGGGGTGGTACTCCTCCTTTACCCCGCTAAAGACGGGACAGGCGCCGGAGGACAGAATTTATTAATTCTGTTGTTGTTGCTTGTAAATAATATCCGATTGGAAGGTAAGGTAAGTCATCAAGAAAAATGAAAGAATAACTAGGGGTATTGTTATGTAGGTGGCATTATGCTGTAAACTGATGTTATAGATGCTGTGGAGTCAAACTCACCCAATGATACCTAGGATAATCGGAAGAACAATGTTATTCCCCTTTTTTGTTTTCATTACAATAAATGCTATTAATCCTGTAGAGACGATATGAATCAATGTTCCAATTAATCCTCTCCCGATTAAAGTACTGATTATATTTATATTTTCGTGATTTATTAGATTGTTCACTATATATAAAATATTTTCTACAGCACCAAATCATAATCAGATCAATATACAGAAGAAGATGAGATTACTAGGATTGGGCTCGTTGTTTGCGAGGAACATATTATTCCCTGCAGAATATTTCATGTACTCCTCTGCGTATGCAGAAACTATGTAGTAGATGAGTAGTGTATTTATTCATATAATTAATCCTCCGTATGCGAGTGCTATGAAGAAAAGTGATCCGATAAGAAGTATTTTAAAAATTGTTTTATATCGATTTCTAAAAAGTACCATTATTAGTGCTACGAATAGTGTACAATAAAGTATAAATGTTAATAAGCTTTGTGTGTTTATAATGTTCGCCAGAACTAAGTTCTGTTGCCCGATGAATCAGAGCAAATAATTATATGCAAATAGGGATCCTACTATGATGATGCCGAGTCCAAATACTTTCAATGTTATTCCGATCTTATACACGATTGCTTTCGAAATCTTTAATCACCTCACTTTGTTCGTGCTTAAAGTTTCTCAAGTCATCGGTATACCTCAATCATCCAAAAAAACTTCGTTTCACTGGTTTTTTTGGTGGTTGAGAGTATTTTTTTGTTGTGAAAAAATTGTATTTATGATCCGGATTCGTACATATATGAGCAAGATGCTTGTAATGATGGGTCGAAGGAGGGACAAAATAATTAAAAATGAATAATTAAAAATGAATAATGATGGAAACTATTTATTTTTAAATGACGAACTGGTTGAGATATTCTTTGACTGTTTCTGTGTCTTGTTCATTGCAGACGATACAATATCCTTCGAAAATGAATTCCATTTTTGATTGAATATTGTATAGTTACTATCCCAATAATTCCTCGTTATACTTCAGAATTATTTGGGTAGTAACTATAAAGAGCTCTTGAGCGGTTGCGCCTTTGCTCATGATACATTTAATGCCGCTTGAAGTATTATAAGATACCTTGAAATGAAGATCAGAAGATCATTTCTGTTGTCTGGAGATTCTGCCTGGTATTATTCTATATAATAATGAATGTTTTTCAATCTCTATACCGAACTATTTTCGAAAAGTATACCTACTTCATTTCATTCGTATTTATACATTCTCAAATTGTCGGTATATTCCAATCATCCAAAAAAATTACGCTTTACTTATTTTTTTGGCGGTTGGACATAAAAGGAGCTTTTGAAACTCAGGCACGCCGACTGTTTTCGAAAGCACCAATCACTTCATTTTATTTGTGCTTAGTGCTTCTCAAATCGCCGGCATAAGTTCGATATCATGAAAATCTTCAAAAAAATTCAGATTTTCATTGTATCTCACATAAAATATGATGTACGGTTTTAATATTTATTTATGCTATTTTACTATTATAAATATTTTTAATGAAGCTTTCGGAATTGTTGTGAAATCCTAGTTTTAAAGAGAAGTTTGTTCTTCAAAAGTTTCTTTGTACTTTTTTACATTGTTCAAGAGAAGAATTGTGGACAAATATGGACAAGGAAATTTCTGATGAGATTATACAAAAAATCCTTGTTGCTTACAAGTCTTATGTAGAGGATAAGAAACCGTTAGAATATATTTTGGGACATGTGGATTTTTTTGGAAGGGAATTTTATGTGAATGAAGCGACGCTTATTCCTAGACCAGAGACGGAGTACATGATAAATTCGGTTACCGAATTTATCAGTGAACAGTGGACAGTGAACAGTGAACAGTGAAGGAAAAACTTGCTTTTAGATATTTGAACAGGGTGCGGGGTGCTTGGAATTTCTGTCTTATTGCAAAATCCTGGGTATTTTGCTGAAGCTATTTTTAGCGATTATTTTGCTAATGCGTTGGAGGTTGCAAAGATTAATTACCAGAAGTTGGTAATTGATCAATGAAAAATGAATAATGAAAAATGAATAATGAAGGTATCTTTTTTACAGTCGGATTTGCTGGAGTTTATGCTCGTTAAATCCCCCTTCGTTTCCCCCTTTATCAAGGGGGGCTTAGCTTGAAATGTTATTCTGGTAGCGAATTTGCCGTATATTCCTGAAGAAACGTTTGAGGCTAATGCCGCGGATAATGTAAAAAAACGAGAACCGAAGCCAGCCTTTGTGGGAGGAGATGATGGGTTGATTTATTATAGAAAAATGTTCGATCAGATTATTAATATGAAGCTTCAAAACTTAATGATGTTTTTAGAGATGATGACTTGGCAGGTTGATGTTTTACGTCAAGAGTTTGGTGATCGTTTTGAGTTTGAAGAAGTAAAAACTTTTCATTTCAATATTAGAATTGTGAAAGCGTGGTTGAAGTAGTCCATCGATTTTCTTAAGCGAAACTTGTGTTTTGGATGATAAGCGTCGGTAATCCTCCGATAGATTTGTTGATATCTTTTTTCATTTCTTGATTTTGTATCATATATACCAGTTGTGGTCTTAACATTTTTTCATCTTCTGGGAGAAGATAGAGTGTTTCTTTTCATAGTCTTTCTACTAATAATTGTCACTCAGCAATATCACTTACCAAAATATCTTTTATCTTGTTTTCATTTGTTTCACTTTGATAATTTGTTTCTACTCCAATAATTTTATTATAAAAATCACTGAATTCATTTCATATATAGCTTTCAATCAAGGGAGTAATTTGATTTTTTAGTCCATATATTTCTTGATCGGAATATATTTCGTTAGAAAGTATACAGTTAATTTCTACTTTGATTCCCCTATCGCTAAACTGTTTATCTAATTCTGTTTTGATTTTGTTTGCTGTAGTCATTAGTTTCTCGCAGTAGTTATCGTAGGTATTCGTCTCGTTTGGACTCAGATAAATTTGGTAGCTCGGCATAATAATAGTTAGCTTTTTTAACTTTCATAAAGTATAGAGATCTGGAATAGTCTTTTTTGCGGTCCTAATAATAATATCTCCAAAACTTCAGATTTCGTCTCCAATACAAGAGGTGTCGCATCTCATATTTCTTTCTTCATCTAGATAATATCTATAGTCAGGACAACAAAAGGTTATTATATTTTCCGCTTCTAATGCTTCTACGGTTTGTTTGTTTTTTTCGCGAGAATTTGCGGGAATGGTGAATTCGATATAGCTGTCTTCTATTCGTTTTCCAAGTATGCTCGTTATGTCTTTACGTTTTGTTTCGTTTTCTATGGTAGCGTCTTTTGTGATTATATCTGCTAATGATTTATAGGATGAGATAAGTGTCATGTTCATGGTGCTAAGAGATAAAGGAGAGCAAGAAAATGATTTCTCAACTTCTTGTATAAAATAATTCTTTAGTATTTCTCTTTCTTTTTGTGAGAGAACAATCTTTTTCTTCTTTAGTGTATATATAAATTCATTAAAATATATTGTTTCTTGGAGAAATGAAAATACGGCTTTTGAATACTGTTTATAGGTTGAATTTTCTTCTTTTCGATACTTTTCTAGTAAGTAATTTTGAAAGGATTGTTTTTTTCTGAGGTAGGGGAACTCATTGCTTACTATTACATCTCTTTCTTCACTACTTATTTTCTTTCCTATTTTTTGTACTCGTTTTTTTCAAATTTTTCTTTCGTCTATGATATAGCATAAAAATAGCTGTTTAGCAATATTTATAATAATTTCTTGGGTCTCTTTATTCATAGATTCTTTTGGTATATTTTTAATTTTTTCTGCATTCATTTCGATCTCTATTTATAAATAATATAAAAAAACTCCCCCGTTTTCCCGGGAGAGCATAAAAACTCGTGTATCGGAAAAACTTATCTGCAATGGTAGAGAGTATGGCGATGCGATGTTTTGTTGATGCAACGTATGTACATGGAGGGTATATTTAATATAAAGATACTTTATCTGAGTAAAGTATATTGATTTAAAATAAAATTGCAATACTTTATTGCAATAAAGTATATAATCATTATTATCTTTCTATTTATTCCTTCATTCTCCTATGGATAACCGTCATTTAGAAAAAGCCTCTCTGAATTTACAGAAATCGTTTTTACTCCTCAAGACAAAGCGTGAGGTATTTTCTTTTCTTAGAGATCTTCTTACTCCTGACGAAATTATGGAATTTTCTCTTAGACTTTCTATTGCTCAAAAACTCTCAAAATGAGAGCAGTATAAGATGATTGAAGAATCGACAGGTGCTTCCTCTACGACTATTGCAAGAGTTGCAAAGTATCTCAAGTGAGAGATGGGCTGATATAGAAGGGTTTTGAAATAGTTTTTACTTTCCTATATAAAACCGCTCATCTCCTATCTTAGCTGTTTCGTTTGGCAGTAGTATATATCCATTTTCTTCTGCTATAATACTTTCTCCGTCATCGTATGTAGACAATACCATTCATGTCTTCACATAATCTAGATGTTTTCGGGTTTGACTAAAATTTCCTGATTTTACTTTTGAAATTACTTTCGTTACCACAATGGATATTGTCTCTTGTGAATTTGTTTTTTTGTGAGCAATTACTCATAATCCTATTAGTGTGTTAATTATTGTTGTATAGGCAACTTCTTTAGATTTATTGTCATTATGTTGTCCACACTCTACTACAGCTCATATTTTTCAATATTTATGTGCATACCCTACGGTGTCTGCATTTTCATATGTTACAGCTAGTTTTGTCCGCCCCGTTATAACATATTCTAATTCCATATTTTTACAAAAAGATATTGTATCTGTATCATTGTAGTCTTGGAAAACAAAGGAGGTTCAACTGCTTTGCATTGAATGTAAATCTAGTAGATAGTCACATTTTTCTATCTCTTCAATCAGTATATTCGCTAATTGCTCTTCATAGTAAAGCGGTTTATCGTGATTTTTTATAACTCTATTAAGATTTTTTTCTGTATATCTTACTCTTTTCATATATGCGTTTGGATTACATATGGGTATGCATGTTATGCTTCAACTTTCTAGTTGCAAAATATTTGTTTGTATTTCTTTTATGATTTTGTTTATGGCATGAGTACCACATGGTTCATCTCCATGAATGGCTCATAGTATGAGAAGATTTGGTCATTGTTTGTTTCATTTGAAACTGATTTTTTCTATCATAGTTTTTGGATTAAGATATGTAAAACTTCATTGGCGTATATGGTATCATTTTGTAGTAATTTCCCTGGCTTTTCCATTATTTCCAAAATTTGTTTGGGTATTTCGCTAGCTAAGTATTTCTGTTGTCAAAAGAGCTGAGTGATTTTTTGTATCGCTTCTACATTCGTAACAGAGTACATGGGTGTGGTTTTGTGGGTTTCCAATACCGTTTTTACGAGGTATCTTGCCCATCATTGATTACGATACTCTTCTTTAACAATTACGCTTCATCGTTCTAATAAGAGAAATTCATTTTCTTCTACTGACAGTACTTTAATGAATCCAACGAGTTCTTCGTTGTTTTTTATTGCACAACATCCCTGTGTGTTTGCTACTTCTAAGAGCTCTTCTGCTGTGATTTCAATCATATGCGGCGTATGTATTTTGTTTTCTTCTTTTATTCGTTGTGTAATAATTTTACATTCATCTAGAGAAACTTTGTTTGCTATAAAAATATCTTTATTTGCTTGTATTGTTGTGTATTCTTTGTTGTATATATTCATTATAAAAAAACTAAAGTATAAAAAGGCTCTAGACGATAGTCGTAGAGCCAAAACATATTTTTGTGATCTCTAAAACTGTCGTCTTATTATCCTAAGTCTTCTCAGTCTGATATATAATTTGTTCACTATAATTGTTTTCATTATTCTATTTTTCCAAACTAAAAAAAACCCTGGAGCATTTCCAGAGAGCATATATTTTAAATATATATTGTTTTATGCCATCGAAAAAAACTCCTGTAAACTACAGTTTGTTCTTCTCGTGTTTCTTATTGTGGCAGTATTCATTAATATGTACTATGGTGAATAAATAGATTGACTAGTAAATGAAGCATATCTATTTTCTTTTTATTTTCAATATGAAGTTCCATTTTGTATAGTTACATTAGATAGAAAAATCTATTGATTTTTTTAAGAAAGTTACTATCATTTTTTCTGGTTTATATTATTTAGTCGTCTGTAATTATGATTAGTACTACTTCTACCTTTAAATCGAATT